>NZ_JBIVNJ010000042.1:0-62034 GCF_044753585.1 Streptomyces sp. NPDC088354 | reverse complement strand
CGCACCGCCGCACACCCCGCGTCGATCGCCGCGAACACGTACTTCGGCTGGAAGTGGATGTCCGCGATCACCGGGATCTGCGACTTCCTCGCGATCTGCGGCAGTGCGTCCGCGTCGTCCTGCGAGGGGCAGGCGACCCGCACGATCTGGCAACCGGCCGCCGTCAGTTCGGCGATCTGCTGCAGGGTGGCGTTGACGTCGGCGGTCGGTGTCGTCGTCATCGACTGGACGGAGACCGGGGCGTCGCCGCCCACCGCCACCGGCCCGACCTGGATGCGCCGCGAACGGCGGCGCTCCGCGAGCGGTCGGGCCGGTACGGAGGGCAGGCCGAGCGACACACGCTCGACTGCTGTCATCGCGACGTCACTTCCCGCGGTTTCCGGCGACGGTCTCGCGGCCCGCCCTGATGGACTCCTTGAGGGAGGTCATCGTGGCGAGCACGGCCGTCGGCTCGTAGCCGCAGTGCGCCATGCAGTTGGCGCAGCGCGGGTCCTTGCCGCGGCCGTACTTGCTCCAGTCGGTGTCCTCGATGAGCTCCTTGTACGTGGTCACGTACCCGTCGCTCATCAGGTAGCAGGGGCGCTGCCAGCCGAAGAGCGAGTAGTTGGGAATGGCCCACGCGGTGCAGGGGAAGTCGACCTTCCCCTCCAGGAAGTCCAGGAAGAGCGGACTGTGGTTGAGCCGCCACCGCGCCCGGTTGCCGCCGGAGAAGGCCTTCCGGAACAGCTCGCGGGTCTGCTCGACGCCGAGGAAGTGCTCCTGGTCGGGAGCCTTCTCGTAGGCGTACGCCGGCGAGATCATCATCTCGTCGACCTCGAGCTCGTCATTGAGGAAGTTGAGCACCTCGATGATGGTCTGCGGGGTGTCGGTGTTGAAGAAGGTCGAGTTCGTGGTGACCCGGAAGCCGCGCCGCTTGGCCTCCTTGATCGCCTCGACGGCCTCGTCGAAGACGCCCTCCTTGGCCACCGATTCGTCGTGCCGCTCGCGCAGGCCGTCGATGTGCACGGCGAACGCGAAATACCGCGACGGTGTGAACTTCTCCATCTTCTTGCGCAGCAGCATGGCGTTGGTGCAGAGGAAGACGTACTTCTTCTTCGCCACCAACTGCCGCACGATCTCGTCGATCTGCGGGTGCATCAACGGTTCTCCACCGGCGATGGAGACCATCGGCGCACCGGATTCCAGTACGGCGCCGACCGCCTGGGCGACGGGCATGCGCTGCTTGAGCACGCCGGCGGGGTGCTGGATCTTCCCGCAGCCCTCGCATTTCAGGTTGCAGGCGAAGAGCGGCTCCAGTTCGACGATGAGAGGGAACTTCTCGCGCCTGCGGAGCATTTTCTGTTCGAAGAGATAGGTGCCGACCCGGATGGACTGACGAAGAGGCATGGCCATCTAGCTCACCTCCAGGGGAGCGCGGTAGAGCGGTGCCAATCAAGGAACGCGGGAAGAAGATCCCTCAGTACACGGAACGCGGTGATCCCGGTGCGGAGGGTGCCGAGGCGCACGAGCTCGAACTCGGGCGTGTCGACGACCACACGGGCCGCCGCGACCGGGCGTGGACCCCGGGCGAGCGCGGCCCGCATCATCGCCGCCGACTCCATGTCGACGGCGATGGCGCCGGTGGACCGGAGCGCCAACCGCTCCGGTCCCCGTACCACATGGTCGGACTCCGCGAGCCGGCCGATGTGCACGGTGTGCCCGGCCGCCTTGAGCGCGGCGGCCAGTGTTGCACCGTCCTGCGGGCCGTCGGCGACGACCACGTCGCCGGGCCGCATTCCGGTGGCCAGTCCGGCACAGAAGCCGGTGGTGAGGACGGGGGCCCCGTCCAGCGCGGGGTCGCGCAGCGCCTCGGTGACGGCGCGCTCGGCCGCCTGCGGTCCCATGCCCGTGCGCACGAAGACGACCGGAGGTCCCTCCCCCTTGGCACGGCGCGAGGAGACCCCCGCCGCGGCGCGCGCACGGCCTCCGCCGCGCAGTGCGAACCGCTCCATCCGCAGCGCGCAGACGATGAGCAGAGGTGGGCCGGACGGCCCCATCAGTCCCCCTTCCGAACTCCGCCGAAGGGCTCCCCGTGCACATAGCGCCCGAGGGCGGTGAGCGGGAACACCATGCGGTAGAGGTGGTAGTTGATGGAGAAGTCCCGCGGGAAGCCGGTGCCCGTGAAGTACGGCTCGTCCCAGGAGCCGTCCTCCTTCTGCGTGTCGACGAGCCGGCGCACGCCGCGCGTGACCGCCTCGCTCTCCCGCTCCCCGGCCGCCAGCAGGGCCATCAGCGCCCAGGCGGTCTGGGAGGGGGTGGACTCGCCGCGGCCGACCCAGTCGGCGGAGGAGTAGGACCGCAGGTCCTCACCCCAGCCGCCGTCCTCGTTCTGCACGGACTCCAGCCAGGACACGGCCCGCCGGACGGCGGGGTGACTGCCCGGCAGCCCGGCCGCGACGAGGGCGGGGACCACCGACCCCGTGCCGTAGATGTAGTTGACGCCCCAGCGGCCGAACCAGGCCCCGTTGGGCTCCTGTTCGGCCAGCAGCCAGTCGATGCCGCGCCGGGTGTGGGGGTCGTGCTCCAGACCGAGGGCGGCCAGCATCTCGACCACGTGCGCGGTCACGTCGGCCGAGGGCGGGTCGATGACCTCGCCGAAGTCGCAGAAGGGCAGCCGGTTGGGGAAGCGGCTGGTGTTGTCGGCGTCGAACGCGCCCCAGGCACCGTTCTTGGACTGCATCCCCAGGTTCCAGCGCACGCCGCGCTCGACGGCGGACCGCACCCTGCCCGGCTCGGGGTGGTCGACGCGCAGCAGGGCGAGGACGACCTCGGCCGTGTCGTCGATGTCGGGGTAGGTGTCGTTCTCGAACTCGAACGCCCAGCCCCCGGAGGGCAGGTCGGGCCGCTGCACGGCCCAGTCGCCGCGCTTGCTGATCTGCTCGCCGAGCATCCACTCGGCCGCCTTGACCAGTGCCGGGTGGTCGGCCGGGACCCCCGCGTCGGCCAGGGCGATGGCGGCCAGACAGGTGTCCCAGACCGGCGACTGGCACGCCTCGATCATGCGCGTGTCGTCGTCCGGCCAGACCGCGAAGTCGTCCAGCGCCCGCAGGCCGGCGCGGAGCACGGGGTGGTCGAGGTCGTAGCCGAGCAGATGGAGCGCGATCACCGAGTAGACGGCGGGAGGCTGGATGCCGCCGAAACAGCCGTCGTTCTCCTGCCGCTCGATGATCCAGCGGGCCGCGGAGCGCAGTGCGGCCTGGCGCAGCGGGCGGACGCTGACCTTGCGGTAGGCGTGCAGGGCCCGGTCGATCCGCTGGAACACCCCGTCCCAGCTGCCGAGGAAGGCGCGCTTGACCGGCGGGTTCGGCCGCGCCGGGTCGACGTGCAGTTCGTCGAGTCCGAAGGAGACCGGCCGCACCGGCCGGTGGGCGGCGACGACGGTGAGCGGCACGATGGTCTGCCGGGCCCAGCTGGCGAACGAGTAGATGTTGAGCGGGGCCCACTTGGGCAGGAAGATCAGTTCCGGCGGCAGCTCGGGCAGGTCCTCCCAGCGCCACCAGCCGAACAGGGCGAGCCAGATCCTGGTGAACACCCGGGCCCGGGCGACACCGCCCTGCTCGCGCACGAAGGCGGAGGCCGAAGCCATCCACGGAGCGTCAGGCGCGTCTCCCGCGAGCCGGAGCGCGACGTACGCCTCGACGGTGGCCGAGACGTCGCCGGGGCCGCCGTGGAACGTCGGCCAGGCGCCGTCGCCGCGCTGCTGGGACCTGATCCAGCGGGCGGCGGCCGCGACGACCCGTTCGTCCTGGATACCGAGGAATTGACGGAGCAACAGGTCCTCGGCGTCCATCGTCACATTGGTCTCGAGGTCGCCCTTCCACCATCCGTCAGGGTGCTGACGGGCCAGCAGGTGGTCGGTGGCGCGGCGCGCCGCGTGTGCCGCCGCCTCCTCGACCGGACGTGTCGTACCGTCCCGTGACGAACCGGACGTCTGACGCGTCGGTCTGCCCGCTGCCTTCGTGCTGGCCGAGGGTGCCCCGGAGGCCGCGATGCCCCCGGAACCGCCGTCGGTCGTCGCTGTCATGGCTTCCCCTTTGCACAGTCGTTCTGTCTGCGGTGTTGGGGCTGCCGTCGGCCGCTATTGGCTACCGGCCGGCGACGTACTGCGCTCCACCTACGTCCTTACTTCTCGCGAACCACCACAAAATCCGCCAGGCCCACGAGCTTACGGCGAACTTCACCCGACATGTCCATTTTGTCGAGTGCGGAAATTGCGGTGGCGTACTGACGTCGGGCCTCCTGGGATGTCCACTCCCGACCCCCAGCCTCCTCGATCAACGCCGCCCTCGTCGCGAACTCTTCCTCGTCGAAGGACTCAATATCATTACGGTCCAACGAATCCGCGGCCTTCGCATCCGCTGCCAGCAGCTCGGCCAGGCGCTCCGAGGCCGGACCCCCCGCGGCCAGCGCGGCCACCACGGGCAACGACTTCTTGCGCTGGCGCAGGTCGCTCCAGGTCTGCTTGCCGGTCGCCGCCGGGTCGCCCCAGATGCCCAGCAGGTCGTCGATGGCCTGGAAGGCCAGGCCCAGGTGGTACCCGTACTCCTCCAGGGCGTCGGCATCCGCCTCGGAGGCGCCGCCGAGCACCGCGCCGATGGACGAGGCGCAGGCCAGCAGGGCGCCGGTCTTGTTGCCCTCCATCTCCAGGCACTCCTGGACGGTGACCCGCTCACGGTGCTCGAAGGAGATGTCCTGTGCCTGACCGTCGATCAGCTTCCGGGTGGCGGTGGTGATCCGCCGGGTGGCCCGGCCGGCCTCCGCGGTGCCCTGCTCCAGCAGGATCTCGTTCGCGAGCGCGAACAGCGCGTCACCGACCAGGATGGCCTGGGCGGGGCCGTGCACCTTCCAGACCGTGTCGCGGTGCCTGCGCTGCTCGTCGCCGTCCATCAGGTCGTCGTGCAGCAGCGAGAAGTTGTGCACCAGCTCGACCGCGACCGCGCCGGGGATGCCGGTCTCCGGGCCCGCGCCCGCGGCCTCGGCGGAGAGCAGGGCGAGTGCGGGACGGACGGCCTTGCCGCTGTCACCGTGGGTGGGGTTGCCCGCGGCGTCGATCCACCCGAAGTGGTAGGCGGCGACGGTGTCCATGGGGGGTGCGAGACGGTCCACGGCGGCGCGCAGCACCGGCGTGGACAGCTCGCGGCCGCGCTCCAGCAGCGCGGTCACGGTCGCTCTGTCGACGCCCGCGTTCATCTGCTCGTGGCCAGCGGTCACATTGTCTCCTCGGGTTGCACTGGTGAGGCTCATGCCGGCTCCAGGCCCTCGATTTCGAAGGGGCGTGGGTCGAAGGGATGGCGGAGTGCGGTCAAAGCTGCTCGGGAGGCTTGCAAACCGCTGCGGACTGCGCTTTCCATGGTCGCGGGCCAGCCGGTGGCAGTCCACGCACCGGCGAGCCACACACCCGGTGCCCGGGTACGGGTCCCGGGGCGCAGGGCGCCGACACCGGGGGCGGGCGCGAAGGTCGCCGTCCGCTCCCTGGTGACGAAGAAGTCGCGGACGACCGCGTCACGCGCGGCCGGGAGCAGGCGCTCCAGCTCGGGCAGGTACCGCTTGCGCAGCTCCGCCACCGGGAGGTCGATCTCCTCCTCGGCCGCGGACTGGGACAGGGCGAGGTACTGGCCGCCGCCGGTGAGCCCGGAGGGCTCCGTACGGTCGAAGACCCACTGCACGGGGCTGCCCAGGGCCGCGAAGAACGGCTGCCGCTGCACCTCGCGGTCGTAGACGACGTGGACGTTGAGGATCGGCGCGGTGCCGATGCGCAGCAGGGCGCCCGGGTCCTCCAGGGCGCCCGCGGGCAGCAGTCCGTGCGCCTCCTGCTGCGGGACGGCCAGCACCACGACGTCGGCGGTGACGCGCTCGCCGCGGCCGGGGCCGGTCTCGGCCTCGACCTCCCAGACCACGCCGCCCTCGCCGCTCCCGCGGGTGTCGGCGGCCGCGCCGGACCGTACCGGCTCGGCCGCGTCCGTGCGGGTGACCGAGGTGACGCGGGCGCGCAGCAGGGTGCGCACGCCGGCCTTGTCCAGGGCCGTGCGGGCCCGGTCGTCGTGCAGCTCGCCGAGCGGACGGGCGGCCCAGCCGATGTCGGCGGCGCCGGGGTCGGAGAGCAGGCCGGTCTTGAAGACCTTCGCGGCCAGCGCGAGCGAGGACCGGTCGGCGGTGGCGTTGAGCGTCGCGACGCCGACCAGGTCCCACAGGGCCTCGATCGTGCGGGGCGACTGCCCGCGCCGGCTCAGCCAGCTGCCGAAGTCCACGGCGTCCAGCGCGGGATCGTCCAGGTCCAGTCCGCGCAGCGCCAGCGCGGCCCGGCCGACGGAGGCGCGCTCGGCGAGCGACAGGTGCGGGTAGGTGGCCAGGCTCGCGGCCAGGTGCAGTGGAACCGGGAGCGCGGCACGGCGCAACCGGCCGAGCCGCGGTCGCGCGCCGCCGACGTCGAGCACGGGCACGTCGAGCCGGTCCTGCACGGTGACGAGGTCGGTCGCGTCGATCCTGTCGAGGAAGCCGCGGTAGGCGTCGCAGCAGCGCAGGAAGACGTGCTGGCCGTTGTCGACGGTCAGGTCGCCGCGCCGGAACGAGAAGGCGAGGCCGCCCAGCCGGGGCCGCGTCTCCAGCAGGGTGACGCGCAGCCCGGCGTCGGCCAGGGCCAGGGCCGCGGTCGTGCCCGCGAGCCCGCCCCCGACCACGACCGCCGTGTGCTCAGCCATCCGCCCTCCCCCTCGGCACGCCCCGCGGGGCGCGCCGTACCGTTGCCGACAGTGACGCGCCGGACACGGTGCCGGTTGCCACGCCGGGGCGGAAAAACAGGTTCGTCCGCGGCGGAGCGGATTCCGTGCCCGGTCCGGACGGGCCGCCGGGAGCGGCGGCCGCGCCCGTGGCCGCTGGGGCGGGCGTCACACGCGCCTCCTGGCCGCCCGGCGGGCGTCGAGTCCGGCCAGGCCGCGGGCCGCGACGTACGCCTTCTCGTGGGCGGGAAGCGAGACCCGGCCGCGCAGCACGGCCTCGGGGTCGGCGGCGATGCGCTCCAGCAGCCGGCGGTAGATGCCCGCCATCGCGGAGACGCAGGCACCGCTGCGGCGGTCCAGCATGGGCAGCAGCCGGTAGCCGTCGGCGAACAGGGCGCGGGCCCGGCGCACCTCGAACTCGATCAGGCCGGCGAAGTCCGCGCCCTGCGGCGGGGTGTCGGAGTGGAATCCCTCCGAACAGCCGAACTTCGCCAGGTCGTTGGCGGGCAGGTAGGTACGCCCGTTGCCCGCGTCCTCGCGCAGGTCCCGCAGGATGTTGGTGAGTTGCAGGGCGAGCCCCAGGGTGTCGGCGTACTCGGCCGCGCGCTCGCGCTCCTCCGCGGAGGTCGCCGTCCCGAAGACGCCGAGCGAGAGCCGGCCGATGGCGCCGGCGACACAGCGGCAGTAGGCCGCCAGGTCCTCCCAGGTCTCGTAGGTGTCGCCGCGCAGGTCCATCTGGACGCCGTCGATGAGCTCGTCCAGCCCGCCGAGCGGGATCGGGAAGCGCCGCGCGGAGTCGGCGAGGGCCACCGCCACGGGGTCGGTGTCCTCCTCGGTGACCTCGCCGGCGCGGACCCGGGCCAGCGCCGCGCGCGTCTGGTCCAGCCTGGCCTGCTTGTCGGCGGGCGCGAGATCACCGTCGCCGATGTCGTCGACCCGGCGGGAGAAGGCGTACAGAGCCGACATCGCCTGCCGTTTGGGGGTGGGCAGCAGCCGGATGCCGTAGGCGAAGTTGCGGGCTTCGTGGCCGGTGACGCTCTCGCAGTAGGCGTACGCCGCGAGCACCGGTCCGGACATGCGATCGGAGCCGTTCACTGTCCGGCTCACCCCTCTCTTCGCAATGTCGACCCCACCTCGCGCAGGAGGCTGTACTTGCCCGCCTTCGGCGGCCCAGGCAGCACGTCGTACCCGGCGTCCGCGATCGCCCGGAGGGCGGCGCGGCCTCCCCCGACGAATCCGGCGAGCAGCAGCTTGAGCCTGCCGTGGACGCTACCCACCAAGGGGGTGCCTTCATTCAGAAGATCGCGGGCGCGTTCCGCCTCATGGGCCACCAGCGCGCGCACCGATGCGCCCGCGGTCGCGGCGGTGAGATCGGTTTCGGTCACGCCGAAGTGCTTCATGTCCTCGGCGGGCAGGTAGATGCGGTCGCGGCCGAGGTCCTCGGTCACGTCCTGGAGGTGCTCGACGATCTGCAGTGCGGTGCAGACCGCGTCCGAGCGGCGGATCCGCTCGGGGGTGGAGGTGCCGGTGATGCCCAGCACGAGGCGGCCGACCGGGTTGGCCGACAGCTCGCAGTAGGCGAGCAGGTCCTCGTACGTGGCGTAGCGGCGGACGAGCTGGTCCTGCCGATTGGCCTCCACGAGGCCGAGAAAGGGCTCCGGGGTGAGGCCGTGCCGCTGCACGGTCGGCCGCAGGGCGCGGAGCAGGGGGTGCCGGACGGTGTCCGGCGGGCCGTCGAAGACCCGGCGCAGATCGGCCTCGAAGGCGTCGAGCATGGCCACGCGGTCGTCGGCGGCGTCGGCGGGCAGCCCCAGGCGCAGGGCGTCCTCGCGGCCGCCGCCGGCCAGGTCGCCGTCGCCGATGTCGTCCACGAGCCGGGCGTAGCCGTAGACCGCCATGAGGTCACCCCGCCAGGAGCGGGGCAGGAAGAAGGGGGCGACGGGGAAGTTCTCCCTGGTCGCCTTGGCGAGGACGGCCTGTGAATGGGTGTCCGGGGCCGTGTCGCCCGAGGCCGCGGGGCGCAGGCCGGTCACCGTGGACATCCCGGTGTTCGGGCGGTGGGCGCTTTCTCCCCAGGGGTCCACAGAGCCATAGCCGTCACATCCCCCGTTCTACACTGATAGCCCATAACACCCAATTTCGGACACGCCGCTGCCATATCTCCTGCTCCGGGCCACCGCGCACCCGAACCGACTCTCCGGACGTATCACCTGAGATCCGGCGATTGAGTACCGCTACAGCTTACGGCGCAGGGCCACCCCGGCGTGCGCCGGGGTGCACAACGATGTCGATCCGCAAGCTCCAACGCACATTCGGAGGGTTGCCTTCCAGGGTGCTGGCAAAGTCCCGTAAAAATCAGGAGCCACACAGGTCCCGAATGACCGTTTCGACCGCACGCCTCACTACAGCGGGGCCAACACGTGGTGAATTTCGAGGTCAGCCGCGGCCGTACCGCTCCTCGGCCTTCCAGAAGTACACAAAACCGCCGACACCCATCGCCAGAGCCCAGCCCAGTGCGACGGCCCAGACATGCGGGGGCAGCTGGTCCGCGGTGAAGCTGTCGATCAGCGCGAAGCGTACGAGGTCGATGTAGACGGCCGCCGGATTGAGCTGCAGGGCCAGCTGGACCGGCGCCGGGGCGTGGGCCGTGAAGTGCGTGATGCTGTACATCACGCCCGAGGTGTACATCCATGTGCGCAGGATGAACGGCATGAGCTGCGCCAAGTCGGTCATCTTGCTGCCCAGCCGTGCCATGACCATCGCGAGTCCCGCGTTGAACAGCGACTGCAGCAGCAGCGCCGGCACGACGAGCAGCCAGGCCGTGCGCGGCACCTCACCGGTCATGAGCACGATGGCCAGCAGCACGAACATCGACATCAGCAGTTGCTGCAACTGCACGAGCGTGAGCGCCAGCGGCAGCGAGGCCCGGGGGAAGTGCAGCGCCCGGATCAGGCCGAGGTTGCCGGAGATCGAGCGGACCCCGGCCATCACCGAGGACTGCGTGTAGGTGAAGACGAAGACCCCGGTGACCAGGAACGCGATGAAGTTGTCCACGCCGCGGTCGGTGCCGAGCAGCAGGCCGAAGATGAAGTAGTAGACGGCGGCGTTGAGCAGGGGCGTCAGCACCTGCCACAGCTGGCCCAGCCGGGCCTGGGTGTACTGCGCGGAGACCCGGGCCCTGGCGAACGACGAGATGAAGTGCCTGCGGCCCCACAACTGCCGCACGTAGGCGGGCAGTCCCGGCCGGGCGCCGCTGACGGCGAGGCCGTACTTGGCCGCGAGGTCAGCCGGGGTCAGACCGTCGTCCGCGGACGACGCCGATCCGGCACCCGTGGCGACCGTACCGTCGTGCGTTGTCTCGCTCACTGTCGACACTTTCGTCCCGTGGGTGCGCGTCCGGCGGGGGCACCGGACGCGCCGTGTCCTGTCGACTTTCGAGCTTGTCAGATGATCGGGGGCCGGCCCAGTCGGGCGAGCCGCCAGACGGTGGACCACCGCATGGGCCGGCGCGGGCCGCAGGGGGTCGTCCAGCCCTCCCGGAACCCGCCGAACCAGGCGCGCAGCGCCGGTCGCGACGGCCGCCGCAGCAGGGTCAGCAGCATCCAGACGCCCAGGTACGCCGGTATCAGCGTCCAGGGCAGATTGCGCCGGGCGAGCCACACGCGGTTGCGGGCCACCATGCGGTGGTAGACCGCGTGGCGGCTCGGGGCGGTCAGCGGGTGGTAGAGGACCATGTCCGAGCGGTAGTCGATCAGCCAGCCCGCGTCGAGGGCCCGCCAGGCGAGGTCGGTCTCCTCATGGGCGTAGAAGAACTCGTCCGGCAACCCGCCGACCTGCTGGAAGACCTTGGTCCGGACGGCATTGGCGCCGCCCAGGAAGGTCGTGACACGCGAGGAGCGCATCGGGTCGGAGGCCCGCAGCCGGGGGACGTGGCGGCGCTGGGTGACGCCGGACTCCGGATCGGCGATCCGGAAGCTGACGATGCCGAGGTGGGGGTCGTCGGCGAAGGCCTCACGGACCAGGACCGCGGTGTCCTCGTTGGGCAGCAGCCCGTCGTCGTCCAGGAACAGCAGGACGTCGACGTCCCGGCCGCCCGGCCCGAAGACCTCGATGCCGACGTTGCGTCCGCCGGGTATGCCCAGGTTCTCGGGCAGTTCCACGGACCGCACGCCGGGCGGCAGCTCGGGCAGCGGCGAGCCGTTGCCGACCACGGCGACCTCTATCGCCGGGCCGGTCTGCTTGGCGACCGAGTCCAGCAGGTCGCGCAGCTCCTCCGGACGGTTGCCCATGGTGATGATCACCGCGCCGAGGCGGACGGATTCCGCCGACGTCCCCACCGCGCTCACCTCAGCCTGTTCGACGCGAGGATCGAGACCAGGTGCAGCAGCGTCTGCAGGACGGCTATGGCGGCCAGGGCGCACACCGCGATCCGGGTGAACAGCAGGTCGCCGTGGAAGGAGTCCGCGACACCGGCGGCCAGGATCAGCAGCGAGGCCTCGACCCCGCCGACCAGGCGGTGGAACTTCAGGGCGGCCGCGGCACGGCGGGCCAGCGCCAGACCGGACGAACGCGGCACGGAGGCCTCGTCCTGCACCGCGGGCAGGCCGCTGCGGGCGCGGGCGACGTCCACCAGGTCGGTCTCCGCCTTGATCAGGATCGCGCCCAGCGCGGCCAGCGTCCCGAGGAACGCCCAGCCCCACTGCGTGCTCGCGCCGTCCCGGTGGAACAGGTCGGCGGCGCGCACGCCGAAGCCGATCAGCAGCGCGGCCTCGGACAGGTAGTGGCCCACCCGGTCCAGGTACACGCCGGTGATCGAGGTCTGCTTGCGCCAGCGGGCGACTTCGCCGTCCACGCAGTCCAGCAGCAGGTACAGCTGGATCAGCAGTGCCGCGGCCACCGCTCCGACCGGCCCCGGCACCAGGAGTGCCGCGCCGGCCGCGATGCCCGCGACGATCATCAGATACGTGAGCTGGTTGGGCGTCACCCGGCTGTTCACCAGATGGCGGGTCCAGCGCAGGGAGATCTCGCGCATGTAGATGCGCCCGGCCCAGTGCTCACCGCTGCGGCGGTCCTTCAGCCCTGCGGGGTGAACGACCGGGCGCAGTTCAGCTACCGATGGTTTTGGCATAGTCGGCGTATGCGTCCCTGATCTCGTCGGTGGAAAGTTCCAGGTGCTCGAGGATCGTGTAGCGCCCCGGGCGGGTCTGTGGTGCGTAGGCGACGGCCTCGACGAACTCGTCCTCGGTGAAGCCGATCTCGCCCGGCGTGACCGGCAGTCCATGAGTGCGCAGCGTCTCCGCGAAGAGCTTCGACTGTTCCTCGGCGCCGCGCAGGAACATCGCGAACGCGGCGCCGATGCCGACCTGTTCACCGTGGGCGGCGGCGCGCCGCGGGTGGAGCAGGTCGATCGCGTGGCTGATCTCGTGACAGGCGCCCGAAGCGGGCCGGCTGTCACCGCTGATCGACATGGCGATACCGGTGAGCACCAGCGCCTCGGCGAGGACGGTCAGGAACTCGTCGTCCCCTATGCCTCCGGGGTGGCGCAGCACGGACTCGCCGGCGGTACGGGCCATCGCGGCGGCCAGGCCGTCGATGGGCTCACCCGTCTCGCGGTGGGACAGCTCCCAGTCCGCGATGCAGGAGATGTTGGAGATCGCGTCGCCGATGCCGGACCGCACGAACCGGGCCGGGGCCTCGCGTACCACGTCGAGGTCGATCACCATGGCTATCGGGCTCGGCACGCCGTAGGAGCCGCGGCCGTTGTCGTTGTCCAGCGTGGACACCGGCGAGCACAGGCCGTCGTGCGCCAGGTTGGTCGCGACGGCCACCACCGGCAGGCCGACACGGGCGGCCGCGTACTTGGCGGCGTCGATGATCTTGCCGCCGCCCAGGGCCACCACGGCGTCGTAGCGCTTGCCGCGCATGGCCTCGGCGAGTCCGACGGCGCCGTCGATGGTGCCGCCGGCCACCTCGAACCACTCGGCGCCGGGCAGCGCCGGGGCCAGCCGCTCGCGCAGCACCTGGCCGGAACCGCCGCTGACCGCGACGGCCAGCCGGCCGGAGCTGGATATCCGCTGGTCCGCCAGGACGACCGCCAGGTCGTCGAGTGCCCCGGCACGGATGTCGACGACGACCGGCGAGGGTATGAGCCTCGTCAGTACCGGCACGCGATCTCCCGGGCCCGGTTCAGGTCGTCGTGGTTGTCTATCTCGACCCAGGGGACCTCGCCGATGGGCGCGACGTCGACGCGCAGGCCGCGGTCGACCAGTTCCTGGTAGCCGTCCTCGTAGTACAGCTGCGGGTCGCGCTCGTAGGTGGCCTTCAGCGCGTCGGCCAGGTCGGCGGCGGCGGCGCTCTCGATGAGCGTGACGCCGATGTACTCGCCGGTGGCCGCGGCGGGGTCCATCAGCTTGGTGATCCGCCGCACGCCCTGCCCCTCGGCCGTGACGACCTTCATCTCCTCGTCGGCCAGTTTCTTGACCGTGTCCAGGGCCAGGATGATGCGGCGGGCGCCGCCGCGGGCCTCCAGCAGGGTCTGCTCGACGGAGACGGGGTGCACCGTGTCGCCGTTGGCGAGGATCGCGCCCTCGGCCAGCACGTCACGGGCGCACCACAGGGAGTAGGCGTTGTTCCACTCCTCGGCCTTGTCGTTCTCGACGAGGTGGAGCTTGACGCCGTACTTGGCCTCCAGCGCGGTGAGGCGCTCGTGCACGGCCTCCTTGCGGTAGCCCACGACGACGACGGCATCGGTCAGCCCGACCTCGGCGAAGTTGCGCAGGGTCAGGTCCAGGACCGTTGTCCTGCCCTCGCCCGCCGGGTCCACCGGCACCAGGGCCTTGGGCAGGGTGTCGGTGTAGGGGCGAAGACGCCGTCCGGCGCCGGCCGCCAGCACGAGGCCGATCATGCGGGTTCTCCTGTTTCGTCGTGCAGGGCGGGCGCCCCCGAGGACACCCAGAAGCGGATGCTCTCGGTGAGCACCAGCAGGGCTGGTACGACGGCGAGAACCGTCAGCGCCACCGTGAATCCCGTGCTGTGCGCCAGGGCCGCGGACGCGGCCGCGACCAGCAGCGTCCTTCCCTCGTGCCCGCCCGTCGCGCGTACCAGGGCCCGCGGGGGCGCCCCGGTACCGCCGCGGATGCGGTACACCGTGTCGTAGTGATGGTAGGCGACCGCGGCAACCAGACAGAAAGCCGCCGGCAAGGCCCCGTTCACATCGGAGACGGCCGCGAGGGCCAGCACGGTGCCGTACTCGGTCACCCTGAAGAGGGGCAGGACCAGCCAGTCGAGAGCGCCCTTGAGCGGTCCCGCGACGGCGAGACCCGAGGTGACGACGGAGACGGCGGCGGCCGCGAGCGGCCACCAGCTGCCCGCCGGGGCCGCCAGTGACGTGGCGATCATCACTGCCGCGCCCACCGCGGCGGCGGCCGGCAGACCGCGGCCGCGCAGCAGGCGGGCGACGGCCTCGGCGAGGGGCCCGGTGTCGGTGAGCTCGGCCAGTGCGGCGGCGGCGCGGTCGGTGCGTACGGCTCTGCGGGTCAGCGAGCGCAGGACCCGGCCGGCGGTGGTGTAGCAGGCGGCGAAGACGCAGCCGATGATCAGTACCACGAAGGTGACGCGCGGTGTGGCGGCCGCGGTGAGTATCGCGATCAGCGCCCAGCGTTCGCCGATGGGCAGCACGATGATCCTGCGTATCCACACCGTCCAGCCGACCCGGTCGAGCCGGTCTGACAGGGCGGCCGTGGGGCTGGTCTTCGCGTCCGCGTCGTAGTTGGCCTCGGTGAACGCGAAGTCGACCATGTGGCGGCAGGTCTGCAGGACCATCGCGCCGAGGGCGAGCGCCCACACGTCGTCGCTGCCGCCGCCGCGGGCCGCGCCGAGCGCGAGGCCCGCGTAGTACGCGTACTCCTTGGCACGGTCGAAGGTGGCGTCGAGCCAGGCGCCGAGCGTGGAGTACTGCAGCGAGTAGCGGGCGAGCTGCCCGTCGGTGCAGTCCAGTACGAAGGACGCGATGAGCAGCACACCCGCCGCGACGAATCCGGGACGGGTGCCGGTGGCGGCGCAGGCGGCGGCGACCAGGGCGACCAGCAGGGAGGCGGTCGTCACCTGGTTCGGCGTGAGCCCGTGCCGGGCGCACCAGCGCGCGAGGTAGCGGGAGTAGGGGCTGATGAAGTGCGTGGTGAAGAAGCCGTCCTCGGACTTCACGGCGCTGCGCAGGCGCACCGCCTCGTCGTCCACGGCGGCGACGGCCTCGCCGGCCCGCACCCGCTCCTCCGCGTCGGCCGGTACCCGGGCGACCAGGACGCCGAGTTCCGGACGCCGCACCGCGACGCCCTCGGCGTCCAGCGCGACAGCGAGCTCGTCGGGCAGGCTCGCGGTGACGGCGACGGCGGTACCGCCCGCGACCCGCTCCCGGTCGCCGGCCGGCGCCAGCGCCCGTACAAGCGCGGGACGGGCGGCCGGCTGGACGGACAGGGCACCCGGCACGGCGGCGGCGTCGAAGCGGGGGTCGGTCAGCGCGAGCCGCAGCGCGTGCACATGGCCGACGAAGCGCGGGTCGACGACCGCGACGCGCTCGGCGGGCGGGACGGCGGCGAGGCGTGCCGCGAGGGCACTGGCGTCGTCCGCCGCGACCACGTCGAAACCGAGGCCGCGCAGGTCGCCCTCGATCGGTGAACCCGCGACCGGCGGACCGGTGAGGATGGCGGTCGACAGACGGACTCACTCCCTGGGACACACAATGGACGGGCGGGCGGCGCCGGGCTCCGGACATGCCCGCCGGTCACCCGGGCGCGCCATGTCAGGGCGGCTGCGACGGCCGAGGGTATCGGATTCCCGGAAGGTTCCGTTCATCGGCTGTTTCCCTGACCTTCGCGCAGGTGGCGCGATCATCATCACCGGTCGCGGGCGAAGGGACAACCCCCGGTGCGCATCCGCCGATAGGGTGAGCGTCATGACGTGGCTGATCACAGGTGGCACGGGATTCATCGGCTCCCATGTCGTGCGGGCGATGACCCGCGCCGGGGAGCGCGTGGTGGTCTACGACGACGGCTCGGCGGGCGTGGCCTCCCGGGTCCCTGCCGACGTGCCGAGGGTGACCGGTTCCACACTCGACCGGGACCTGCTGGACCGCACGATCGCCGAACACGGTGTCACGGGTGTCGTGCACCTGGCGGCGCGGAAGCAGGTCGGCGAGTCCGTGGAGCAGCCGCTGCGGTACTACCGGGAGAACCTGGGCGGCCTCGGCACTCTCCTGGAGGCGGTGGCGGCGGCCGGGATCGGCCGTTTCGTCTTCTCCTCCTCCGCCGCGGTGTACGGCCTGCCGGACGTGCCGCTGGTGACCGAGTCCACGCCGTGCCTGCCCATCAGCCCCTACGGGGAGACCAAGCTGGCCGGCGAGTGGCTGGTGCGGGCGGCGGGCAGGGCGCACGGGATCTCCACGGCCTGTCTGCGCTACTTCAACGTGGCGGGCGCGGCCGTGCCGGAGCTCGCCGACACCGGGGTCTTCAACGTGGTCCCGATGGTGTTCCAGAAGCTCACCGAGGGCGAGGCGCCGCTGATCTTCGGCGACGACTACCCGACCCCCGACGGCACGTGCGTGCGTGACTACATCCACGTCGAGGACCTGGCCGACGCCCACCTGGCGGCCGCCCGCTGGGTCACCGGCCGCGAGGCCGCCGAGGACCTGACCGTCAACATCGGCCGCGGCGAGGGCGTCTCCGTCCGTGAACTGATCGACCTCGTCACCGAGGTCGCCGGCTACCCGGAGGTGACGCCGGTGGTCACCCCGCGGCGTGCCGGGGACCCGGCGAGCGTGGTGGCGTCGGCCGAGCTGATCCGGAAGGAACTGGGCTGGACCGCCGTGCGCGGGGTGCGGGAGATGGTCGAGTCGGCGTGGCAGGGCTGGTGCCTGCGCCACCCGGAGGCCCGCCGCCCCTGACTCCGCGCCGTTCTCCGGAACACGCCCCGTACCCGGACCATCGCCGCAGGTCACCGCACATGACAACGGTGACCAGTGGCGAGTTGCCCACGGACGGTCACCGTTGTTCACTGGGGCACGCCGGCCGACGCCGGCGGGCGGGTGAGCACGGACGGCGAGAGGGGAGTCCCAGGCGATGGGGGCAGGGCACGCGCACGACCACGGCCACACGCACGGATCCGCGGCCGGGCTGACCGGCACGGCCGCGGCGGAGTTCCGCGGCCGGCTGCGGATCGCACTCGGCATCACGCTGCTGATCCTCGTGGCGGAGGTGGTGGGCAGCGCCCTCACCGGTTCCCTCGCGCTGCTCGCCGACGCGGGCCACATGGCCACGGACGCGGCGGGCCTGGCGATGTCGCTGGTGGCGATCCACTTCGCCAACCGCCCGCCGAGCGAGCGCCGCACCTTCGGCCTGGCCCGGGCGGAGATCCTCTCGGCGGTGGCCAACGCCGTGCTGCTGTTCGGCGTGGGCGCGTACATCTTCTACCAGGCCGTCTCCCGGCTGATCGCCCCGGCCGAGGTCGAGGGCGGGCTCACCGTCGTCTTCGGTGTGGTCGGCCTGGTGGCCAACTCGGTGTCACTCCTTCTGCTGATGCGCGGCCAGCGCGAGAGCCTGAACGTGCGCGGGGCCTTCCTGGAGGTCATGGCGGACGCCCTGGGCTCGCTCGCGGTGGTCGTGGCGGCCGTGGTGATCCTGACCACCGGGTGGCAGCAGGCCGACCCGGTGGCCTCGTTGCTGATCGGTGTGATGATCGTCCCGCGGACGTGGAAGCTGCTGCGGGAGGCCATCGACGTGCTGCTGGAGGCCGCCCCCCGGGACGTCGACATGGCCGAGGTCCGCAGCCACATCCTCGGGCTGCCCGGTGTCGAAGGGCTGCACGACCTGCACGTGTGGACCATCACGTCGGGCATGCCGGTGCTCTCCGCCCACGTGGTGGTGAGCCCGGAGACCCTGGACGCCGTGGGCCATGAGAAGGTGCTGCACGACCTGCAGGGCTGCCTGGGCACCCACTTCGACGTGGAGCACTGCACATTCCAGCTGGAACCCGGCGGCCACGCGGAGCACGAGGCGCGGCTGTGCCACTGACCCGGCGACAGCGCCGATCGACACACGGTGACCGACATTGAGCGCGCTGCGACGACGTCCCGGCCCCTCGCGTGAGGCAGACTGAGGTCCAGTCGTCGATGAAAAGGATGGCCATGCCCACGAGTCCCGCTGCCGGCCGGCCCCTCAGCCCTGCCCCGGACCCCTCCTCCAACGGCGCCTCGGCTCCGATCATGCTCGAACTGGTCGACGAGACCGGCGTGACGATCGGTACCGCGGAGAAGCTCTCGGCGCACCTGCCGCCGGGCCGGCTCCACCGGGCCTTCTCGGTCTTCCTCTTCGACGGCGAGGGCCGGCTGCTGCTGCAGCGCCGCGCCCTCGGCAAGTACCACTCCCCCGGCGTGTGGTCCAACACCTGCTGCGGCCACCCCTACCCGCAGGAGCCGCCCTTCGTCGCCGCGGCACGCCGCACCGCCGAGGAACTGGGCGCCGCCCCCACGTCGCTGCGGGAGGCCGGCACGGTCCGCTACAACCACCCGGACCCGGCGTCGGGCCTGGTGGAGCAGGAGTACAACCACCTCTTCGTGGGGCTGATGACGGCGCCGCTGCACCCGGACCCCGAGGAGATCGGCGAGACCGCCTTCGTGACGCCGCGGGAGCTGGCCGCACTGCAGGAGTCCGGGCCGTTCTCCGCCTGGTTCCCGACCGTACTGGGGGCGGCGCTGCCCGCCGTGCGGGAGCTCACGGGCGAGCGCGCCGGCTGGTAGCCCTCGCCCCTCAGAGCAAAGGAGCGCCGGGCTGCAGCGGAAGCGCCGCCCAGATGACCTTTCCCCCGGTGGCGGTCTGCTGCACGTCGCACATCCCGCCCGCCTCGGCGGTGACCGACTTGACCAGCAGCAGGCCGCGCCCACCGGTGTCCGCGTCGTCCACCTGGAGCGCCTTGGGGCGGTAGGGATGGTTGTCCTCCACCGCGACGCGGACCCAGTCGAGGCCGACGGCGACCTCCACCGCGATCTCCGGGGAGAGCAGGGCGGCGTGCCGCACCGCGTTCGTCACCAGTTCGGAGACGATCAGCAGCAGGCCCTGCAGCAGATCGTCGTCGACCGGGACGCGCTGCCGTACCAGCAGGTCCCGTACGGCGTGCCGGGCCTGCGGCACCGAGGAGTCCAGCGCGGAGGCGGTGAAGCGCCACACACCCTCGTAGGGGCGCGGAAAGTCCGGTGCCACCGGCGGCACCGGTTCGGGCGGGACGCTCCCGCGTACGTCCATGGCGGCGTTCACCCTCGCATTCAGCGATGCTCCCCGCGGTCCCCCCTTCCCGGCCCGCTGGGCGGCGACGGGGTCCGCCTCACGTTCCGAGTGTCGGCAGCTCAGCACTCCACCCCGAGTCGCTGACCGTAAATCCGTATCTTTCGACCGCCTGCGACACGGGGTGACCGGAGTTGGTGGGCTCGATGAGCCCTGATGACGCGCCGGTAACCGGTTTCAATGCTCCAGTGGCGTCTGCCGGGCATCGGCCACCATGCCGACGATCCGCCGGCCTCCCAGGCCCGCCCCGAGCAGGCCCAGACCGTCGAAGAGCAGCGCCAGCGAGAAGAAGGCGCCGATCACGTAGACACTGCTGTGCGGCCAGTTCGCCAGCACCAGGACGGCCAGCAGGATGCCGATCGCCCCCTGGATCAGCGTCCACACCATCTGCGGCCCGCGTACCACCAGTCCGCCGAACAACCGGAAGATCCCGCCGGTCAGGAAGAGCAGTGCGGCGAACATCGTGAGGGCCGCGGCCGTCTCCGCCGGGTTGCGGATGACGACCACGCCCGCCGCGATGTAGAGGGCCGCGACCACCAGGGCCAGCCAGAAGTAGTTGATCTCGCGGTTCTGGACGGCCTGCGCCAGCCCCACGATGCCGCCGATGAGGAGCAGCCAGCCGAACAGCACCATCGAGGTGATGGTCGCGAACGCCACGTAGAAGAGCCCGATCAGGCCGCAGACGACGAGGACCGCGCCGAGAACGGCGACCCAGCCGAAACTCCGCTTGATCCCGGCCTCCGGGGGATCCGGGTACTTCTTGCGTCCCTTGAACGGGGCCATGGCCGCCTCCTTGAACGCGTCGGGAGCCGGTCGGAACCGGCTAGGGGACGTATACCCCGATTCCCCGAGTGGGCCCCCGGTAGGATCGCCCGGGCCGCACCGCGGCACGACGACACGACGAGTGGGGGACGCGGGCATGTCCGACCCGTCCGGGCCCGGTCTGCTGCTGGAGACGGCGGGCGCCACCGCCACCGTGACCATCAGCAACCCGGCCAAGCGCAACGCCATGACGCTGCGGATGTGGCGGGAACTGCCGCGCCTGCTGGCCCGGCTGGCCGACGACCCCGCCGTACGGGTGCTGGTCCTCACCGGCGCCGACGGGACCTTCTGCGCGGGCGCCGACGTCTCCGACCTGCGCGACGCGGCCAGCGGCCCCGGGGCGGCGCAGAGCGCGGCCGTCGAGGCCGAGGAGGCGCTGGCCGCCTTCCCCAAGCCGTCCCTGGCGGCCGTCCGGGGCTTCTGCGTCGGCGGCGGCTGCCAGCTCGCGGCCGCCTGCGACCTGCGCTTCGCCGCCGAGGGCGCGCGCTTCGGGGTCACCCCGGCACGGCTCGGGATCGTCTACCCGGCCTCGTCGACGCGTCGGCTGACCGGCCTGGTCGGCCCGTCCACCGCGAAGCACCTGCTCTTCTCCGCCGAGCTGATCGACCACGAACGCGCCCTGCGCACCGGGCTGGTGGACGAGGTACTGCCGGACGGCGCCCTGGACAAGCGCGTCGAGGAGTACGCGGGCCTGCTGGCCACCCGTTCCCAGCTCACCCAGGCCGCGGCCAAGGACTTCACGGCCCCGGATCCGGACCCCTCCCGTGTGGCGCACTGGGCCGGGCAGGCGGCTCGGAGCAGCGACACCGCGGAGGGCGTGGCGGCGTTCCTGGAGCGGCGCGAGCCGCGTTTCACCTGGTCGGTGGGCGGCTAGTAGCCGCGGCTAAGCCGCCCAGGTGCGGCGGCAGGGGGATGCCGTCGCGCAACGCGGGGTCGGCGACCGGGGCACCCCGGGTCGCGCCGAGCGGGACGACCCCGGCCCACACGGGCAGAGCGGCGTCGGGGCCGTCGCCGTCGCCGGGGTGGCCGGTGCGGATCTTGACGGAGGCCTCGTCTGTGGCGAGGGCGAGCAGGTCGGTGGCCGCGAGTTCCCGGCGGTCCGGGCGGCGGGCGTAGTCCCACTGCCCGGGGGCGCACTGCTCGGTGAGCACGCGCAGCCCGTGCAGCCGCTCCCCCGGGTCGGTGACCCGGCGCGGGACGCCGATGACCATGGCGCTGCGGTAGTTGACGCCGTGCTCGAAGACCGACCGGGCCAGGACCAGGCCGTCGACGTGGGTGACGGTGACGCAGACCGCGGCGCCGGGCGCCTGGACGAGGCTGCGGCTGGCGACCGAGCCGTGCAGGTACAGCGTTCCGGCCTGCGCGTCGTGACCGTAGACCGTCGGTACGGCCAGCGGGGTGCCGTCGACGACGACGGCCAGATGGCACACGAAGCCCGCGCCCAGCACGGCGTCCAGGTCGTCGCGGGAGACGCTGCCCTGCTCGCGGAGGCGTCGGTGGCGGGTGCGCTCGGTCACCGGGAGCGTGCGGTCGGCGGCGGGCATGGGCGGTCCTCCAGAGGAACACGCGACGTCGGGGAACGTTCAGGCTAGCCATATCGGCACATGATGTGTGCCGTTACCACTGAATCAGCGTCCCTTGCTCACTCCGGCAACGGAATCAGCGGTTCGGGGAGGCGCCTGCCATTACATGCCGACCGGTCGGTAACCTGATGCCCATGACCGCGACCGCCCTGGAACCGCGCGCCGGACGGCGCTGCCACAACGCGCTGAACCCCCTGCACTCGGTCGTCTATTTCGCCCCGGAATACGACGACATGCTCGCGGCGCTCGGGCTGGAGCGCGGCGCCATGGCCTATTTCGCCGGGCGTGCCGCGCCGCTCGGCGGGGTCACGGCGGGCACGGTCGCCGCCACGTTCTACAACTTCAACCACGCGATCATCGCGCCGGTCGTCCCACGCGCCTGGGACCTCGCCTCGCCGGCGGCGGTCATCGACGCGCGGCTGCGCATCGCCGACGCCGTCCTGACCCGGCTGCTCGGACCGGACGTGCTCGCCTCGGACGACCTCGCGGAAGCCGCCCGCCTCGCCCTGCGCGCCGCCGGGGCCTGCACCCGCGAGGCCCGCCCGCTCTACGCCGCCAACGCGGAACTCCCTGTGCCCGAGCGGCCGCACCTCGCCCTGTGGCACGCCGCGACGCTGCTGCGCGAGCACCGCGGCGACGGGCACCTCGCCGCGCTCGCCATCGCCGGGCTCGACGGGATCGAGGCGCTCGTCACGCACACCGCGACGGGCAAGGGCTTCAACCCGCGCTTCGTCCAGCGCAGCCGGGGCTGGTCCCCCGAGGACTGGGCCGCCGCGCAGGATCGGCTCCGGGACCGGGGGCTGCTCGACGCGGAGGGCGAACTCACGGGGCGCGGCGTGGAACTGCGCCGCGAGGTGGAGGCGATGACCGATCGGCTCGACCGGGCGCCGTACGAATGCCTCGGGGCGGAGGGGGTCGAGCGGCTTACCGCGGTGGCGGGGGCGGTGGTGGGGCGCGTGCTTGCGGGTGGGGGCTTTCCCCAGAGGTATTTCGGCAAGGCCTGACCCTGGGCGGGGTCTTTTCCCGCCCGCCCTCCCGTGTGCCCGGCGCGGTCAGTCACCCCGACGCGCGTGTCGTGGGGGCCGGGTGCGGGGCCTCCGGGGCTGGCCATTCTGGACAGCACATTTCGGTGCCTCACGCACCCTCAACTGATCACCCCGGGTCATGCACCCAAATATGCTCCACAGTCCAGAACACCCACCCCTACGACCCCGCCCCCTCCGTTTCGTCATGCGCCTGATCCCCGGTGGGGGTAGAAGCGGCACCGTGCTCGGGCAACCGTTGGCGCAGCGCCGTCCAAGGGCGCAACCGTCACCGCCGACAGAACCCCCACGGGCCGTCAGTCGCGCAACCGGCCGGGAGGGGGTGGAGCGGGGTGCCCCCGCTGGGGGAGGACCCCGGCGCGGCACCCCCCCCAACGCACGCAGCGCAGGGCCCGCACTTACCGCGCCGGGCTGGGGGTACTCCCGGCCGAAGGCTGGGGGAGGGCCGGGGGACCGCCAGCAAAGGCTCACGGTGCTGTCCGGCGGTCAGTGACCGCGCTCGCAATCGGGAGGGCGGGCGGGGGAACCTCCAGCGAAGGTTCGGGGCGCGCGGGGGGCACCGGGAGGACGTCGCGCTCCGCGCGAGCCGCCCCGACGCCGGCCACGACGACCAGCGCGGTCCCCACGGCCTGCAGGGCCGTGGGGACCTGCGAGACCAGCACCAGCGCCGCGAGCAGACTGACGGCCGGCTCCATGCCGGCGAGTGTTCCGTAGGCCGTCCTGCCGACCCGTTGCAGCGCCTTCATCTCCAGCAGGAACGGGACGAGCGGCATCAGCACGGCGATGCCCGCCACGGCCAGGACGACCTGCCAGGTGCCGCCCGACACGACGCCGGGGGCGCCGAAGGGCGCGGTGAAGACGGCGGCGACGGTGAGCGAGACGGCCAGGCCGTGCGCCGCGGAGAAACGGCTGCCGACGTGTTGCGTGCCGATCACGTACAGCGCCCAGCAGGCTCCGGAGGCGACGCCGAAGAGGACACCGGCGAGGTCGGCGCCGTCCTGCCAGGGCGAGGTGAGGCAGAGCACGCCCGCCGCGGCCAGCAGCAGCCAGGCCAGTTCGCGGCGGCGCCGCAGGGAGGCGACCGCGACGGCCAGTGGGCCCAGGAACTCCAGAGCGGTCGCCGTGCCGAGCGGGATGCGGTCGGCGGCCTCGGAGAAGAGCAGCATCATCGCGCCGCTGACGGTGCCGAGCAGCACGACCGCGACGAGGTCGCGGCGCGGCGCCGCACGCAGCGCGGGCCACAGGGAGCGGCCGGTGAACGCCAGCAGCAGCACCGCCGCGAAGCCGACGCGAAGCCAGGTGGTGCCGGCCGGGCCCACGTCGTCGAAGAGCTCGGTCGTCAGGGCGCTGCCGGTGTGCAGCACCGTCATCGCGGCCAGGATCAGCACCGCACCAGGCATGCGGCGGCTTGCAAAGGTATGCGGCTCGGTCACCCGCCCATTGCACCGTTCGTCATCTGTTTCTGTCCACGCGTCATAGGTGGACGGATTGTTTACCATCAGTGGATGATCGAGCCCGCGGACCAGCTCCCCGACCTCGGCAGGCTGCGCCTGCTGGTCGAGCTCAGCCGCCTCGGCACGATGGCGGCCGTCGCCGAGCGCACGGGGTACGGCACGTCGGCGGTCTCCAAGCACCTCGCGGTCCTGGAGCAGGAGGTCGGCGCCCGGCTGCTGGCGCCGGTCGGCCGCCGTGTCCGGCTGACTCCCGCCGGGGAACGCCTGGTCGAGCACGCGATCGGGATCCTGGCCGCGGTGGAGGAGGCGCGCGCGGAACTGCGCGGCGAGCCCGGGCCGGTGGGGCGCGTGCGGGTGGCCACCTTCGCCAGCGCGGTCGAGCCGGTCGTGATGCCCGCCCTGGTGCGGCTGCGCGAGCGGCACCCGCGCGTCGAGGTGCAGCTGAACGAGCACGAGCCGGAGCAGACGCTGGAGCTGCTGCTCGCCGGGGACGTCGACCTCGGCATCGTGTACGACTACAGCCTCGTGCCGCGCACCGTGCCCAGGGGGCTGTCGGTACGGCCGCTCGCCACGCAGCCGATGTTCCTGCTGCTCCCCGCGGGCCATCCCTCGGACCCGGGACCGGGCGGCCCGGTCCCGCCGGCGGGGCTGCGCCGGCTCGCGGAGGCCGGGTGGATCACCAACTCCCGGGGCAGCGACGACGACGAGCTGGTCCAGCGCGTGTGCGCCCTGGCCGGTTTCGCCCCGCGCATCGTCCACCGCGTCGACAGCCTCCACCTGGTCAATCTGCTCGCGGGTGCGGGCCTCGGTGTCGCCCTCCTGGCCGAGTCGGGCATCGAGCGGCGGCGCGCCGACGTCGTGTGCCGTCCCGTCGACCCCGTGGTGGGCACCCGGCGCCACTTCCTCGCCGCCCGCGCGGGTCAATGGTCCTGGCCGCCGCTCGCGGAGGTCGCCCGCCTCCTCACCCCGTGAGCGGAGCGGTCACCGGGCCGCGCGGACCGACTCCTCCTCGCCCGTCGCGTCGGGGCGGTCGCCCGTGCGCACGCTCTGGGCGCAGGGCAGCGCGGGGTGACGGCCGAGGAGCACGACGCCCAGGGTGACGGCGACCAGGCCCGCCGCTTCCCAGGCGAGGGCGCCCGGGGTGACACGGAGGCGGTCGCCAAGGAAGCCGACGCCGCAGGCGATGCCCGCGAGGGGCTGTGCGGCGGTCAGCGCGGGGAGGGACATGCGCAGGGGAGCGGTCTCGAAGGCGCTCTGGACGAGCACGAGGCCGGTGAGCCCGATGCCGAGGATGGCGTAGGGCTGCCAGTGCACCAGGAGGGCCGTGATGCCCTCCATCTCGGCGATCTGGCCTGAGGTGCGGGTGAGGGAGTCCTGGAGCCCGTAGAGCAGGCCGGCGGCGAGCGCGATGACGGTGGCCTCGGGCGACGGGCGCAGCCGCCTGGCGCAGGCGACGAGCAGCAGTGCGATGCCCATGACGATGCCGATGACCAGCCAGTGCCGCAGGGGCCCGCCGACGTGGCCGCCGCCCGTGGGCCGTCCGGCGGCGATGAAGGCGGTGACGCCGAGCGCGAGCAGGCCCACGCCCGACCAGCCGTGCCGGCCGAGTCTCTGGCCGGTCAGATGGCGCGAGAGGGCCATCGCGAAGAGCAGGTTCGTCGTGGTGAGGGGTTCGACGAGGGAGAGCTCCCCCTTGGTGAGGGCGAGCGCGCTCAGCACCATACCGAAGATCATCAGGAAGATGCCGAGCAGCCATTGCGGCATCCGCATGAGATCGAGCAGCAGCCGGAAGGACAGGAAGTTGGACAGCGGGGCACGCTGGGCGGCGAGCTGCTGGAGGACGAAGCCGAAGCCCAGGCAGCACGCTGCACCCACCCCAAGCAGGAAAACGGCCACCTCGTCAACCTCCCGGTGTCGCCGACTGGCCTGACCATAGCCTCTCCCCCGGCTTGATCGCGACGAATGCGGGCGCTCTGTTCGGCCCGGGCGGCTACGTGGTACGGGCGGGACGGGAGCGCAAGGTGAGGCCGCCGACGGCGACGCGGATATGGCGCAGCTCGGTCACGACGTCGGCGAGGGAGGCGCAGGAGGGGGTGCCGGTGAGCTCCGGCCATCCGGTGGCCGGCGTTCGGCCGTCCAGGGAGTCCGCGAGCGCGTCCAGGGCACGGACGACATCGCCGCCTTCCTCGCGCGAGGGGTGTTCCGCGCCCTGTTCGATGCGGACCGCGCAGGCGGTGGCGGCGTCCATGATCCGTTCTGAAGCGGCGGCGACGGGGAACCAGTCGGTGCGGTGACCGCGGCCCCAGGGCAGTTCCGCCGCGACGGTCTCGGCCGCGGACCGGGCCTCGGCCAGCGTGCTGTAGGCGGCCCGGCGCAGCACCATGCGGTCCCCCGGCCGCCCGCCCGCGGGAGCGGTGAGGACATGGGCCAGGTACTCGCGGGTGCGCCGCAGCGACTCGGCCATCAGGTGGGCCACCCGCGCGGTGGGGTCGGTGAAGCCCGGCAGGTGGCCGACGACGAGCACGATCGCGCAGGCCGTCATGGTGTCCAGCAGCCGGTCGACGGCCGCCTGGGTGTCGCCGCCCACCCAGACGAACGCCAGCACCATCAAGGTGACCACCGAGGTCTGCAGGCCGAAGTGCCGGAAGGAGACGGGCAGCAGCGCGCCCGCGACCGAGGCGCAGACCACCGTCCACCACACGCCGCCGCTCAGGACCGCGGCCAGGCCCGCGAAGACGACCACCCCGAGCGCCGTCCCGACGAAGCGGTTGACGACGCGGGAGAACAGCGGCCCGATGTCCGGCTTCACCAGGAAGACGGCGGTGAGCGGCAGCCAGTACCAGTGGTCCGCCCGCAGGGCCAGGGCCACCGCGGCACTCGCCGTGACGCACACCGCGACGCGCAGCCCGTACTCGCGCCCGGCCGGCCCCAGCACCCGGCGACGCACCGTGGGGACGGTTCCGGGGGCGGGAAGCGGCGCCACCTCCTCGGCACTGGTCGCGCCGGGCACCGTGCGGGCGAAGACCACGGCGGCGTGCAGCAGCGCCCGGTCGAACGCGGAACGGGCCGGCGTGCTCGCCTCGGGCGCGGGGAGCGGTCCGGGCGGCTCGCCGCCGCGCAGCGCGGCGGCGAGGCGGCGCGGGCCCTGCGAGACCTGCGGCGGCAGGGGGCGCGCCTCCCACAGCAGGGCGGCACTCGCCTCGCACAGTGCTGTGGCCGCCGCGAAGCGCTCGGCGAGGAGCAGTTCGTCGGGGCGCGCGGGCCGGTGGGCCAGCCGCCGGAAGAGGCGGCGCAGCCGCAGGGCCTCGTCCCCCCGGTCCAGGGCCGCGGTGAGCCGCCGTCGCGCGGCCTCGGCGCCGGGCCCGCCGACGACGTCCAAAGCGCCCGCGAGCGCGTCGAAGACGCGGGCCAGGGCCGCCTGTTCGCCGGCCAGGGCGCCGCCGACCGGTCGCGGCGGCCGCAGCACGAGCCGCAGCAGGAGGAGCCAGACCGCGCCCGCGAGGAAGTACAGCGCCTTGAGCCAGGGCGTGCCGGGCAGCGGCACCCCGGTCCCGATCACCATCAGGCACAGCGTCTGCATCCCGGTCCGTGACCACACCGGGCCCACCGTGCTCACGGCACCCGACCCCAGGCCGACGGCGAACAGCAGGGGCAGCACCCACCACCCGCTCGAGACCGCGTCGGCCGTCGCCGTCCCGACGAGCAGTCCGACCGCCCCGACGAGCACGGGCAGCCCGATGTGCACGACGCCGGTCCTGCGCGTCCCCGGCAGGTCGTTGAAGCCCGCGAACAGCGTCCCGAACCCGGCCAGCACCGCGAACTCGACCGATCCCAGCGCCAGCCCGGCGGCCATCACCGGCCCCGCCGACAGCAGCCCCCGCAGCACCGCCGGCCACGGCACGGGCCCGCGCTGCCAGCGCAGCGGGTGGGCCAGCCACGAGGGCAGGACGACGCGGCCGGGGCCACTCACAAGCACGGGCATCCTCACTGACGGGGCAGGCGGCACGGTACGAACCGGGATGTTCCGGCCGATGCTTCCTTCTTCAGCGTAGCTGTCCGTGACGCTCGCCCCGCCGCCCGGTCATTTCCGCGTCATGTCCTGTTCAGAGCGCCGGCGGGGAGGGCGAAGGGGCCGTCGGCGGCGAAGGCGCGGCCGGCGAAGCGTTCACCGATGCGCAGGTGCGCGGCGGCGTCCGGGTGCAGCTCGTCGGGGAGCGGCAGCTCGGCGTAGTCGTCGGCGCCGTAGAGCTCGCGGCCGTCGAGGTGGTGGAGGTTCGGGTCGTCGGCCGACCGCTGCCGGACGATCCGGGCCAGCTCCTCGCGGATGACGGTGAGCGTCAGCTTGCCGCTCGCGCGCTCCGCCGGGTCCCCGGTGGCCAGGAAGCGCGGCTGCCCGGTGGCGAGGGAGGCGGGGTCCAGGGCGGTGGGGCCGGGGGTGTCCTCGTGGATGGGGCACAGGACGGGCGAGACCACCAGGAGCGGTGCGGCCGGGTGGCCCTCGCGGACGGTGTCGAGGAAGCCGTGGACGGCCGGGGTGAAGGCGCGCAGGCGCATCAGGTCGGTGTTGACCAGGTTGATGCCGATCTTGACGCTGATCAGGTCCGCGGGAGTGTCGCGCAGGGCGCGGGCGGTGAACGGGTCGAGCAGGGCGCTGCCGCCGAAGCCCAGGTTGACCAGGTCCACGCCGCCGAGGACGGCGGCGTGCGCGGGCCAGGTGGCAGTCGGGCCCGCGGCGTCGGAGCCGTGGCTGATCGAACTGCCGTGGTGCAGCCACACCCTGCGGCCCCGGTCCGGCGCGGGCTCGACGGGGGCGTCGGTGCGCAGCGCGAGCAGTTCGGTGGTCTCGTTGTGCGGCAGCCAGATCTCGACGTCCTTGTCCCCGCCGGGCAGACCGGTGAAGCGGAGGGTGCCGGGCGGGCCGGGCCGGTGCTCGAACGTCCCGGTGGTCATGTCGATGGTCAGGGTGTTGCCGCCGGTGACGCTCTCCCGGCCGGCGAGACGGCCGTCGACGACCAGGTCGTAGACGCCGTCCGGGCGCGGCGGAGCACCCGCGTAGACCCGCTTGGTGGGCACTGTGTCCAGTTCGATGGCGGTGGCCCGGCTACGGAAGGCCAGCCGGACCCCGGCGGGCTGGGCCTCCGCCATGGCCAGTTGCCCGTCGGTGTTCTGGGCGCGGGCCCTGGCGGGCAGCCGGTGCGGGAGTATGCCGCGTTCGGTGCGCTCCAGTTCCAGGGCGCCGCGCACGAGGTCCGCGGTGACGGGGGTGGTGATCCACTGTTGTTCGGTGTACATGTCCTCGCCTGTTGTTCGGCCTGTTTGTCGGTGGGGTGCGGGACGGTCGGGACGGTTCGGGTCCGCCCGCCGTCACGGCGCGGGCCAGTTCCGCAGCAGGGCGTCGAGGGCGTCCACGACGCGTGTCCAGGTCTCCTGCGTGTCGGGGGCGCTGTGGCTGAACCCCCCGCCCATTTCGAGGCTGACGTAGCCGTGGAAGACGCTGCCGAGCAGCCGGACCGCGTGCGTCCGGTCCGGCTCGGCCAGGTCGTAGCCGCGCAGGATCGCCCGCGTCATCTGTGCGTGCCGGACCCCCGCGCTGGCCGCCGCCGTCTGCGGGTCGAGCCGGAACTGAGCCGCCGCGTAGCGCCCGGGATGCTCCCGGGCGTAGTCGCGGTAGACGTTCGCGAAGGCGGCGAGCGCGTCCTTGCCGGACCGTCCGGCCAGGGCGTCGGCGGCCCGGTCGGCGAGTTCCTCCAGCGCGAGCAGGGCGATCCCCGTCTTGAGGTCGTGGGAGTTCTTCAGATGCGCGTACAGGCTCGCGACCTTGACGTCGAACCGCCTGGCGAGTGCCGAGAGCGTCACGTGCTCAAAGCCGGCCTCGTCGGCCAGTTCCGCCCCTGCCCGGACCAGGCGGGTGGTGGTGAGTCCTGCGCGTGGCGCCATGACCATCTCCTCGTTTGCCTGAAACGAGTATGCATTTACCTAAATCCTTTAGGCAAATGTCGGCAGAGGACGCCGGCGGAACGACTTCTGGGATGTCCCGGCTAGTAGCCGGTGACCGCGGTCTCGCCGGACTTCGTGCCGATCGCGATGTGCGGGTCGCGGTCCGGATCGGCCCAGACGAGCAGGCGGCGCATGGCCCCGACGGGGACGGAGACGCAACCCGCGGTGGGGCCCGGGCCGTTGGCGTGCAGGAAGATGCCGGCGCCGCGCTCCTGCTCCGGCTCGTCGTAGTTGAAGCCGATGACGAAGGCGTGGACGTAGGGCTTGCGGTACCTGATCAGGTGCTCGGACTCGGAGGCGGCGCAGTCGGGCGGCAGCGGCTCGACCCAGCGGTTGTAGGACCAGGAGGCGTTGTCCTGGCACCAGTACGACTCCGGGGTGACGGGGCGGTAGGGCATGCGGGTGCCCTTGGGCGCGGCCTTGATGCCGAACGCGTAGGGCAGGTCGTACAGACCGGTGGGGGTGGTCCAGGTGCTCTGGGCGCGCTCCTCGCCCTCGACGAGACCGGCCGCGCCGAAGCGGGCGGGCGCGGAGCCCGCGGCCCTCCAGACGCCGTCGCGCAGGTCCCACCAGGTGACCGTGCCCGTGGTGGACCCGGTGTCCGGCGCGACGGCGGTGATGAGCTGGCTGCCGCCGCCGGTGTCCACCATGTCGGCCGGGAGCGGCGGCACGGGCGGTGCCGGCGCCGCGGCCACGGGCGAGCTCCCGGGCGCGGTCGTACCCGCGCCCGCCGTGCCGGCCACGGCGGCCAGCACGGCGGAACCCGCCACCACGAGTCGTACGACGCGGTCCGTGGTCAACGCGGGAGGTGCGCCTCGATCGCGCCCACGACCTCGTCGGCCTCGGGCTCGGTGCGCGGACGGAACCGGCCGACGACCTGGCCGTCCGCGCTGATCAGGAACTTCTCGAAGTTCCACTGGACGTCGCCGGCCGCGCCCTCGGCGTCGGCGGTCTCCGTCAGCGCCGTGTAGAGCGGGTGCCGGTCCTCGCCGTTGACGTCCGTCTTCTCGAAGAGCGGGAAGCTCACGCCGTAGGTCGCGGAGCAGAAGGTCGCGATCTCCTCGGCGGTGCCCGGCTCCTGACCGGCGAACTGGTTGCTGGGGAAGCCCAGCACGCTGAAGCCGCGGTCGGCGTAACGCTTCTGCAGACGCTCCAGACCCTCGTACTGCGGGGTCAGCCCGCACTTGGAGGCGACGTTGACGATCAGCAGCGCCTTGCCCTCGTGGTCGGCGAGGGACGCGGGCTCACCGGAGAGCGTGCGCAGCGGAATGTCGTAGATGCTCACGTTTCGAACTCCTCGTCGGGGGACGGGTCAGGGAACACAGAGTGTCCATTCAACCTCGCCCGATTCCGTGATCTTCCCACGGGAGGGTGCTCGGAACGCGGCAGCGACGCGGGGTCAGTGCTCCGTGATCCGTCCGGCCTCGACCTGGACGCGGCGCGTGGTGTGCACGGCCTCCAGCATCCGGCGGTCGTGGGTGACCAGCAGCAGGGTGCCGTTGTACGTGGCGAGCGCCGACTCCAGCTGCTCGATGGCGGGCAGGTCCAGGTGGTTGGTGGGCTCGTCCAGGACGAGGAGGTTGACGCCGCGGCCCTGGAGGAGCGCGAGGGCGGCCCGGGTGCGCTCGCCCGGGGAGAGCGTGGCGGCCGGGCGCATGACGTGGGCGGCCTTCAGACCGAACTTGGCGAGCAGCGTGCGCACATCGGCCGGCGCCATGTCGGGCACCTCGGAGCCGAACGCGTCCAGCAGGGCCTCGCCGCCGTGGAAGAGCTTGCGCGCCTGGTCGACCTCGCCGACGACGACGCCGGGGCCGAGGGAGGCCGCTCCGGCGTCCAGCGGCAGCCGGCCGAGGAGCGCGGCCAGCAGCGTCGACTTGCCGGAGCCGTTGGCACCGGTGATGGCGACGCGATCCGCCCAGTCGATCTGGAGGTCGACCGGGCCGAGGGTGAAGTCGCCGCGCCGCACCTCGGCGCCGCGCAGCGTGGCCACGACCGCCCCGGCGCGAGGGGCGGCGGCGATCTCCATGCGCAGCTCCCACTCCTTGCGGGGCTCGTCGACCACCTCCAGGCGCTCGATCATGCGCTGGGTCTGCCGCGCCTTGGCGGCCTGCTTCTCCGTGGACTCCGTGCGCAGCTTGCGGCTGATCTTGTCGTTGTCCGTCGCCTTGCGCCGGGCGTTGCGGACGCCGTGCTCCATCCAGTTGCGCTGCATGCGCCCGCGGGCCTCCAGGCTCGCCTTGGTGTCGGCGTACTCCTCGTACTCCTCACGGGCGTGCCGGCGGGCGGTCTCGCGCTCCTCCAGGTAGGCGGCGTATCCGCCGCCGTAGGTGTTGACCTGCTGCTGGGCGAGGTCGAGTTCGACCACGCGGTTGACGGTGCGGGCCAGGAACTCACGGTCGTGGCTGACCACGACCGTGCCGGCCTTGAGGCCGGTGACGAACGCCTCCAGGCGCTCCAGGCCGTCCAGGTCGAGGTCGTTGGTGGGCTCGTCGAGCAGGAAGACGTCGTAGCGGCTCAGCAGGAGCGAGGCGAGACCCGCGCGGGCGGCCTGGCCGCCGGAGAGCGCCGTCATCGGCAGGTCGAGGCCGACGGTCAGGCCCAGTGAGGCGGCCACCTCCTCGGCCCGCTCGTCCAGATCCGCGCCGCCGAGCGCCAGCCAGCGCTCCAGACCGTCCGCGTAGGCGTCGTCCGAACCGGGCGCCTCGTCCATCAGCGCCTGCGTCGCGGCGTCCAGCGCCTCCTGCGCGGCGGCGACACCGGTACGGCGCGCGAGGAACGCCCGCACGGACTCGTCCGCCCGCCGTTCGGGCTCCTGTGGCAGGTGGCCCACGGAGGCGTTCGGCGGGCTGAGCCGCAACTGCCCCTCCTCGGGCGCGCTCAGCCCCGCCAGCAGACGCAGCAAGGTCGACTTGCCGGCGCCATTGGCACCGACCAGTCCGATCACGTCGCCGGGCGCGACGACGAGGTCCAGGCCCGAGAAGAGGACGCGGTCCCCATGGCCTGCGGCGAGATCTTTGACGACAAGAGTGGCACTCATCAGACCGCCGATGGTATCGCCCCGCCCGTCCGCCCCGGCCGGCCCGCGCCAGGGGCGGCGGCAGCCCGGCACGGCCGTCCCGCACGCCCTGGGCGAACGGGGCGGGGTGAGGGAGCATCACCTTCCGCAAGCCGTTGCCGCCGTGAGGGGAGAGCACGTCATGCCGAGCCGCAAGGCACTTGTCCGGCGTCCGGGTCCGCGTCTGGCGGAGGGGATCGTGACGCACCTGGAGAGGTCGCCGGTGGACGTCGCGCTGGCCCTGCGCCAGTGGGAGGGGTACGTGGCGGCGCTGCGCGCGCACGGGTGGGAGACGGTCGAGGTCCCGCCGGCGGACGCGTGCCCGGACGGGGTGTTCGTCGAGGACACCATGGTGGTGTTCCGCGGCGCGGCGCTCATCGCACGGCCGGGCGCGCTGCCGCGCCGCCCCGAGACGCCGGCCGCCGAGGCGGTCGTGGCCGGGCTCGGGATGTCCGTCCGCACGGTGCGGGCGCCGGGCACCCTGGAGGGCGGCGACGTACTCAAGGCGGGCGACACGGTCTACGTGGGCACCGGAGGCCGCACGAACGCCGAAGGCGTGCGCCAACTGCGCGCGGCGTTCGAGCCGCTGGGGGCACGGGTGGTGGCCGTGCCCGTCACCAAGGTGCTGCATTTGAAATCGGCCGTCACCGCGCTCCCGGACGGCACGGTCGTCGGCCACCCGCCGCTGGTCGACACGCCCGGGTCGTTCCCCCGATTCCTTCCGGTGCCGGAGGAATCGGGCTCCCACGTGGTGCTTCTGGGAGACGGGAAGCTGCTGATGGCGGCGAGCGCGCCGCGCAGCGCGGGGATTTTCGCCGCAATGGGCTATACGCCCGTACTCGTCGACATCAGCGAGTTCGAGAGGCTTGAGGGCTGCGTGACCTGCCTTTCGGTCCGGGTTCGCGGGTTGGACGCGTAGGAAGGGTTGCCATGCGGGCGGCACGTAACCTACGGTTTCGTAACTTACGATTCCGTAGGTACCCTCAGTCGACAGCCAGGAGCACAGCGTGACCATTGCCCCGTCCCAGAACACCGGATCGGAGGTGTGGAGCGACACCCGGCTGCTCTACGCCCTGGAAGAGGTCGTCGAGACCGAGCTGAACCGGCATCTGAAGGCGGCCAAGGAATGGATGCCCCACGAGTACGTGCCGTGGAGTCAGGGCCGGGACTACGACGGCATCATGGGCGGCGAGGCCTGGGAGCCGGAGCAGTCGAAGGTCACCGAGATCGGCCGGATATCGCTGGTGGTCAACCTGCTGACCGAGGACAACCTGCCGAGCTACCACCACGAGATCGCCACGGTCTTCGGCCGTGAGGGCGCCTGGGGCACCTGGGTGCACCGCTGGACCGCCGAGGAGGGCCGGCACGCGATCGCCATGCGCGACTACCTGCTGACGACCCGCGCCGTGGACCCGGTTCAACTGGAGCGGCTGCGCATGCAGCACATGTCGGAGGGCTTCGAGGCCGACAACTCCCACAGCATGCTGCACTCGATCGCGTACGTCGCATTCCAGGAGCTGGCCACGCGCATCTCGCACCGCAACACCGGCCGGGAGGCCGGCGACCCGATGTGCGAACGCATGCTCGCGCGCATCGCGACGGACGAGAACCTGCACATGGTCTTCTACCGCAACCTGCTCGCGGCCTCGCTGCAGTTGGCGCCGGACCAGGCGATGCAGGCGATCCGTGACGTGGTGGTCGGCTTCCGGATGCCGGGCCACGGCATGCCCGGCTTCGAGCGGTCTGCGGCGCGGATAGCGATCGGCGGCGTCTACAACCTGCGCATCCATCACGACGACGTGCTGCAGCCGGTGCTGCGGCACCTGAAGGTGCTGGAGGCCGCGGGGCTGGGTCCGCAGGGCCTGAAGGCGCAGGAGGAACTGGGCTTCTTCATGGGCGAGCTGAACTGCCAGGCCCGCAAGTTCGAGGAGCGCAGGGACGCGCTGCTGGCGCGGCGGGCCGCCCGCGGGTAGCCGGCGTCCGCGCTTTCCGGGGCCGCTCCGCGTCGCGCGGGGCGGCCCCGGGGCTTTTCGGCCGCCCCGGTCCGAAAATCATGCAAGCACGCTTGATTGTTTCCCCGGGCGGTGCCAGCCTGTGACGCGCACGGCACCGCTGACGCTGCGTCAACCAGGGGGACACGTGTCCGACCCCACGCCCGTACTGGACGATCTGCGGGACGAGAGCGAGGGTCTGGACGCCCTCGTGGCCCCGCTGGAGGCGCCCGCCTGGGCCTTGCCCACGCCCGCCCCCGGCTGGACGATCGCCCATCAGATCGCGCACCTGGCCTGGACGGACCGGCAGGCGCTGCTCGCCGCGACGGACCCGGCCGGCTTCCGGACCGAGGTCGAGAAGGCCGCGGCCGCGATCGCCACCTTCGTCGACGAGGGCGCGGAGCAGGGCGCGGCCCTGCCGCCCGCCGAGCTCCTGGAGCGCTGGCGCGCCGGCCGGAGCGCCCTCCAGGAGGCCCTGCGGGCACAGCCGGAAGGCGCGCGCCGGCCCTGGTTCGGGCCGCCCATGGGAGTCGCCTCGATGGGCTCGGCCCGGCTGATGGAGAGCTGGGCGCACGGCGAGGACGTGGCGGACGCCCTCGGGGTGCGGCGGGAGCCGACAGCGCGGCTGCGGCACGTCGCCCGGATCGCCGTACGGGCCCGGGACTACGCCTACGCCGTCAACGGGCTCACGCCGCCCGCCGAGGAGTTCCGGGTGGAGCTGACCGCCCCGGACGGCACCTTGTGGACGTACGGGCCGCAGGACGCCGCCCAGCGCGTGACGGGCCCCGCCCTCGACCTGTGCCTGCTGGCCACGCGGCGCCGGCACCGCGACGACCTGGCACTGCGCGCAGAGGGCGCCGACGCCGGCCGCTGGCTGGACATCGCGCAGGCCTTCGCGGGGCCGCCCGGAGAGGGGCGCAAGCCGGGAGAGCAGGGATTGCCGGCAGAGCGGGACAAGCCGGGACAGGGGGCCACCGCATGAGCGGGGACAACCGCGCGGTCATGCTGGAGCGGCTCGCCGGGATCGAGGCCGAACACGACAAGGCGCTCGCCGGCGGCGGCCCGAAGTACGTGGAACGGCACCGCGGCCGGGGCAAACTGACCGCCCGCGAGCGGGTGGAACTCCTGCTCGACCCGGACACGCCGTTCCTGGAGCTGTCACCGCTGGCGGCCTGGGGCAGCGACTACCCGGTCGGCGCCTCCCTGGTCACCGGCATCGGGGTCGTCGAGGGCACCGAGTGCGTGATCACGGCCAACGACCCGACCGTGCGCGGCGGCGCCAGCAATCCGTGGACGCTGAAGAAGGCGCTGCGGGCCAATGAGATCGCGCTCGCCAACCGCCTGCCGCTGGTCAACCTGGTGGAGTCGGGCGGCGCGGACCTGCCCAGCCAGAAGGAGATCTTCATCCCAGGCGGCGCGCTCTTCCGCGACCTGACCCGGCTGTCGGCGGCGGGCATCCCCACCGTGGCGGTCGTCTTCGGCAACTCGACCGCGGGCGGCGCCTATGTGCCCGGCATGTCCGACCACGTCGTCATGGTCAAGGAGCGCTCCAAGGTGTTCCTCGGCGGGCCGCCGCTGGTGAGGATGGCGACCGGCGAGGAGAGCGACGACGAGTCGCTGGGCGGCGCCGACATGCACGCCCGTGTCTCCGGCCTGGCCGACTACTTCGCCCAGGACGAGCCGGACGCGCTGCGCACCGCCCGCCGCGTGGTGGCCCGGCTGGGATGGCGCAAGCAGGGCCCCGCCCCGGCCGCCGTCTACGACCCGCCGCTCCATGACGAGGACGAACTGCTGGACATCGTCCCCGGCGACCTGAAGACCCCCTTCGACCCGCGCGAGGTCGTCGCCCGTGTCGTCGACGGCTCGCGGTTCGACGAGTTCAAGCCGCTGTACGGGACGAGCCTGGTCACCGGCTGGGCCCAAGTGCACGGCTATCCCGTCGGCATCCTCGCCAACGCACAAGGGGTGCTGTTCAGCGCGGAGTCGCAGAAGGCCGCGCAGTTCATCCAGCTGGCCAACCAGCGCGACATTCCGCTGCTGTTCCTGCACAACACGACCGGCTACATGGTGGGCCGCGAGTACGAGCAGGGCGGCATCATCAAGCACGGCGCCATGATGATCAACGCGGTGTCCAACTCCCGTGTCCCCCACATCTCGGTGCTGATGGGCGCCAGTTACGGCGCGGGGCACTACGGGATGTGCGGCCGCGCCTACGACCCGCGCTTCCTGTTCGCCTGGCCCAGCGCCAAGTCCGCCGTCATGGGCCCGCAGCAGCTCGCCGGCGTGCTGTCGATCGTGGCGCGGCAGTCGGCGGCGGCCAGGGGCCTGCCCTTCGACGAGGAGGCCGACGCGGGCCTGCGCGCCATGGTGGAGCAGCAGATCGAGTCCGAGTCCCTGCCGATGTTCCTGTCGGGGCGGCTGTACGACGACGGGGTGATCGACCCGCGCGACACGCGCACGGTGCTCGGCGTGTGCCTGTCGGCGATCCACAGCGCACCGGTCGAGGGCGCGCGCGGCGGCTTCGGCGTCTTCCGGATGTGAGGGGCAGCGTGACCGTGATCGCATCAGTGCTGGTGGCCAATCGCGGCGAGATCGCCCGCCGCGTCTTCCGCACCTGCCGCGACCTGGGCATCGCCACGGTCGCCGTGCACTCGGACGCGGACTCGGGGGCGGCGCACGTCCGGGAGGCCGACGCCGCGGTGCGCCTGCCGGGCGACGCCCCGGCCGACACCTATCTGCGCGGCGACCTGATCGTGAAGGCCGCCCTGGCGGCCGGCGCGGACGCCGTGCACCCCGGCTACGGATTCCTGTCGGAGAACGCCGAGTTCGCACGGGCCGTGATCGCCGCGGGCCTCACCTGGATCGGCCCGCCGCCGGAGGCCATCGAGGCGATGGGCTCGAAGACCCGCGCCAAGCGCCTGATGGCCGCGGCCGGTGTCCCGGTGCTGGAGGCCGGTCCCGACGACCTGCCGGTCCTGGTCAAGGCGGCCGCCGGGGGCGGCGGACGCGGCATGCGCGTGGTGCGCGAAGCGGCCGCCCTGGAGGAGGAGATGGCCGCCGCCCGGGCGGAGGCACTGTCCGCCTTCGGCGACGACGAGGTCTTTCTGGAGCCGTACGTCGAGGACGGCCGCCACATCGAGGTCCAGGTGCTGGCGGACGGGCACGGCACGGTGTGGACGCTGGGCGAGCGCGACTGCTCGGTGCAGCGCCGCCACCAGAAGGTGATCGAGGAGACCCCGGCCCCCGGTGTCGGCGACGACCTGCGCCGCACCCTGCACGAGGCCGCGCAGGCGGCGGCCCGGGCCATCGGCTACACCGGCGCGGGGACCGTGGAGTTCCTGGTGTCGGCGGACGGCCGCCCGTACTTCCTGGAGATGAACACCCGCCTCCAGGTGGAGCATCCGGTGACCGAGGCCGTCTTCGGCATCGACCTGGTCGCCCTGCAACTGGACGTCGCCGAGGGCGGCCGGCTGCCGGCCGCTCCCCCGCGGCCCTCCGGGCACGCCGTGGAGGCCCGCCTGTACGCGGAGGACCCGGCGCGCGACTGGCAGCCGCAGACGGGCGTCCTGCGCCGTTTCCGGCTGCCCGCGATGCCCGGTCTGCGCGTGGACGCGGGCTTCACCGACGGGGACCGGGTCGGCGTGCACTACGACGCGATGCTCGCCAAGGTGATCGTGCACGCCCCGACCCGCGAACGGGCCCTGCGGCAGCTCGCGGGCGCCCTGGAACGGGCCCGCGTGCACGGTCTGGTGACCAACCGCGACCTGCTGGTGCGCGTGCTGCGCGACCCGGACTTCGTGGCCGGGCGGCTGTCCACGGCCTTCCTCGGCCGGCTCGGGCCGGCCGCCCCCGGGGACCCCGGCACCGTACGGCTGGCCGCGCTGGCCGCCGCCCTGGCCGACGCCTCCGGGCGGCACGCCCTGGGCGGCTGGCGCAACGTGCCCTCGGCGCCGCAGCGCAAGACATACCGCGCCGAGCCCGACGGGACGGAGTACGAGGTCCGCTACCGGCCCGGACGCGGCGGTCTGACCGCCGAGGGGCACCCGGACGTGCGGCTGCTGTCCGCGGCCGCGGGTGAGGTCGTGCTGGAGGTCTCCGGCATCCGCCGCACCTTCGAGGTCGCCGTGTACGGGGACGAGGTCGACGTCGACGGCCCGCTGGGCGCGCACCGTTTCACCGCGCTGCCGCGCTTCCCCGATCCGGTGGACAGGATCGCGCCCGGCTCCCTGCTGGCGCCGATGCCGGGCACCGTGGTCCGGATCGCGGACGTGGCCGTCGGCGACAAGGTGGAGGCCGGCCGGCCGCTGCTGTGGCTGGAGGCCATGAAGATGGAGCACCGTGTCGCCGCCCCGGCGGACGGCGTGCTCACCGCACTGCACGCCGAGGTCGGCCGCCAGGTCGACGTCGGGACCGTACTCGCCGTCGTTCAGGAGGAGGGCTCGGCATGAGCGGGATCGCCGCTGGGAACGGACCGACAGGCACCTTTGACAACGCCCTTGTGGAGAGCGAGGAACGGCGCGCCCTGCGCAAGGCCGTCTCCGACCTCGGCCGCCGCTATGGGCGCGGCTACTTCGCCGCGGCGGCCCGGGAGGGCAAGCACACCGACGAGCTGTGGCAGGAGGCGGGCGCCCTCGGCTACCTGGGCGTCAACCTGCCCGAGGAGTACGGCGGCGGGGGCGGGGGACTGGCCGAACTGGCCATCGTCCTGGAGGAACTGGGGGCGGCGGGCTGCCCGCTGCTGCTGCTCATCGTCTCCCCCGCGATCTGCGGCACGGTGGTCGCGCGCTTCGGCACCGAGGAGCAGAAGCGGCAGTGGCTGCCGGGGCTGGCCGACGGGTCCGTCCGCATGGCCTTCGGCATCACGGAGCCGGACGCGGGCTCCAACTCGCACCGGCTGACCACCACCGCGCGCCGCGACGGATCGGACTGGCTGCTCACCGGCCGCAAGGTCTTCGTGTCCGGCGTGGACATCGCCGACGCCACGCTCGTCGTGGGCCGCACCGAGGACGCCCGTACGGGCCGGCTGAAGCCCTGCCTGTTCATCGTGCCGCGCGAGGCTCCGGGCTTCGAGTTCCGGCAGATCGAGATGGAACTGACCGCACCGGAGAAGCAGTTCCAGCTCTTCCTGGACGATGTGCGACTGCCGGCCGAGGCCCTGGTGGGCGACGAGGACGCGGGCCTGCTGCAGCTGTTCGCGGGGCTGAACCCCGAGCGGGTGATGACCGCGGCCTTCTCGATCGGCATGGGCCGCCACGCGTTGGAGAAGGCGGTCGGCTACGCCCGTACGCGGCAGGTGTGGCAGTCGCCCATCGGCGCGCATCAGGCCATCGCCCATCCTCTGGCGCAGGCGCACATCGAACTCGAACTGGCCCGCCTGATGATGCAGAAGGCCGCCTTCCTCTACGACAGCGGCGACGACGCGGGCGCCGGCGAGGCCGCCAACATGGCGAAGTACGCCGCGGCGGAGGCGGGCGCCAGGGCGGTGGACCAGGCCGTGCACACGCTGGGGGGCAACGGCCTCACCACCGAGTACGGTCTGGCCTCGATGCTCACGGCGTCGCGCGTGGGCCGCATCGCGCCGGTCAGCCGGGAGATGATCCTCAACTACGTCTCGCACCACACGCTGGGCCTGCCCAAGTCCTACTGAGCACGTCCCGATCGAGGAGGGGGAGCGGTCATGGCACAGCCGGCCGTGTTCCACAGCGAGTACCCCGCGGTTCCCGCCGTCGACCTGCCGATCCACGAGGCCGTGCTCGGCCGGGCCGCCGAGTTCGGCGAACGGCCCGCGCTGATCGACGGCGTGGACGGCACGACCCTCACCTACACGCAGCTCGACGCCTTCACGCGGCGTATCGCCGCCGCCCTGGCGGAGGCCGGGCTGCGCAAGGGAGACGTCCTGGCGCTGCACAGCCCCAATACCGTGGCCTATCCCCCGGTGTTCTACGGGGCCACGCGTGCCGGGGCGGCCGTCACCACGGTGCATCCGCTGGCCACCGCGGAGGAGTTCGCGCGGCAGCTGCGCGACAGCGGCGCCTCCTGGATCGTCACCGTCTCGCCGCTGCTGGAGACCGCCCGCAAGGCGGCGGAACAGGCGGGCGGGGTCCGGGAGGTCTTCGTCTGCGACACCGCCGACGGGCACCGCTCGGTCCTGGACTTCCTCGCCTCCACCGCGCCCGAGCCGCAGATCGCCCTCGACCCGGCCGCGGACCTGGCCGCGCTGCCGTACTCCTCGGGCACCACCGGCATCCCCAAGGGCGTGATGCTGACCCACCGCAACATCGCGACCAACCTCGCCCAGCTCGACCCGATGCTGTCCACCGAGCCAGGGCACCGCATCCTGGCCGTGCTGCCGTTCTTCCACATCTACGGCCTGACCGCGCTCATGAACCTCCCCCTGCGCAAGGGCGCCACCGTGGTGGTGCTGCCGCGCTTCGACCTGGAGCAGTTCCTCACCGCCATCGAGACGCACAAGGTGCAGGGCCTGTACGTGGCCCCGCCCATTGTGCTGGCGCTCGCCAAGCACCCGGCCGTGGCCGGACACGACCTCAGCTCCCTCGAGTACGTGATGTGCTCGGCCGCTCCCCTGGACGCGGATCTGGCGCGGGCCTGCTCGGAGCGGCTCGGCCTGCCGCCCCTCCTGCAGGCGTACGGGATGACGGAACTGTCGCCGGGCACCCATGTGGTGCCGCTGGACGCGCGGGACGCACCCGCGGGGACGGTCGGCAAGCTCGTCCCCAGTACCGAGATGCGCATCGTGCCGCTGGACGGCGAGACCGGCGCCGGCGCGGACGGCACCGGGGAGATCCACATCCGCGGTCCGCAGGTCATGAAGGGCTACCTGGGACGGCCCGACGAGACGGCCGCCATCGTCGACGAGGACGGCTGGCTGCACACCGGTGACGTCGGACGGGTCGACGAGGGCGGCTGGCTGCACGTGGTCGACCGGGTCAAGGAGCTGATCAAGTACAAGGGCTACCAGGTGCCGCCCGCCGAGCTGGAGGCGGTGCTCCTCACCGATCCGCGGGTCGCCGACGCGGCCGTCATCGGCGTCCTGGACGAGGACGGCAACGAGATCCCCAAGGCGTACGTCGTCCCGCAGCGGGGCGGCCCCCTGACCGAGGACGACGTCATGGAGCACGTGGCGGCGCAGGTCGCCCCGTACAAGAAGGTGCGGCGGGTGGAGTTCACCGACGCGATACCGCGTGCCGCGAGCGGAAAGATCCTGCGGCGTGAACTCCGCGCCCGCGAAAGGGGCGGCAGTTGACGGCCGACGAGAACGCGCCCGTGGTGCGCTCCGCGTCCGAGCGGGGGATCACCACGCTCACCCTGGACTCCCCCGCCAACCGCAACGCGCTGTCCGCGCGCATGGTGGACGAGCTGTCCGACGCGCTCGCGCGGGCGGGAAAGGACCCGGCGACCCGTGCGGTGCTGCTGACGCACACCGGCGGCACCTTCTGCGCCGGGGCGGACCTGAAGGAGGCGACGTCCCCGCAGGGCCCGGGCCGGCTGGTCGCCCTGCTGCGGTCGATCGTGGAGCTGCCCAAGCCGGTGGTGGCCAAGGTGAACGGTCACGTGCGCGCGGGCGGGCTCGGGCTGCTGGCGGCCTGCGACCTCTCGGTCGCGGGGCCCGGGGCGAGCTTCGCCTTCACCGAGGCACGGCTCGGCCTCGCCCCCGCCGTGATCTCGCTGACGGTGCTGCCGCGGCTCGATCGGAGGGCCGCGGCCCGCTACTACCTCACCGGGGAGGTCTTCGACGCCTCGGAGGCCGTCCGCACCGGCCTGGTCACCGCTCCCGAGGAGGCGCTGGACGGCATCCTCGCGGGCCTGCGCGCCGGTTCGCCCCAGGGGCTCGCCGAGTCCAAGGCACTGACCACGGCGGGGGTGCTGCGGGCCTTCGACCAGGACGCGGACGCGCTGACCGAGCGGTCGGCGCGGCTGTTCGGCTCGCCGGAGGCCGCGGAGGGGATGCGGGCCTTCCTCGAACGGCGGGCGGCGCCATGGGCGTTGTGAGCGCCCGCGAGCCCAAGCAGGACCGCAGCCGGGCCACCCGGCAGCGGCTGCTGGAGGCGGCCGTCGCCTGCCTGGCCGACCGCGGCTGGGCGGGCAGCACGGTCGCCGTCGTCGCCGAGCACGCGGGGGTCTCACGCGGCGCGGCGCAGCACCACTTCCCCACCCGGGAGGACCTGTTCACCGGGGCGATCGAGTTCGTCTCGGAGCAGTGGCTGGTCGCGCTGCGCGAGCGGACCCTCGGCCTGCCGGACGCGGGCGTGCCCCGCACCCGCGGTGTCGTCGAGCTGGTCGTCGACCTGTACACCGGCCCGATCTTCCGCGCCGCGCTGCACCTGTGGATCGCGGCGGCCAACGAGGAGCAGTTGCGGCCCCGCGTCACCGCCCTGGAGGCCCGCATCGGCCGCGAGGCACACCGCCTGGCGGTGGAGATGCTGGGCGCCGACGAGTCCGCGCCCGGGGTGCGCGAGACCGTCCAGGCCACCTTGGACATGGCGCGCGGGCTGGGGCTGGCCAATCTGCTCAGCGACGACAGCGCCCGGCGCGCGGGCATCGTCCGTCAATGGTCGGCGGTCCTCGACGGGGCGCTGCGCGGCGGTTTTTGACTCGCCCGCTGTCGGTGGCCGGTGGGAAGATCGCGGCATGGCGAACGAGGTGGAGCAGGCCAGCGGACTGGGCTTCCTGCTGGCCCTGGTGGACCCCGGGCCGGCCGCCCGGGTGCGCCGCAGGACCGGTCTGCCGCAGGAGAACACCGCGGCGGTCACGAAGCCGCCGCCCGGCCCGGCATGGGACCTGGGCCTGCGTGACCTGCCCTCGTCGGTGGTGTGGTGGATGCTGCAGCAGGACGATCCGCGGATCAATGAGCTGGTGTACGGCCACTGCGCCATCGACGACCGCGTACGGCACGACATCCTGAACGGCGTCCCGCACGGGCCGGGCCGCAGCCGGAGGGTCCCGGTCGCCAAGCGTCTGTCGCGGTACCCCCCGCCGGAGATACCCCGGGCCGCCGGTCCCGCGGAACTGACCGCGGCACTGCGCGAGGTGGCGTCCATGGCGCAGGGACGTGCCGCCGCCCTGATGGTGCGGCGCGAGGACTGGGGTGTGGTGGCCGGGGCCGACCGCGAGCGGCCGCTCCCCGGCTACGCCCGCTGGGCGCTGTCCGTCCGACCGGACTGCCCGCCTGAGGTGCGGACGCAGTTCGGCACGCACCGCAAGTTCACGCACCGGCTCAGGACCGCGGGAGTCGTGGACGGCCCGGCGGTGTACGCGACGACGACGCGGCCGGCCAGGCAGGCCCTGTCCGTGCTCGCGATGGGGCGCTGGGCGTTCCCGGACCGCCTCACCGAGGCCGCCGCGGCGCTGGGTCCGCTCGTGCGCGCGGAGTTGGGCGGCAACACCGAGGCCTGGGCGGTCCTCACGCAGTTGCTGCCGACGTTCACCGGGACGCTGCCCGAGCTGGTGACGACGGCGCGGGCGATCGCGGGCGACGGCGGCGAGGAAGTCGATGGCCCGTTGTCGGTGGGCTCTGGTACCACTGATCCACCGGGGCATCAGGGGGATGCGGAGGTCGTGTACGGGGGGCCGTCATGGGATACGGGGCAGACACTGGGGGACGACGGCTCACCGTGGGGCTCGGCGACCGGCGGGCGCTTGAGCGCTGGCGTCCGGCGGATCCGGGCGTCGTGGCAGAGGCCCGGCGGCTGAAGGAGGCCGCACTGCTGGACTTCGGTCTGACGCAGTCCGCCGTCGCGTCCTGGTTGTACGCCAAGTGCCGGCACCAGATCCCGACGACGGCGGTGGACACCGCGGCGGTGGTCGCTTCCGGGGACGGCACGATCCTGCTGCTGTTCAACCCGGAGTTCTTCGTCGGTCTCGGCCTGGAGGGCGTCAAGTTCGTCCTCTTCCACGAGTCGCGGCACGTGGTGCACCGGCATCTGTTCACCGAGCCCGAGCTGCGCGAGGACCCGGTCTTCACGCTGGCCGCCGAGGTGGCGATCAACCACGTGGCGATGGTCCGGCTGGAGCGTGACGCCCTGCCGCTGCTGGACGGCGAGCCCACCGGTGTCGACCCGCGCACGGTCCACCGCGACTACGCCAACGACCTGCGGGAGCAGGGGCTGGCGCCGCTGTCCTACGAGGACTTCACCGCGACCGACATGAGCGTCTACACCGAGCTCAAGCGAATGACGCGCCCGCCGGTGCCGGCGAGCGCGGTGCGGTGCGTGCACGTGGACGGTGGCGGGGTGCCGGCGGACCAGGAGACGGTGGACCGGCTGGTGTCCTCGGCACTGCTCAACTCCCTGCTGGCGGCGCGCCGGGGCCACGCCGGCGCCGAGCGGGAGCTGCTCGACCTCATGGACCGCACCCAGGACGCCTCCGAGCGCGCCTCGCGGATGTGGGGGCAGTTGGGGGCCGGCGCGCTGCGCGGCGAGACCGTGCGGACCCGGCAGGTGGACTGGTGGCAGCGGTGGCTGGTCGACGTGGTCGCCTCGAAGCTGCGCGAGGGCGAGCGGCTGGTGTACCCGAAGAAGCGCGGCGCCCTGCTGGCCGCGCTCGGCCACGACCCGATGCTGTCGCGGCGCGGCCCGGTGCGCGACAAGGTGCTCGTCGTGGCCTATGACACCTCGGGGTCCATGCCGTCCTCCGTCGTCGACTGGCTGACCGAACTCGTCGGCCGGATCGACGGCGTGGAGGCGCACTGGCTGTCCTTCGACGGCGTCGTGATGCCCTTCGCCCCGGGCGAGCGGGTCTACGGCGGCGGGGGCACGAGCTTCCAGGTCGTCGCCGACTACGTGGAGGGGCGTTCCGAGGTCCGCGGCCGCCGCTTCGAGGAGCGCCCGGACGCCGTGATCGTGCTGACCGACGGCTGGGCCCCGCACATCACGCCGGCCGAACCCGACAAGTGGATATGGCTGATCACCCAGGGCGGTGACGACTGGCCGGACAGCCACACCCCGCCCATGGCCTGCCACCGCGTCACGACAGGAGCGAGATGACCACCACCGCGGCGACCCCCACGGCCGGCCCCCGGCCCTGGCGGGCCAGCGCCACGTACCCGGAGCCGCCCGAGGGCTGGACCGGCCGGTCCCGGCTCGAGTCCTTCATCGACGCGATGATCGACATGCGGCAGACCGGGCAGGTCTTCGGTGAGCACGGCATCGGAAAGACCTCGACGTTCTTCTCGCACATCGCCGAGGCCCACCCGGACACCGAGCTGGTCTTCGTGCCCGCCGCCAACCTCACCCCGGACGACCTGCTGGCGAACGCCCCCGTCCGCGACCCGGAGACCGGTGCCCTGGTACTGCGTCAGCTGGTGATGAGCCAGCTGAAGCCGGGGCGGCCGTTCGTGCTGCTCATCGACGACTCCCTGCAGGCGGGCGAGACCATCCAGTCGCAGCTGATGCAGATCGCCTGCAACTGGACCCTCGGCGAGTACGACCTGCGTGAGCTCGGCTGCATCGGGGTGTTCCTCAGCGACAACGAGTCACTGGCGGAGACGGCGGGCCGGCGCGGCGACCTGGCCCTGCTGGACCGCATGGTCACCGTCCGCGTCACCGCCAACGACACGGCCTGGCGGTTGAGACTGGCCGCGAAGTACCGGGACCGGGACCTGTCCGGGGTCTTCGGGGTGTGGGCGTCGCTCGGCCCGGCCGTCCGCGAGCTGCTGTCGCCCCGCACCCTCGACCACATCCTGGCCAACGCCCGCGAAGGCTTCCCCCTGCGGTGGGGACTGCCGCTGCTCAACGGCGAGCGGCTGCGGCTGGCCGAGCCGCGGAGCGACGGCGCACCCGGTCCTGACCGTACGGCCGAGATCCTGGACCGGATCGCCACGGCGCTGGGCGTGCCCAACCCGGCGACGGTCCCGGACCCGGTGCGCTCCGTGGTGCGCGCGGCGCTTCGCAATCGGTGGACGGTGCTGCTGCAGGGTCCGCCCGGCTGCGGCAAGACCGAGCTGGTGCGGGCGACGCTGCGCGAGGGGCTGGGCCGCGACCCGCTGTACTTCTCGCTGCCGGTCACCAATGTCGAGGACCTCTGCGCCCCCGTACCCGGCCCCGACGGCTCGCTGGAGAACCTGCTGGCGGCGGTCTTCACCGGTGCCGAGCCGAAGGCCGTCGTCTGGGACGAGTACAACCGGCCCAAGGACAAGGCCGCCTTCGCCAAACTCATGGAGATCACGCAGGAGTGGTCGCTGGCGGGGCGCCCGATCGAGAACCTGCGGGCCCAGATCGCCGTGCAGAACCCGCCCTACCACCTGGGCCGCAAGCTGCTGGTCTCACGGAACAACATCGCCCAGGCCACCCGTTTCACCGCGTCCCTGACGGTCGAGCCCGGCGACATCCCGGCCAACGAGTGGCTGATCGCCCGCTACGGCGCGGTCGCGGAGACCGTGCTGGAGTGGTGGAAGCACGACATCGACGAGGACGGGCGCGCGTGGATCACCAAGCGCACCATCGAGCGGCTGATCAAGCTCCACCAGCGCGGCCTGCCGCTGGAGATGGCGACCGTCTACCTCGGCGACGGGGAGTACGCCCCGGTGCCCCTCACCGCCCTGATGGACCGGCTGGCCCGGCGGTCGGTGACCGGGCTGCGCGAGCTGGCGGCGGACGTCGTGGGGTGGGAGGCCCGGCTGCGCGGTGCCCGCGAGGAGTCCGACGAGGGCAACAACGACAGCGACATCGTCCACCAGGTCATCTCCAACGCCGAGTTGTCGCAGCTCAGGCGGTACCGCAAGGTGGTGACCCGGCTGGTCGCCCTGCTGCCGCCGAAGTTGCGCTCGACGTATCTCGTCGGCGCTTCGGAGGAGGCGCAGCGCTTCTGGATCGAGACCTTCGCGCGCATACCGCGCTGACGGGGCGGCGCCCGGTCAGCGGGGCGTGCGGTGGACGCTGCGGACGGCGGCCACGGCGTCGGGGACGGTGGGGTACGGCAGGTGCGCGCTGAGCGCGTCGAGACGCCGCCGGACGCTGGTCGCGACGCCCTTGCCCAGCACGAAGCGGGTCGGCGCGGCCGCGCCGGGCGCCGTGTCGAGGAGGCGGTGCGCCTCGCGGCTGCGCATACCGGTGTGCGACAGCACCAGGTGACCCAGCCGGTGCGGGGCGGCGGCCAGGGCAGCGGCCATGGCCTCGGCCGCATCGGTGTCGACCCGGTTGTCCGTGGCGCCGAGGACGGCGGCGGCACGCACCCGGCCGAGGTCGAGCAGTTCGACGCCGGCCGCGGCCGCGGCGGCGACCAGTGCCGCACAGGCCCGTGGGCCGATGCCGTTGCTCGCCACGGAGAGCCGGGTGAGGCTGCCGTACGGGGCCCGGCGCAGCGCCTCGGCGAGGATCAGCCCGCCCTCGTCGCCCAGGCGGGCGGCGGAGACGTAGAGCTCGCCGACCGCGCCCTCGGTGACCAGCGCGGCGAGCACGGCCGCCCCTGCCGCCCCCAGCGCGTTGCCGCCGGCGAAGAGCCGCTCGACGCCGCGCCCCTCACGGGCCGCGATCAGCAACGCGTCCACCAGGACGGCCAGTCCGGCCACGTCCAGCCCGGTCTGCACCAGGTCCAGGGTGCGCAGCGAGCGCGCCGCGTCCACCAGTCCGGCGGCGGCCTCGCCGCCGCCCGGTCCGAGTGGATTGCGCTTGAGCCACACTCCCGTGACGGCCTGCGGCGAGGCCCGCAGACTGTCGGCGATCGTGCAGGCGCCGCCGGCGGTGATGCCGTTGCAGCCGAGGTAGAGCGTCTCCACACCGGTGCCCGCGGTCCGTTCGGCGACGGTGGCGGCGCCCGCGTCGCCGAGTCCGTCGGTGCCGAGCAGCAGATGGCGTACGGTGCCGGTGGCCGGGGCCTGCCGCAGCGCCTCTGCGACGGCCGCGGCGCCCTCGGCGCCGAGCGCCTGCTTGCACAGGTCGAGGCGGCCGTCGGGCAGGGCGGTGCCGGCGGGGAAGTCCGTGCGCCGTACGACGCCTTCGCCGCCGCGCAGCCACTCCAGGAGCGGTTCCAGGTCGGTGCGCGGGCGCGGCACGACCTCCGGGACGCTCGCGAAGGGCCGCTGCTCGTCCGTCATGTCACCACTCGGCTTCCCGGTAGTCCTTGAGGAACACACCGGACACCGGGTGCCCCGCCTCGCCGCGCACGATCGGGTCGTACACGCGCGCCGCGCCGTCCACGATGTCCAGCGGGGTCCGGAAGCCGGCGCCGGCGAGCCGGTGCTTCTTCGGGTGCGGGTTCTCGTCGGTGATCCACCCGGTGTCGACGCTGCACATGTGGACGCCGTGACCGGCCAGGGCGGGCCCGCTCGTGCGGGTGAGCATGTTGAGGGCGGCTTTCGCCATGTTGGTGTGCGGGTGGCCGGCCGTCTTGTTGCGCACCGCGAAGCGGCCCTCGACGGCCGTGACGTTGACGATGTAGCGGCGCGGCCGCGGCGAGGCGAGCAGCAGGGGAAGCAGCCGGTCGCAGAGCAGCGCGGGAGCCAGGGAGTTGACGAGCTGGGTCTCCAGGACCTCGGCCGGGTCGAGCCCGCCGAGCTCCGCCGACCAGGAGTTCCGGGGTGCCGCGTCCGGCAGCAGCCCGGCCTCGTCGGTCTCGGCCAGGACCAGTTCCGCCACCGGGCCGCTCGCGGCGGGCAGGGCGGGGGCCGCCCCGAATCCGGGCGCGGTCAGCATCGCCCTGGGCCGCGGGCCGGCCGGCAGCGGCAGCCGCTCCCCCGCCGTGAGTGCGGCGTACGCCGCGGGCGGCCTGCGCACCGTCTGCGCCGCGTTGTTGACGAGGATGTCCAGCGGCTCGCCCGTCTCCCGCAGCCGCTCGCACAGACCGACGACCTGGCGCGGGTCGCGCAGGTCGACGGCGACGACGGTCAGGCGGTGCAGCCAGTCCTCGCTGCCGGGCGCGGCACGGAACCTGCGGGCGGTGTCCCGGGGGAAGCGGCTGGTGACCAGGAGTTCGGCGCCGTCGCGCAGCATCATCAGGGCGAGCTGGAAGCCGATCTTGACCCGTCCGCCGGTGAGCAGCGCCCGGCGGCCGCTCAGATCCGCGCGGGCACCCCGGTGGGCGGTGTTGTCGGCCGCGCAGTCCGGACAGAGCAAGTGGTAGAAGGCGTCGACCTGTCGGTAGTGCGTCTTGCACACGTAGCAGCGGCGCGGCCGGGAGAACTCCCCCGCGGGGTCGCCGGCAGCGCCCTCCTCGGCCGGGTCCAGGGGAGCGTCCTCACGCCGCGCCAAGGCGCCGGTCGCGGTGGCCGCGACGACCTCGGCATCGGCCGCGCTGCGCTCCTCGCGCCGGGTCTTGCGGCGGCGCAGCCGCCCGTCCCGCGCGAACGACGCGGCGACCTGCTCGGCGCGCAGCCGCACCGGGTCGTCGACCGGCAACGCGCGCAGCTTGCCGACCACCGCGTCGAATACGGCGAGTTCGGCCTCGCCGATGACGCCCGTCTCCCCGCCGGTCTCCCCCACTGCCCCTGCCCGCTCGTACCACCGTGACGTGGGTCCGGCCGGATTCGAACCGGCGTACCCGCCTTGAGAGGGCGGCGCGCCTGCCTCTGCGCTACGGACCCGAGTACCCGCAGTGCCCGGACGGTGCGCTACGTCCGGGCATTGCCGGTGATCCTATCGGGGGTCCGGCCGGATTCGAACCGGCGTACCCGCCGTGCGCGGGTGGCCCGCCCGCGTGTGCGCCACGGACCCGAGCACCCGCACTGCCCGGACGGCCGGATTCGAACCGGCGTGATCCCTTTTTGGAGAAGGGGGCGCCTGCCTCTGCGCTACGTCCGGGCATTGCCGGTGATCCTATCGGCGCCCCACCCCGTCCCTGCGCCTACGATCGGGCTGACGCCGCCCGACCGCCCCCGAGGAGGCCCCCGTGCCCGTCCCCCGCGATCCGTTCGACGTCCGGGAGAAGGTCCGCGCGTTCGCCCTGGCCCTGCCCGGGGCCGGGGAGGAGTTCCCCTGGGGCGAGAGCGTCGTGAAGGCCGACAAGAAGGTGTTCGTCTTCCTGGGCGTCGGCGACGGCAGCCACCCGCCCCGCATCGGCGTGAAGCTCAAGCACCCCGAAGTCCACGAGCACGCGCTGACCGTGCCCGGCGCCGAACCCAGCGGGTACGGTCTCGGCAGGGCGGGCTGGGTCTCCGTCCCGCTCGCCGAGGGCACCCCGGCCGCGGACGTGCTGTGCGAGTGGGTGGAGGAGAGCTACCGCGTCATCGCGCCCAAGCGGCTCATCGCGGAGCTGGACGCCCGCTGAGTTCCGTCGTCGCGCCGATCACCGCGGCCGTCGCCGCGGCCGTCGCCGCGGCGAGCGGGTACGGCGATTCGTCCGGCAGCAGGGCGGTCGCGCCGGCCGCGTCGCCCGAGCGCACCAGGTCGCGGACGGCGTGCGCCAAGCCGGTGACGTCGCGGACGGCGCGGAGCCAGTGGTCGGCGTAGTCCTTGGTCGCCCGCCCGGTGAGGCCCAGTTGGAGGGACCGGTACGGCAGCGGGCGAAGGCCGAGGTCGCGTTCGGGATCCCATTGGACGCGCACCGAGGTGGCCCGCAGACGCTCGGCCCAGGCCTCGCGGTCGGGGTATGCCCTGCGGTCGTAGTGGGACAGGCAGGCCCCTCGCAGCGCGGACTCGAACCCCTCGCGGCTGATGTCGAGGGCGAGCACACGTTCCTGGCCCTCTTTGCCGCCCCATCCGCTGCGGTACATCATCCACAGGAACGACGGCTTGATCCACGTCATGCGCGACCGGCTCCAGCTCGCGGGGAAGCGGCCGTGCCGTGCGGCGTGGTCACCGATCTCCGGACGGTACGCCTGGTACACCGTCACGGTGTCGGTGGTGTGCGCGGCTCTGATCTGGCGGTACGGGGTCGTGGTCGTCGGGGTGCTGTTCATGATGCGGGCATCGTGCCCGCGTGGCTCCGGCGGACGCCATCGGTTTTTCGCGCAACCGCCGCTCCGCCTCGGCTCGGTGGCAGGCACCCGTTCGGCCGCGGCAGCGCGTCGGCGCCGTTCGTGCTCGACCGGGACGACTGCGCGGGCACCGTCGTCGGCCCGTCGAGTTCACGCCGAGGTGCGCCCGAGCCCGCGCGTCAGGACGGTCGGGACCCTCCTCCCCGTGGCCTACCCGCCACGGACAGCCCGGCGATGCCGATGTCCTGGCCGAAGAACCAGAAGGTGGAGCCCACGCCCGGCGCGAGCAGAGCCACGTTCACGACGACGAGCAGCGAGCCCACGCGCCGGTTGATCCGGCCGTCGCCGATGCGGCCGGAGAACATGTCAGGCGGTCTCTCCCGGTTCACGGCGCACAGGCTGCACCGGGGGCGCGGCGCCGGTTTCCTCGGCGAGGCGTTTGATCGCGTCCAGCCGGGCGTCCCACTGCGCGGCGACGCGGTCCATCCACCGCGCCGCCGCGATCAGCCGCTCCGGCCGTACGGCGTAGCGCATTTCGCGTCCCGCGCGCCGTCCGGCGACCAGTCCCGCCTGGTCCAGGACGGCCAGGTGCTTCACGATCGCCTGGCGCGTGACGGGGAGTTCGGCGGCGAGCACGGTGGCGGTCGCGTCACCGTGTCCGGCGATGGCGTCCAGGATGCGGCGTCGCATCGGATCGGCCAGCGCGGCGAAGACGTCCTCCTCGCCACCCGCCTGACGGTCTGTCATACGGGCAGCTTCTCCGTGTAGGCGGCGAATCCGGCCAGGACCTGCGGCCACCCCTCCGAGTGGCTCTCGTACCCGGCCTGCGGGACGCGCTCCTCGGGGATGTCGAGGGTCGCGAAGCCGCTCTCGACCACCCGCAGCAGCGTCCCCTCGCCCTCGGGGGTGAGGGTGAACTCGACCAGGGTGGAGTTGCCCTCCGCCGCCTCCACACCCGGGAAGGCGCTGGCCCAGCGGTAGGCGAAGTAGCGCGGCGGCTCGACGCTCACGATCCGCGTGGGGTACACGCCCGCGCCGTGGTCCAGGCGCATGATGCCGCCCGGGCGCAGCTCCATGGACCTGGGCTCGCCGCTGCCGCCCACGTCCCGGCCGAACCAGCGGCCGATGTGCTCGGGGCGGGTCAGCACCTCCCACACCCGCTCGACGGGCGCTCCGATGCTGATCTCGCGTTCGATCCGGTCCTGGGTCCCGGTGCTCATGGCCTTACCTCCATCGACGACAACCTTACGTGCAACCTCATGGTTGCACGACATCCGCCCGGCCCGCAACCTAGTGGTTGCACATCCGGCCGCCCGAGGTCACGGGGTCCCGGCCGCCCCGTCGGAAGACCCCGTGGCGAAGCGCCGCCTCGCCTCCGCCGGGGCGGGCCACGCCGGGCCGAAGTGCGCCCGCCGGTCGGCGCGGCCGAAGAGGACGGAGCCGATGGGGTACGGGGGGCCGCCCGTGGCACGCGCGGCCTCGAAGGCGGCGCGGTGCGCAGCACCGCCGGCGGGTACGGGACCGGGTCGTCCGGGACACGCGGCAGCAGCCGGTGCGGCCGCTCACGCAGCAGGGGTGGAGCAGCACCGGGACCGAGGCCGGACGGCGTCGGCGCGCCGAGGAACAGTGCGGGAGTTCAGGGCGGTCCGCTCCGCACGGCAGGGCCTCGCCCGAAACCGCGACGCCCCCGACGACCACGGCGGTCCACTGCACGGTACCGGCGCCGCCCCTCTCCGCCTTCGCCCGCCGAACGATCCTTCTCGTCCCGCCGTAATGGACCACGGCTCCCGCGAGGAGGGCGTCCCGCACGCCCTTCGCGCACCAGTGCTCGACGTTCACCCCGCCGATACGGCCCACGTCCGGTGCGGCAGCGGTCAGGAGGCCGGCGCGGTGTCGGCGTCGCTCTCGGGGAAGGCCTCGAAGACCTTGTCCCAGCTGGAGGAGCGCACGATGGCGCCGAGCTGCGCAGGGGTCAGGGGCGGCTCCGGCCGCGTCTGCGGTACGCCCTTCTCACCCGCCGCGTTCCATTCGCTCGCGCCGATCCGGCCGCCCTCCGGCGTGGTCAGCACGGCGCGCCAGTTCTTGGGCCCCGTGCGGGCGTCCTGGTACTCCCAGCCCTGCACGACCGTCAGCACCGACCCGTCGGGCAGCTGCGTGCGGGCGCACTTGGTGCCCTTCTTCATGAAGGCGGGATCCGGGCACTGGTTGTCCTGCCGCTGGTCGTCCGGGTCCCGGCTCAGGTCGACGGACACGGTGGCGGCGCCCTTGCCGTCGTCGAAGACGAACTCCGCATACGGAACGGGGTTCCCGCTGCCGATGGTCTGCGTGCCCCTTGCCCGTCCGCCGGTCACGCTTCCCTTGGGCAGCAGGGCCTTGAACAGGGTGAGCATCTCCTGGTCGGAGATCTGCGGGCGGCCGGCCGGGGTGGCCGGCGGCACTTTCGCCGGTTCTTTCGCCGGCGCCGTCACGGCCGGGACCGCCTGCCGGGCCGTACCGGCCGGTACGACCAGCACCGCGGCGACGCAGGCCGCGGTGACGGCGACGAAGGCACCCGTCACGGCGGCGGCGCGCCGGCGGCGGCGGAGGGCCCGGCCGCGCGCGAGTCCGGCGGCCGCGAGGGAGGCGGTGTCGGTGCTGAGCGCGTCAGCCGTGCGGCGCAGCGCGGCGCCGAGGTCGTCTTCGAAAGGCATGGGAGTACCACCGTCCGTGGAAGCGCGGGAAGCCGTGAACCGGAGCATGCGGGGGTCAGCGGGGGGACACCAGGTCCACGAGGCTGTCGCCGAGCAGCTCGCGGAGCCGGGCGAGCGCGCGGAACGACCGCGTGCGCACGGTGCCGGGGGTGAGCCGCAGGGCGTCCGCGGTCTCCTCAATGCTCCGGTCCTCCCAGTAGCGCAGCACCAGCACCGCGCGGTCCTTGGGGGAAAGCCGGGCCAGGGCGTCGAGGAGGGTCAGCCGCAGCAGCGTCGTGTCGCCGTCCGAGGAGGTCCCCGACGGGATGTCGGGGAGCTCCCCGACGGGCGACTCGCCGCTGCTGCGCCGCCGCTGATGGGTGAGGAAGGTACGGACGAGCACGGTCTGGGCGTAACCGGCCGGGTTGCCGATGCGGCTGATGCGCCGCCAGGTGAGGTACATCTTGCCGAGGGTCTCCTGGACGAGGTCCTCGGCGAGATGCGTGTCGCCCCCGGTGAGCAGGCAGGCCGAACGGAAGAGGTGCGCCGCTCTGGTCGCGGCGAACTCCAGGTAGTCCTCCGTGCGTTCCTCGTGCATCTGCCGCCCTCTGCTCGTGATCGTCTTCCGGCGCGCCTTCACCTCACTGACGCCGTGGACGCCGGGAAATGTTGCACCGCCACAGCAGCAGGGCCCCGGCCAGGAACGGCAGCCCCGCCACGGCGAACAGCGGCGCGGGACCGGCCCAGCCGGAGCCGAGCGCCCAGAGGCCGAACAGCAGCAGCGCGGCGGCCTCCGAACCCAGCCCCGCCAAGGAGGTCACGGTGGCCCGGGTGCGGTCCCCGAGCAGTTCCTGCAGGCGGGCGTCGGCGGCGGCGCCCGCCCAGTCGAAGACCCCGAACGCCACCGCGACGGCCAGCAGACCGGCCGGGTGACCGCTCGCCGTTCCCGCGCCCGCGGCAAGGCACAGCCCGGCCGCCGCCGGGGCCGCCGGGGCCCAGCGCATGCCGCGTCCGGCGAGCCAGCCGCCGGCGGTGGCACCCGCGGTGACCAGGAGCACAAGCAGCGGTACGAGGGGCGCGCTGACGCCGGTGGCCCGCGCCAGCAGCGGCACGTACTCGTCCAGCGCGGCCGCGCCCGCCAGCAGCGAGACCACCGCGAGCATCCGCGCCACCCCCGGCTCGTGCCGGGCCTCGGTCAGCGCGTCGCGCAGCAGGGCGCCGTAGCCCGGTTCGTCCTCCGCGGCTCCCCGGCGCCGCTCGGGCAGACGGAGTGCGGCGAGCGCGGTGAGCACCGTCACGGCGATGCTGGCCAGCCCCACCGCCCGGTAGCCGCCCGCCCCCAGCAGCGGTCCGGCCGCGGCGGTCGCCGCCAGCGCGGCCGTGGTGCCCAGGGCCTGGGAGCGGCCGATGAGACGTGCGTACGCATCGGACGCACCGGCCCCGGTCAGCCCCTCGTGGACCAGTGCCTGCAGTGCCCCTGACCGCAGTGCGCTACCGGCGCCCCACAGCACGAATCCGGCCGCGAAGGAGGCGTAGCCGGGCAGGAAGGTCCACAGGGCGAAGCCCGCTCCGGTCAACAGCGGCGCGACGCACAGCAGGGCACGCCGCGAGAAGCGGTCGGCCCACACCCCGGACGGCACTTCCAGCGCGAACGCCGTGAACGACCAGAGGGCGAAGAGCGAGGAGATCCCGGCCTCGGACAGCCCGGAGTCGGCGAAGAGCACCGCGTACACCGGGTAGAGCGGGATGAGGTCCTCGAGGAACGCGTAGGCGTACAGCCTGCGCGCGAGGAAGGACTCCGGGGACTTCCGTGCCGATCAATGTCGCCATGTCATGACACGAGCGTAGCGGGGTACGTCTCCGGTGAGGAGTGGTTTCCATGCACCTGGGACGTACCGGAAGCGAACCCCTGCAGGCCCGCAGCGCGCTGCGGCTGAGACTGGGGCTGGCCGCCTTCGGCCTGGTCTGGGCGATCGCCGGCACGGTGATCTTCTCGGTCCTCGGGCCGATGGGCTGGGCGATCTTCTTCGGCGTGCTGGCGCTGGCCGCCGCGACCGACCTGGTGGTAGTCGTCCGCCACATCCGGCAGGGCCCGCACTACCAGCCGGGGCCCGACGTACCGCCGTACCACCCCGTGCGCAGGCGGTGACGCCGCGCGCTCCTCGCGAGAGACGGAGATCGGGAACGGCGGAAGGCCCGGTGCTTGCGCACCGGGCCTTCCGTTTCCGTAGCGGGGACAGGATTTGAACCTGCGACCTCTGGGTTATGAGCCCAGCGAGCTACCGAGCTGCTCCACCCCGCGTCGATGAACACCACCCTACGGGGTGCCGGCCCCAGGACCAAATCCATTTCCCGCGGCGCGGCCGGGCGCGGTCAGGCGGGCTCCCAGAGCTCGATCCGGTTGCCCTCGGGGTCGGTGACCCAGCCGAACCGGCCGACCCCCTCCATGTCCTCGGTCTCCTGGGCCACGTCCGCTCCCTTGGCGCGCAACTGCGCGAGCATCGCCTCCAGGTCGCGGACCCGGAAGTTGAGCATGGTCTGCTGGGCGCGGGACCCGAAGTAGTCGGTCCCGGACTCGAAGGTCGCGAACACCGTCCCCCCGGCTTCCTGGCTCCACAGGCCGTGCTCGTCGGTGTCCAGGCCCAGGCAGTCGCGGTACCACGCGCTCAGCGCCTCCGGGTCGGTGGCCCGCAGGAAGTATCCGCCGATTCCCAGCACACGTTCCATGCCGTCATCCTGCCAGGACCGCAAAGGGGACGGCCCGGCACCACACCATCGGCCGCTACTGCGGACCCGGGCGGGGCCGGGGCAGGGTCGGGAGATCGGGCGGGTCCTGCGCGTCCGGGGCGTAGGGCCGGAAGGGGTCCAGGGCCGGGATGTCGGGGACCAGGTGCGCGTGCGCACGGCAGACCGCGGCGGTCTCGGCGATCGACACCAGCGGGGTACGGATGTGGGACCAGCCGCCGGAGGCGTCGCCGGCCACCGCCACGCCGGCCCGGTCCGGGGCGATCGACGTCGCGGCCGCCATGGCCTCGGGCGCGAAGTCGGCCAGGCCGATCTCGGCGGTCTGCCTGCTGACCCGGTGCACCACCCGGCCGGTGAGCTGGGCGCGGAGCAGGCCGGCGCCCTTGCCGAGCTCGGGCCCGAAGCGCTGCCCGCAGATCTCCAGGTAGATGCCGACCGGACGCGCCCTCTGGGCCAGCCGGATCAGGTTCGCGACCATGCGGTCGCGGGTCTCCTCGTCGATCGTCGTGGCGTTGGGGAACAGTTCGGCGACGTCGTCGACCAGCACCACGACCGGGAAGGGCCGCAGGTACGCGGGAAGCCCCCAGATGTCCGACGCGACCTCCTCCTCGGGCTCGTCGAGCGCCGCGCCCTGCTGGTTCTTGAGCAGGTCGAAGCGGTCCTCCATCTCCGCCACCAGCGCGTCCAGCAGCTTGGCCGCCTGCTCGCGGTCGGTGGCCAGGGCCGACAGGCGGCACGCGTACGGGGCCTGTTCCACCCCGCGCTTGCAGTCGATGCCGACCAGGGCCACCGGGAGCCTGGCCAGGTTCATGATCAGGTTGCGCTGGTACATCGTCTTGCCCGACTGGTTCGCGCCCAGGGTCAGCGTGTGCGGGATCCGCCGGTAGTCGCGTACGAAGGTCGTCCCGTCCTCGCGCAGCGCGACCGGGACCACCATCGGGCCGGACGGGAGACGGCGCGGCATGCGCACCTCGCGCAGCACGTCGTAGCCGGTCATCCGCAGTTCCACCACGCCGGGCTTGACGGGGACCACGCTGAGCGCGTGCACGCCCCAGGCGTGCCGCAGCCGGCTGGAGGCGGCCGCCACGTCGGCCGGTTCCAGTCCCGGTGGGAGCCGCAGCCGTACCCGCATGCCGATGAGGGAACCGCTGACCCCGCGGATCTTCGGCGGGACCGGCTGGGCCTGCCGGCGGCCCGTGACCCACACCGCGAACGCCCGCAGCCGGGACGGGGGCAGCGCCAGCCCGCAGGCGGTCATCGTGGAGCCGTAGGTGGCCAGGAACCGGCCCCACGTCAGCGGCAGGCCGACCAGCAGCCAGAAGGCCACCGGGTACCGGCGCCGGGTCCAGTCCAGGCCACCGGCCAGTGTCAGCACCAGGCCCAGGAGCACGACGACCCTCATGGTGATCAGCCCCTGCCATTCGACGCGGCGGCCCGAACCGGTGCGTGACCGCCACGGCGCAGATCGGGATCCCGTGCCGGGTAGGGCCGTTGAACGCATGGTCGCAGCTCCGGGGCCGTGGGCCCGGGAACCGACACAGGTGGGCGCCGGACGCAGCCCGGATCGGTGACGCGGCTACTGCGGATGGCCGCTGACGGCTGCCGGGCCGACGGGCACCAGGGCGAGGCCCCGTGGGCGCGCCGACGGCGGGGCTCCCCCCGGGGCCCCGCCGCCGCGTACCGTGTGCCGTCGTGCCGCTCCCCGGCCGGGTCAGCCGTAGAGCTTGGCGACGGCCCTCTTGGTGGTCTTCTTGAAGGCCGTGACCGGGGCCTGCTTGAGCGTGCCGATCTGGCTCCACTTCACGACGGTCACGGTCCGGCCGTCGCGCCCGATGCCGTACAGCGCGACGCCGTGCTCGGAGTCGGGGTGCGCGGTGTGCACACCGTAGACGTGCGCGCCGTTCTCGACGCCGATCGAGCCGTAGTCCTTCCAGTCGGCCTCGCCCGTCGGGTTCTGGCGCTCGAACCGGGTGGCGCAGCCGCGGACGGACGCGCGGAGCCGGGTGGCCAGGTCGCGGGCGGCCCGGGTGTTCTTCGCCTTGAAGGTGAGCTGGACGGCGCCGGTGTCGAACTCGGTGCCGAACTCCCGGTACGCGGCGCCGCGGGACGGCAGGACGCGCTCCAGGCAGAAGACCGGGTAGTCGGGCAGGCCCTGGGTGACCCGGTTGGCGAACCAGGGGGAAGAGGGGTGCGGCGGCAGTTCCTTGGCCGCCAGGAACTTCGGTGCGGGCGCGGGCGCGGCGGCCTCCGCCCCGGCCCCGAGGCCGAGCAGGGCGGTGGTGGCGACTGCGGCCGTCACGACGGCGCGGCGGGTCAGTGTGCGCTGGTACAAGGTGCGTCCCCGTTGTCTGTGATGGTGGTCTCCGGTCGGGTGCCGCCGGCGCCGGAGCGACGGCGGTTGACGTGCACCAGCCTGCGCGGAACGGTCGCGACCGGGCAACGGATACCGCGTCATCCGGGACGCCGGAACGGTTCCGCGTACCCTGGCCTGGGCAGACGGGAGCGCCCTGGAACGGGCGCCGGGAACGCGGGACGACGGCGGGGGCACGGGGATGGCCGGTACGGCGGCGGGCAGCGGGCAGTTCGCGGAGTGTCTGCGCGCCCTCAAGGAACGGTCGGGACTGAGCTACGGGCAGCTGGCGAACCGGCTGCACGTCAGCACGTCCACCCTGCACCGCTACTGCCACGGCGACGCCGTTCCGGCGGACTACGCGGTCGTGGAGCGCCTGGCCCGGCTGTGCGGCGCGGGGCCGGAGGAACTGGTCGAGCTGCACCGCCGGTGGGTGCGGGCGGACGCGGCGCGGCGGGCCGGCAACCGGGGCGGCGGCGCGGAGCCCGCGGGCGAGGCGCTCGGAGCCCCCGAAGTGCCGGAAGTGCCCGAAGTGCCGGCGGAGGCCGTCCCGGAGCCGGCGGTGGACGCTCCGCCGCCCTCCGCCGGGGGAACGGCGCGACACGGTTCCTGGCGCCGGCGGTTGTCCCGTCCGGCGGTCGTGGTGTCCGCGGCAGCACTCGTGCTGACGGGCGCCGCGCTGGCGATGACCGACGCCACCGGCGACGGCCGTCCCGCGGCGGCCCGCACCGCGCCTCCGGCGACGGGCGGGACGGGCGGTGCCCACGCCTCTTCTCCGGCTCCGGAGGGGGAACGCGGCGGCAGCCCGTCGTTGTCGCCCTCCGCGTCGGGCACCGCGGCGGCTCCTTCTCACTTACCGCCCTCAGGCGGGCCGTCACACTCGCCCTCCCTCACGCGAACGCCGACCGGCTCCGCCCCGGCGGCCCCGGCCAGGCCGCTGAACTGGAGCGTCCGGTCGCACGTGTGGGAGAACGGTTGCGACCACCGCTATCTGATCGACCGTCCGCCCTCCGACGTCCCCCCGCCGCCCGTCGAACAGGACGCCCGCGCCTGGGCGAGCGCCCTCGACGCCGTGCACGGCGGCACCACCGTCGTCGAGGCCACCCTGCGCGGCCGTACGCCGGCGCCGGTGGTGGTGCAGGCCCTGCACGTGCGGGTGGTGGAGCGGCGCGGCCCGCTGCGCTGGTCCTCGTACGCCATGGACAACGGCTGCGGGGGTGCCCTCACACCCGCCGTGTACAGCGTCGACCTCGACGCCCCGCGCCCTCTCGCCCGTCCCCAGGACGGTTTCGACGGCGAGAAGGCCGTCCCGGCGGTCCGCCTGCCGTACCAGGTCTCCGACCAGGATCCGCTGGTGCTTCGGGTCGGCGCCCGGACGCAGGGCTGCGACTGCGACTGGTACCTGGAGGCCGACTGGACCTCCGGCGGGCGCACCGGCACCGTCCGCATCGACGACGGCGGGCGGCCGTTCCGCACCAGCGGCGTCAAGGGCCGCCCGGAGTACGGCTACTGGCCGTCCACCGGCTGGACCCGCGGCTAGAAGACGAGGCCCTGTCGTCACACGGGCGCCAGCCGCCCGGAGGGCGGGCCGTGGGTCCCCCAGCTACCGCTGGGGGAGGGAATGCGACGACCGGGCCTGGGCCCCTCTTACGGGCGTCAGGAGCCGAAGGGCAGGAGCAGGCCCTTGTTCATGGTGAGCAGCACGACCAGCACCATCAGGTCCGCCGCGCCGAGGACGAGGCCGAGCAGGGCCCGTACGGGGCGCTTGGTGCCGCGCACCAGGGCAACGCCCCCGAGTACGAGGGCGAACGGGCCGAGCACGATGTTGAAGGCGAGCAGGCCGACCAGTCCGAGGACGAACGAGGCGACGGCCATGCCGTCGGCGCCGTCCGAGCCGTCCTTGGAACGTGCGTCGCGCTCACGTACGGGTGCGTAGGAGTCCATGGGTCGAATCCCCCCTGGGAGACGTGGAGTCAGCGGTGGCGGTGGTGTGCGAGGCGCTCGCGGATCGAGAAGACGAGCAGCCAGGCGGTGATCGCGCCGGCGGCCGCGAGGAAGACGGGGAACGAGGTGCAGGAGACGGTGCCCAGGAGGATCCCCAAGGCGACCAGGGCGACGAGGAACGTCACGAGGCGCTGCCTTTCTCGATGACTGCGATGCCGTGGCGACGCCTGTCGCGGGCGGGCGGAGCGATACAGCGGCGCCGTGCCGCAGTGGCGCGGTGGCACTTCAGTGAACAGTTGGAATAACAGTTGTTCACTGAGTCCGTAGTCTAGTGTCAATACCGGTGACTTTGAGGGCTTCTATGTCGTTGTGTGGGTGTGCCAAGGCCCGGACAGGTGAAGTCGTCAGATGGTGAGCGGTTGTCGGATCG
>NZ_JBIVNJ010000041.1:0-65398 GCF_044753585.1 Streptomyces sp. NPDC088354 | reverse complement strand
TCGGCCCGCCACACGGTGCCCATCCCGCCACGGCCTATCCGCTCGACAAGCCGGTACCGCCCAGCCACCAAGCGTCCGAGGTCCGACATCGCGCGATACTCCTTGATTCTCCGTTGACGGATCTCGTGGGTTGACGGGCCGTCACGACAGTGCGGTGACCCGCGCCTCCGTACGGCCTCCGCCGGAGCGCAGGACGATGTCGTAGAGGTAGGTGTCGCCGTCGCGGGGGCCCAGGGCGGCCCGCGCCCCGGGGCGCAGGAGGCGGGAGACGGTCTCGTGCCGTACGCCCGGTGCCGAGCCGCTGATCCCGACCAGCCGCAGGTCGGTGCGCCCGGTGTTCTGGAGCGTCACGGTGCGGGTCCGCGGGCACGGGGCGGTGCGGGTGCCCGCCGGGCACAGGAAGCGCACGTCGCCGAAGCTCGCCAGGCCGCAGGAGACATCGGTGGCGTAGCCGATGTCCGACGAGCAGACGGCGCCGACCCGCAGATCGCTCGGGAGCGTGGCGCCGTCGTCCCCGGACCGGTGCGCGGCGCCGCTCCGCGGCTGCGCGAGGACGAATACGCCGAGAACCGCCGTGGCGAACACGGCGGACACGAGTGCATTCCGCACGGGTTGCTCCAGGGTTCGCGGGCCGTGAAAGAATCCGCGCATTGTGCCCCTGGCCGGAGTCGGGACAGCCTTTCTCACGAGGAAGACGGCTTTCACCGGAGAACGGCACGTACCTTCAGGAGCGGCACACATCTTCCGTCCCGTGAAACACAGGCTCCGGACCCGCCTGTGAAATCACCGCACATCAGTGGCTCCTTGACGCTGCCGGTCCGGACACGGCCCCATGCCCAGGCCGCGGGACGAACCGGCCTCCTCGTTCGGGGAATTGACGACAACCCGCTCGAGGTTAGCCGTCCCCGTCCGCCCGACATAGAATCGGGGCGCCATTTTCCCGCGCCGTCGCGCACCGGAAGCGGCATGCTTGATCCATGGCCGGGCGGGCCATCCGTTCGCGCCGTCCGTCCGGGCGGACGGAAACCCCGAAAGGGCCCCGCCCGTTCGCGAATCGGAGCTCGGCGAACCGGGAATCCCCGCCGGGGAAAAGGATCGTGCGGCCGGGGGTGCCGCCCCGCCCGCCGCAGGAGATCGCCTCCCTCACGGCCGGTCGAAGGTGGCGGGCACCGGCAGCGAGGACCATCGCGACAGGGGCCAGGCGACGACGAAGGCCCGGCCGATCACGTCGTCGACGGGCACGAAACCGCCGCCCGGTTCCTCGACATGGGCGCGGGAGTCCCTGGAGCTGTCGCGGTGGTCGCCCATGACCCACAGGTGGTCCTTCGGGACCTTGACCGTGCCGACCGGGAGGTCGTCGCAGGGTGTGGCGCCGGGGTAGACGTAGGGCTCGTTCAGGGGCCTGCCGTTGACCTCGACGGGTTCGCCGCGTTCGCACGTCACGGTGTCGCCGCCGACCGCGATCACACGCTTGATCAGGTCCTGCTCGTCGGCCGAGGGCATCAGGCCGACGAAGGCCAGGGCCTTGCTGATCACGTTCGGCGAGGCACCGCCGTCCTGTGCGGGCTGGTCGTCCAGCCAGCCGCCGGGATCCCGGAAGACCACGACCTCGCCGCGCTGCGGTTCCGCGCCGAACCACGGGGTGAACTTGTCCACCAGGACCCGGTCGCCGACCTGGAGGGTGTTCTGCATCGAACCCGAGGGGATGGAGAAGGCCTGGACGAAGAACGTCTTGATGCCCAGGGCCACGACCAGCGCCACCACGATCAGGATCGGCAGCTCCTGCCACCAGGGCCACTGCTTGCCCACCTTGCGGACCTTGCGGGGCCGCTCGGGTCGCGCTCCCGCCAGGGCGGTGCCACCGGTCCCCGCGGTGCCGGTGCGGTCGTCGTCCCCGACGGTCATGGGTGCTCCTTCGTGGTGCCTGCGCGCGTTGCGGTACCCGTGGCACGCGTCGTGCGTTCCTGAACAGCGGTGAACCCGCCGTGCGACGCTCAGTCTGCCGCCAGGAGGTGGGCGGGGGCGATGCGGGAGTGGGCCCGGATGGGGAAGGCAAGGGCGGCGCTGACGAGGGCGACGGCGGCGAGGGTGGCCAGGAGGGCTGCGCCGGCGACCGTGAGCAGGTGTCCTTGCAGTACCCCGCTGCCGATCGCCAGGACGGCGGCGAGTCCCGCGAGGGCTCCGGTGAGGCCGCCCAGGAGAGCGAGGAGGATGCCTTCGTGGACGGTGAGGCGGGCGAGTTCGCGGGTGGTCCATCCGGTGGCGCGCAGGACGGCGAGGTCGGCGGCGCGCTCGCGTTGGGACAGGACCAGCACGTCGACGGCGCCCGCCGCGCCGAGCAGCAGGGACAGGGCGACGCTGAGGTAGTCGGCGGTGCGCGCCTGGGCGACGACGGCGTTGCCGAGCAGGGAGCCGGCGACTTCGCCGCGGAAGGCGAGGGTCAGGGCGAGCAGCACGGTGAAGGCCGCGACGCCGAGGGCGAGTCCGGCGGCGCCGAGCAGGGTACGGCCGGGGACGCGGAGCAGATTGCGTGCGGCGAGGCCGAGGACGCTGCGGACGGGTGCGGCCCGGCCGCCGGTGGTGACGGGGGGCCGGATGGCGTCGATGGGTCGCAGACGGGTGGCCCGCCAGGCGGGGACGGCACCGGCGGTGAGGGCGAGCAGCAGGGCGACGGGCAGGACGAGGGCGGCTTTCGCGGCCGCGTCGGACAGGCCGAGCAGCGAGCCCAGGAGGTAGGCGAGCAGCGCGCCTGCGGTGCCCGCGGCGAGGCCGATGACCGCCAGTTCACCGAGGACGAGGCGGAGGATGTCCCGTGATGTCCAGCCCACGCAGCGCAGGGTGCCGATCTCGGTGCGGCGGGAGCGCACCGAGGCGAGCGCGGCCTGCGCGAGGAACAGTCCGCACACCACCAGCACCAGGACGAAGAGCACCGCGCTCTTGGTGTCGACGGCCTTCAGAATGCGCAGGGCCACGCCCCTGGCGGTCCAGTACTCGCGGACGTTCACGCCCGACAGCGCGATGGTCTGCGGCGCCGGGGAACTGCCGATGGTGATGTCGACCTGCAGCCCGGGGTACGCGGTGCGGATCCGCCCGGCCACCGCGTTGACGCGTGCCTGGGAGGCGGCGTCGACGCCGGTGACGCCGGCCACCCGGATACGGATGGCGCTGACGGGTGCCTTGTCCTGCAACGACGGCAGCCGGCGGCTCTTGGTGAGCACGGAGATCGAGTCGATCGTGGTGAGCATGGTGGGCGGCGCGGCGAGGTAGCCGCCGAGGTTCCGGTCGGGAGCCAGGGGCCGGTCGTGCAGGGCGGCCCGTGCGGCCGCGTCGGCGCCGGTGACCTGCGGGGAACGGTAGGTCTCCAACGGCACCTGCGTCAGCGAGGAGAAGCCGGGCAACTTGGTGGCGTCGTAACGCCCGACGGGGGTGAGATAGGGGATCGGGGTCCGCCCGGAGTCCTGGTGGCCGCAGGTCTGCGTGCCCCAGCAGGCGGTGCCCGGGTGGCTGGTGACCTTGCGGAACTGGATCCCGGTGTTCTCCTCGGGCACCATCTCGATGAACTGCCCGTCCGAGTTGGTCCGCCAGAGCTCGGGCGACTGGTCCGCGCGGGCGCGTGGGGCCAGGCCGTGGTCGGTGCGGTCGTAATCGACGGGGCCGACCGTCCAGTAACTGTCCGAGCGGATCTGGTCGGTGCTGTCCGGGAATGCCTCGGCGAGGTCGGCGCTGATGTGTCCGACGGGCGTTCCGCGCAGGCCGTTGACGAAGTCGTGGGCGGCGGTGCTGCCGAGCTTCTCGGGCAGAGCCAGGGGGTTGCCGGTGTCCAGCCGCTCAACGGTGGCGTGCACGGTACCAGCGGTGAGCGACCGGTCGTTGAGCACGACCGGGACCTTCCAGTACGGCTTGTCCGACCAGCCCTCCTTTCGGTTCCAGACGGGCTTGTCCCGGTCGGTGAGCATCCGGCCCTGGGTGATCGCCCGGCCCAGCCCCACCAGTTGGTTCTCGGCGGTGGGGTCCACCGCCGACAGCAGCACCGGGTAGGTGACCGGGAACTCGGCCGTCGCCTTGTCGTGGCCCGACCGGCACGTCAGCCACGCGTTCATGTCAGGGTCGAACGGCGACTCCTCGCGGCGGTCCTCCCGGATGAAATTGGGCTGCAGCGGCTCGTAGCCCCCGTCGTCGGCATGCTGAATGTGCAGGTCGGTCTTGTTGGAGTTGTAGTACCAGCAGACGTAGTAGGTCTTGGTGCCCACATGCTCCTGCACCATCCCGGGGAACAGGGCGTCGGGCAGCTTGGTGGGCGGTCGGATGGGGTTGCGGGTCAGGTAGACGTACTGGTCGGCGGCTCGATACGTGCCCAGTCCCGCGGTCAGGGTCGGTTTGATCCGCAGTATCTGGGCGGGTGCCTTGCTGTCCAGGAAGTCGGACACATCGATCTTCATGGTGCCCTGCACCATGAGGTAGCCCAGGTTGGCGACCGGTGCGGCGATCTGCACCCCGGGCATGTCCTTGATCGCGCCGTACTGGCCGAGCGTGATGCCGCCGAAGATCCCGGACAGGAAGTTGGCCTCGACCAGGCCGTCGGCCCGCTCGATGGCGGTCTGGCTGCCGCGGGGGCGGACGAGGACGTCGTAGGCGGAGCGGGCGTTCTTCCGGACGGTGTCGGTGGTGCGGGCCTGACTTGTCGTCACCGTCGAGGTGAGCAGGGTGAAGCTGGTGGCAGCCACCAGGATGCCGGCGGCCAGCGCCAGCGCGCGGCCCCGGTGCCTGCTCAGCTGGGAGAGGATCATGGCTATCACGGACGCAGGCCCCCGAGCCGGTCGAGGACGTCGTCGGCCGGCGTCACCTGCTCGTCGGAGGTGATCCGGCCGTCCTGCAGCCGCACGATGCGGTCGCAGTTCGCGGCGACCTCGGCGTCGTGGGTGGCGATCAGCATCGTCGTGCCGTACTGCTCGCTCAGTGACAGCAGCAGGTCGATGATCTCCCGCCCGGTGGAACTGTCGAGGTTGCCGGTCGGCTCGTCCGCGAGCAGCAGCCCCGGGCGGTTGATCAACGCCCGGGCGACCGCGACGCGTTGCTGCTGTCCCCCGGAGAGCTGCGAGGGCAGCGCGTCGGCGCGTTGCGCCAGGCCGACGGCGTCCAGGAGTTCCATGGCGCGCTCCCGCCGGTCGAAGTCGACCCGGCGGGGCAGTACCGGCACCAGGACGTTGTCCAGCGCCGTCAGCGCGGGCAGCAGGTGGAAGCGCTGGAAGACGAACCCGATCCGGCGGCGGTGCGCGTCCAGCCGGGCCGGCGTCAGCTCGACACCGTCGACCTCCACCGTGCCGGAGTCCGGCCGGTCCATACCGCCGATCACGTGCAGAACGGTGGACTTGCCCGCACCTGACGGGCCGGTGAGCGCCACCGACACACCCTCGTCGATGACCAGGTCGACGCCGTCCAGCGCGGTGATCCCCGGATACCGGCGGGTCACCCCCCGCAAGGTCACACCCATGAACCCCTCCCACCCTCCCGCAGCGCTGCATTGCCGCAATGCAGCGGTACATTGTCACAATCCACAGGGGGTGTAAAATGCCACTGCACCACGCGGTGCTCGCGTTGCTGTCCGAAGGCCCGAGCCACGGCTACGAACTCAAAGGCCGCTTCGAGCAGGCCATCGGCCCCCAGTGGGGCGGCCTCAACATCGGCCACCTGTACCAGATCCTGGACCGCCTGGTCCGCGACGGCTACGTCACCAGGTCCCAAGTCGCCCAGTCCGACCGCCCCGACAAGACCCGCTACCACCTCACCCCCACCGGGCAGGGCGAGTTGCGGACCTGGGCGACGACCGCCTGGACGCGCACGGGCGGCTTCCGCGACGAACTCTTCCTCAAACTCTTCGGCGCGGCCTCCGTGGGCCCCGAGGCGCTGGACGCCCTCGTAGCGGCCCAGCGGCAGACCTATCTGTCCGAACTCGCCGGCCTCACACGCCAACGACGCAACCACGCGGACGACCCCCTGGTGGCCCTGCTCATCGACGCCGCCATCGCCCACACCAAAGCCGACCTCGAACTGATCGACAACGCCGTCGGCCGCCTCGCCGCGCTGGCCGACGCCCGGCCGGGCGTTCGTGCCGTCACATCACCGCTGGTGGACACCGTGGCAGAAGAGGGTCACAACCCCTCCATGTCCGCCTGAGTTTCTCCGCCGTCCGTGGCCGGCGTGTCCGCGGAACGGGACTCCGACGCCTGTCAGATGCCGGGGGTCAATTCCTGTTCGGCCCAGACGATCTTCCCCTCGCCCATGGTGTAACGGGTTCCGCGGCGCTGGGAGAGCCGGTTCACGAGGAGCAGCCCGCGGCCGTTCTCGTCGGTGACGCGGGCGTGGCGCAGGCGCGGAAGAGTGTTGCTCCTGTCGGAGACCTCACAGGTCACGAACGCGTCGCGAATGAGGCGGAGGCCGATCGGCCCTTTGCCGTGCCGTACGGCGTTGGTGACCAGTTCGCTCACGATGAGTTCGGTCGACGTCACCAGATGTTCCAGCCCCCATCTCGCCAGTTGCCGTGCGGACAGGAATCGGGCCTTGCTGACGGCGGCCGGGTCGGGAGGCAGGTCCCAGGAGGCGACCTGGCAGGAGCCGAGTCCGTGGGTCCGGGCCATGAGCAACGTGATGTCGTCGGCCGGCGGGTGCGCCGACAGGGCCTCGACGACGGCGGAGCACCGGTCGTCCAGCGGGAGGTCGTGCTGGGCCAGGACAGCGCGGAGACGGTCCGTCCCGGCGTCGATGTCCTGGGTTCGCGATTCGACCAGGCCGTCGGTGTACAGGGCGAGGACGCTGCCTTCCGGCACCTCCAGCTCGACGGCCTCGAATGAGGACAGCCCTACGCCGAGTGGGGTTCCGGGCGGGAGGTCGGGGAAGGTGATGCGGCCCTGCGGCTCGATGATCGCGGGCGGTGGGTGACCGGCCCGTGCCATGGTGCATCGTCTCGTCACCGGGTCGTAGATGACGTACAGGCAGGTGGCCCACAGGACTTGGGTCGCCAGTTCCTGGACGCCGTCCTCCCGGGTGAGACGGATGATCAGATCGTCGAGGTGGGTGAGCAGGTCGTCGGGGGGCAGATCCAGGTCGGCGAGGGCCCGTACGGCGGTGCGCAGTCTGCCCATCGTCGCGGCGGCTTCGATACCGTGCCCGACCACGTCGCCCACGACCAGTGCCACCCGGGCCCCCGACAGCGGGATCACGTCGAACCAGTCTCCGCCGACCCCCGCGTCGATGTCGGCCGGCAGGTAGTGCGAAGCCACGTCGACCGCGGATCCGCCGGTCAGATGGTGAGGGAGCAGGTTGCGCTGCAGGGCCAGCGCTATGGCACGTTCACGCGTGTACCGGTTGGCGTTCTTCAGGCCGACCGCGGCCCGCGCGACGAGTTCCTCCGCGAGGAGCAGGTCGCCGTCCTCGAACGGCGTCGGATTCTTCGAACGAGCGAAGGCCGCCACGCCCAGCGCCTCGCCGCGGGCGTGGATCGGCACGACCATGAAGGCGTGGATCCCGTACTTGCGGATCTTCTCGGCCCAGGCCATGCCCCGGTGGGGACGGCTGTCCGGCGGCAGCCTCAGGACCGTCCTGGACGGTCTGCCCGAGGACAGCACGAAGGCGTAGGTCGAGGTCGGCGGGACGGAGATCTCCTCCCCGGGCGCCCAGATCGCCTCCGGGGCCCCCTGGTTGACCGACGCCAGTCCGGCGCGGCGGAACGGGGGGATCGGGCTGTCCGCCGGCGCCGGGTAGAGCAGGGCGTCCTGACCCAGCCGGACCGGGTCGGCCAGGTCGACGATCGCGAAGTCCGCCAGGAGCGGCACCGCGATGTCGGCCAGTTCCTGCCCCGTCCGCGCGACGTCCAAGGTGGTGCCGACGCGGGCGGCGGCACCGTCGACGATCGCCAGGCGCTCCCGGGCCCGGTCCCTGTCGGCGATGCTCACCCACATGGCGCACAGAGCCGGCGGGCTGCCGTCGGGGCCGTCGAGGCGGAAGTACGAGGCCTCGAAGGGGCCGTACGCGCCGATCGACGAGAGCCATTCGGGATATTCGAGGTCGATGGCCGAGGTCCCGCTCCGCAGGACGTGCCGCATCGCCGTCTCCAGTGCGTCGGACTCCGTGCTGGGCCGTATGTCCGACAGGCGCCGGCCGAGCCGCGTCGCGGAGGGAATGCCGTCGACGAGCTCCGCGGTGCCGCTCACCCAGGTACAGCGGAGCTCGGCGTCGCGGATGCAGATCGCGACCGGTGCGCCGCCCAGGAGGGAGGACGGCCTCAGGCCCCTTGCCGCCGACGAGAGCACGGCGTCCGCCCGGGTCACCGTGACGAGCCAGCGGACGGCTCCATCGGGCCCGGACAGCCGGGAGAGCCGCAGCCCCACTTCGAGGGTGTGCCCGTCCATGTGGCGGAGCGCGACGGGGCCGGACCAGACGTCCGGGCCGGGGGAGCGCTGCACACGGGCGGATGCCGTCGTCCAGTCCGCGGCCGATGCCAGCATGCTTGCGGCCGGACGCCGCATCGCCTGCACCGGCGAGTAGCCGACCAGCCGCCGGGCCGGCTCGGTCCACCCGAACACCGCCCCTTCCTCGTCGATCACCGCCATCGGGGTGCAGACCACCTCGGAGACTTCCAGCAGTGTGGGGGGACGGTGTCCTTCGTTTGTGGTCATCGGAGAGGTCTCTCCTGACTGGGCATGTGCCTCAAAGGAGCCGTCGACGTGGGCCGCGCCGGGCAGCCCCTCCTTCCGTGCCGACGGCCTCGGACTCGGCTTTCGACCGCCTCGAGGTCCGAACGGTGAACGCTCCGTGCCAGTGTCCCCGCCTTCCGCGCCGCGCAGATCGGGATTTACCCGCAGATTCCGGCCGCCCCTGCGAGGCCGCCCCACGGCCCGGTTGCGGGTTTGCCGCAGAAGCGGCACGTGGGCCGGCACACCCTCGGCGGACGCGGGGGCCCACCCGCACGCCCTCCCGCACGGCCCCGCACGGCCTCGCGGCCCGGACCGCGTGACGCGGTCCGGGCGATCCACGGTGCAGCGGATGGCTTGATTCCGCCTCCGCGTGAACGGCACGAAAGGGGTGAAGAGGGGCGGAGTTCCCTCTACCAATTACCAATCAATCGTTAGATGGTCACGACATGAACACAACTCGCATAAAGTAGTTGCGGTAGTAGTACATATTTTGACAGGCTAAGGATGCTGCCGGACGGGCGGGGGCGGTGTGGGGACACCGTGCCGGTCGGCGGTTCAGGGGCTGGGAGGGGATTCCAAGTACCGGCGAGGTGTGCGTTTTGGCATGCCCTGACGGGCGCAGACACGCCTTTTCGGCTCGACATGCGTCATGTTCCGCGCGCGGTAATAACGTTGAGAAGGCCATTTAACGCAATGTCACATGCTGTTGTCGGCGGGCTGCCCGCCCACTCTTGGCGCACGACGAAGTCGGCGCGGCGAACCGCCGCGCAGGGGCGGGGAATTCCAATTTTCCGGAAGTCTTCCTTCCCGTCGGCGGCCTGTAACCCGGCCGTCTCCTTCACGCCAGGCGGATCGCCGGCGGGCTCCGGGGCGCGCCACCTGGGGGAGCCGGCATGAGTTCGCTGCAGCCCGCGTCGACGAGTGGGCACCACCGCGCGCAGCCGGTCGGCAGACGGCGCGCCGCCAAGGCGGGCGCGGCGCCGCTCGGACTCCTGCCGCAGCCGCCCACGGCCCTGGAGAAGTACGCGTTCGCCAGGCGCAACCTGTGGGTGCTGACCGTCAGCTCCGTGATCAGCTTCTGCTGCCTGGGCTACAGCCAGTACAAGCTGGCCCAGTCCAACCCGCTGCTGTGGCTCTACGCGCCCCCGCTGCTGTTCACCGTGGTCTACTACCTGATCTCGTTGCGGGTGAACGGGTTCTCCCGGGGCTTCGATCTCAAGCGCCACAAGCAGCTGGTCCGCGACTGGCGGCCGGAGGTCTACCCGTCCGTCGACGTGTTCCTGCCGGTGTGCGGCGAGCCCATCGAGGTGCTGCACAACACCTGGACGCATGTCCGGGCGCTGGCCGACCGCTACCCGGGTGTGTGTGTCCCGTTCGTGCTCGACGACGGCGCCAGCCCGGAGCTGGAGGCCATGGCCGCCGACTTCGGATTCCGGTACGGCACCCGCCCGAATCGCGGCTGGTTCAAGAAGGCCGGCAACCTGCACTTCGGCTTCGGGCAGTCCGACGGCAAGTACATCCTGATCCTCGACGCCGACTTCACCCCGCGCTCCGATCTCCTGGAGGAGATGCTCCCGTACATGGAGACGGACGAGCGGATCGGCATCGTCCAGTCGCCGCAGTTCTTCCGGGTGCTCGACTCGCAGAACTGGATCGAGCGGGGCGCGGGCGCGGTGCAGGAGCTGTTCTACCGCTCGGTCCAGGTCTCCCGGCAGAGCAGCGACGGCGCGATCTGCGTCGGCAGCTGCGCCATCTACCGGCGTGCGGCCCTGGAGACCAACGGCGGCACGACGCTCATCGAGCACTCCGAGGACGTGCACACCGGCTTCGACCTGCGCGGTCTGGGCTGGGACCTGCGCTACATCCCGATCGCGCTGTCGACCGGGGTGTGCCCGGACAACGCCGGAGCCTTCTTCAACCAGCAGTACCGCTGGTGCTCCGGCTCGATGAGCCTGCTGGGCAGCAAGAAGTTCTGGGACGCCAGGGTCAAGTTCTCCAGCCGGCTCTGCTACCTGTCGGGCTTCTTCTACTACATCCACACCGCGTTGTTCACCTTCGCGGCACCGATCATCCCGATCGTGCTGCTGCTGACCCTGCCGGACAAGCTCGAGGTGGACAACCTGCTCATGGTGCTGCCGAGCATCATCTACACCACCGTCATCTTCCCCATCTGGCACAAGTCCCCCTACCGCCTCGAAGCGTGGTCGGCCCGGCTGATGTACGGCTGGGCGCACTTCTTCGCGATCTGGGACATCCTGCGCAAGCAGCGGATGGGCTGGCAGCCCACCGGTTCCTCGGGGGCGAAGAAGAACAAGACCCGCCGGTTCTGGCTCGGCCTCCGTATCTGGAGCGGCGGCACCGCGGTGATCTGGGTGGGCGCCGCGGTCTGGCGGATGCTGGACGGCTACCCGCCGGACTTCGCCCTCGTCCTGTCCTCCGGCCTCTTCTACGCGCTCGTCGTCGGACGGGTCCTGGTCCAGCCGCGAAACGAGATGTCCGCATGAACCTGTTCCCTGTGTCCCTCCGCCGTGCGGCGGCCGGGGCTCTCCTGGTCTGCCTCACCGGCACCGGTTGCGTATCGGGCGCGACGCACTCCGGGTCGAACCGCGGTGCCGCACCGGAGTCCAGCGCCGTGAGCGAGGTGCCGGAGGTCACGTACGACACCACCGACCTGCTGAAGCCCGACAAGAAGTACTTCGGCGTCGCGGTCGACGGTGCCCCGGACTCCTTGACCCCGGTGGGGAAGTACGCCGATCTGGTCGGCAAGCAGCCCAACGTCGTCGCCTCCTACTCGGCGTGGGGCAACGACTTCAACATCGACGGGGCCCGGCGCGTGCTGGGCGCGGGCGCGATGCTCTACGTCTCCTGGGAGCCGTTCAAGCCGTCGCTCGCGAAGATCGCCGACGGATCGCAGGACGAGTACATCAGGCGTTACGCCTCCGAGGTGCGCAAGGGCAACGCACCGGTGGCGATCAGCTTCGGCCACGAGATGAACGGCCACTGGTACCCGTGGGGCACCAAGAACGCGACCCCCGCCCAGTTCGTGAAGGCGTGGCGGCACATCCACGACATCTTCCAGGACGAGGGCGCCACCAACGTCATCTGGGTGTGGAGTCCGAACGTCGTCAACCCGGTGCCCGACGTCGCGCTGAAGCCGTACTGGCCCGGCGACGCCTACGTCGACTGGGTCGGTGTGGTCGGGTACTGGACGGCCACGGGCGCGTCGACCTTCGACACCCTGTACGGGCCCACGACGAGCCAGGTCCGGAAGTTCACGAAGAAGCCGTTCTTCCTCTCCGAGACCGCCTCCGAACCGGGGCAACGCCGCCGGGCGGACATCCGCAGCCTCTTCGAGGGCATCGAGGCCCACGACGACGTGCTGGGCTTCGTCTGGTTCAACATCACCAAGCGCGCCGACTGGCGGCTCCAGGCGAGCCCGCTGGCCCTGGCGGAGTTCAAGCGGCTGGCCGCCGACGACAGGATCGGTTTCGAGGTGCCCCGCCAGTGAAGGACCAGGAGACCCACCACCACGACCAGTACGGCGACTGGCCGCCGGCCGACGGCCGGCACGAGGACACGGCCTGGCAGGACCCCGCGTCCTACCCGCGGTACCGGCCGCAGCAGTACGCGCAGCAGCCGTACGAACAGCCCTACCCGCAGCCGTACGAGCAGGTGGCGGCGCACGTCGTCACGGGCACGCAGACCCACCCGGCGGACGGGCGGGAGGCCGGGCCCGAGGCGCCGGCCGTCCCGGGCTACGTCGTGCCGGAGGTACCGGTGTCGGCCTGGTCGATCGACACCCGGCGCAGCACCTGGATCGGCCGGAGCCTGGTGCTGTGCGTCCTGCTGGTCCAGGCCGGCCTGTCGTTCCGGCTCGGCGGGCGTGCCTTCGCCGCCGAGGCGTACTACCTGGCCCCCGGTCACCACCGGATCGGCCACTCCGGCGTCTATCCGGTGGTGGCGAAGGCGGCGGACGCGGTGGGCGGCCTGGCCGCCGCCCGCTCGCTCAGCCTGCTGTTCATGCTGGGAGTCACCGCGCTGCTCTACGCGATGACGAGCCGGATGTTCAACGAGCGGGCCGGGCTGGCCGCTGCCGGGCTGTTCGCCGTGGTCGAGTCCACCGAACTCCTCGGGAGCCTCGCCACCGCGGACGCGATGGCGCTCTTCCTGATCGCCGCGGCGGCGTGGGCCCTGGTCCGTACCGGCCGGTCGCACCCCTCCCTGGCGCTGCTTGCCGCACCCTTTGCGGCCCTCGCTCCGGCGACCAAGTCCGTCGCCGTGCTGTACCTGCCGAGCCTGGTGGTGCTCGCCGTGCTGTCGGCCTACCCCTACCGGGGTGCGCGGGCCTTCCTGCGGGGCCTGTTCTTCGGTGCCGGGACGCTGCTCCTCCTCGGGGCGGCCGCGTACCTGTCCGGCGGGCTGGACGGCCTCACCTCCGCCACCACCGGGCGCGCGCACGGCACCGACCCGGCGCTGGACGTGCTGTGGCGCAGCGCGGAGTGGGGCGGCCTGGTGCTGCTGGTCGCGGTCGGCGGCGCCGTCGACTACGTACGCAGGTCGCGCATGGGGGAGATGCCCTGGGCGACGGGCGACACACCGGGGGCGGTCCGCCGCACCGCACTGGGCCTGCTGATGTGCGGCACCGCTCTGCTCGCCCCCGTTTGCCAGGCCTACCTGAACGACGACGTCTCGCTTTTCAAGCACGTCGGATTCGGCCTGCTGTTCGCCGCGCCCATGGCGGGGCTCGGTATCTCCCGGCTCGTGGGGGCGCACTTCCGCTATCCGCAACTCGGCATCATGGTCTGGGTCGGAGTGCTGGTCGTGGGCATGGCGCAGACCCAGACCCTCTACCGTCCGCCGGACTCCGGTCAGATGGTGAACACCCTGAGGAAGGTCGTCGGCAAGGACGGCCGGTACCTCGCCGAGCAGGCAGAGATCCCCGCCTACTACTTGGCCGACTCGACGCGCCGGGATCAGTGGCACGGCACGCGCGACATCGACTTCACCGACAAGAGCGGCGAGCACCACACCGGCCCCGACGGCTTCCGCAGGGCCGTGCGGGCGGGGTGGTTCGACGCGATCGTGCTCAACGGCGACGTCACCCCTGGGACCGACAAGGCGATCACCGACGCGCTGCACGGCAACTCCGGTTACCGGCTGCTGGCCGTCCTGCCGTCCACCGACGCCTATGGGTCGACCACCTACCGGATCTGGGTGAAACGATGACCGTCACCGAACCGACCCACGGACCCGCGCCCGTCGCGGCCGACGAGGAACCGGTCTCCCGGCGGCGCGGCCGGTCGAACGGCGGCGCCGGCCGGGTGGCCACCGCCCTGCTCTTCCTGGTGCCCGCGGCGCTCACCCTCGCCTCCTCCCTGAACGGCATCGGCGACCGGCAGATGTGGCGTGACGAGCACGCCACCTGGTGGGCGGCCACGCTCTCCCTCGGCGACCTGTCCCAGCTGATCCGGAACATCGACGTCGTCTTCGCCCCGTACTACTTCCTGATGCACCTGTGGGTCTCGTCGGCCGGGGACTCGCCGACCGCGCTGCGGGTGCCGGCGGCGTTCGCCATGGCCGCCGCGGCCGGCCTGCTCGCGCTCGTCGGGCGGCGGATGTTCACCACGGGGACCGGGCTGCTGGCCGGCCTGGTCTTCGCGGCGGTGCCCTCGGTCACCGAGTACGGGCAGCAGGCGCGGCCCTACGCCTTCGCGGTCGCGTTCACGCTGCTGTCCACGCTGGTCCTGCTGCGCGCACTCGACCGGCCGAGCCTCAAGGGCTGGACGCTGTACGCCGCGACGATTCCGCTGATCGGGTTCAGCCACCTGGTCTCGCTGTCGGTGCTCGCCGGCCATCTGGGCATGGTGGTCATGGCCAGGCGCAAGGGCGACCGCATCGCCCACTGGGCTTTCGCCGCGGCCGCGCTGACCGGCCTGTCCGTGGTGCTCCCGATGCTGGCGCAGGGCTCGAACCAGAGCGGGCAGATCGCCTGGAACAACCCCACGTTCCAGGACCTGGTCAACCATCCGCAGAAGTTGTTCGGCTCCTGGGTGACCGGCGGGGCGGTGATGGCGCTCGGGGTGGTCGGCCTGCTGGTGGTGCGCAAGTACGCCGTGCTGCTGGCGCCCTGGGTGGTGCTGCCTCCGGTCGTCACCTACCTCACGGCGGCGCAGCTGCACCTGTTCCTGCCGCGGTATCTGCTCTTCACCGTGCCCGCCTGGGTGCTTCTGGCGAGCGCCGCCGTCACCCGGCTGTCCGGGCCGCTGACCGACGCGGTCCGTACCGGCACGGCCCGGCGGGTGTTCGGCGGGGTCCTGGTGGCGGTGGCGGCAGCCGTGTTCGCCTGGCAGGCACAGCCCGGTCTGGCGCTCGCCCGGCAGAACGACCCGGCAGAGCCGGACTACCGGGGCGCGCACCGCCTGGTGGCCCAGGGGTTCGAGCGGGGTGACGGAATCGCCTTCTCGGGGCAGAAATCGGAACGCCGGGCGATGGCCTTCGAATTCCGGCACGCCGGGGCGGCCGACCGGCCCAAGGATGTGCTGATGTGGCGGACGCCGCAGCAGATGGGCAACTTCGGCGCTCTGGAATGTCCGGACCCCGCCAAGTGCCTGGCGAAGACGGACCGGTTGTGGGTGGTCTCCACCTCTGCGCTGGGCACCCCGTTCGCCGACATGCCGCAGAAGACGGCCGTCGTGCTCTCGACCCGGTTCAAGGTGGCGAAGACCAGTTCCCTGCCCAACGTTCGCGTCCTGTTGCTGAAACGCGTCCGGTAGCCACCCGCGACACACCGAAGAGCACCGCGGTCACACGGATCACCTCTTCGAACCCCGTACCCGGACGGTCACCAGGCGCGCCGCGACGCGCGCCGGGTGGCCGCCCGCCCGAAATCCGCGCGCTGGGCCGTCCGGCCCGGCTCCCGCCGGCGCGGCGACCAAGGAGATGCCATGAACCACCCGTTCCCGGAGTCTCTCCCCGTCACCTGGGGGGACGTACCGGTCACGGTTGTCATGCCGACGTACAACGAGGCAGCGAACCTGGAGTGGATGGCCGACATCGTGATGCGGCTGCCGCTTCCCGGCCTTCATCTGAAGATCGTGGACGACTCCAGCCCTGACGGCACGGGCGCACTCGCCGAGCAACTCGCGGACAAATACAACGAGTTCAGTCCGCGTCCGCGCATGAGTGTACTGCACCGGACCACCAAGGACGGCCTGGGCAGGGCCTACACCGCGGGCATGCTGGCCGCGCTGGACGAGGGTGCGCAGTTCGTGGTGCAGATGGACGCGGACGGCAGTCACCCGGCCCATGTCATCCCGCAGATGCTGGGCACCGCGCTGGCCACCGGAGCGGGCTTCGTCGTCGGCAGCAGGTACGTGGACGGCGGCTCCCTGGACGAGGAGTGGGGGAAGCACCGCCAGTTGCTGTCGCGCTTCGCCAACCGCTACGCGCGGACCATCCTCGACACCAAGATCCGCGACATCACCGCCGGCTTCAATCTCTGGCGGGCCGAGACGCTGCGCGACGTCGACCTGCGGACGCTGGACAGCGCGGGCTACAGCTTCCAGGTGGAGCTGAAGTTCCTCGCGGCGCGAAGCGGTCACAGCGGCGTGGAGATCCCGATCCGCTTCGAGGAGCGCACCGAGGGCGTCTCCAAGATGAACCTCGCCACGCAGATCGAGTCGGCGCTGGTTCCGCTGCGTCTGCGGCTGCGCAACCGCCGGGGCTGAACCGCCCCCACGAGCACCACCAGGCATCACGAGACCGCGAACGAAACGGACAGGACTTCACCATGAGCGGACGGCACGCGGTTCCTTCGCGGCTGGGCGGGCTGTACCGCGAGGTGGCGAAGTTCGGAGTGGTGGGCATCTCGGGGTTCGTGGTCAACCTGGCGATCTTCAACCTGATCAGGAACCTCGCGCAGTGGCAGACCGTACGGGCGAGTGTCCTCGCCACGGCCTGCGCCATCATGACCAACTATCTGGGGCTGCGGTACTTCACGTACCGGGACCGCGGCCAGGAGAGCCGCAGCAGCCGGCGGCGGGAGCTCGGCCTCTTCGCCTTCTTCAGCGCGGTCGGCCTGGTGATCGAGAACGCCGTGCTCTACGCGACCACGTACGGCTTCGGCTGGGACGGCACCCTCGCCAACAACGTCTGGAAGTTCGTCGGCATCGGCATCGCGACCCTCTTCCGGTTCTGGTCGTACCGGACATGGGTCTTCGGGACCTCCGGAGGCGAGCCGGTCCCGACCGCCGACGCCCCCGGTGGCGAGGCGCCGGTCCACCACGTCCCGCCGGCCGTGCCCGCCGACCCCTTCCTGACCGTTTCCTGGGAGAAGACATGACCGACCCGGCGCCCCTCGTGAAGGGTCGTCCCGCCGGCGGACCGACGGCCGTACGTGCGGGGGTGTGGACGCCGTGAGCGAAGCCATCCTCCTCGTCGGCGGCAAGGGCACCCGGCTGCACCCGCTCTGCACCTACACCCCCAAACCGCTGCTGCTCGTCGCCGGGGTGCCGTTGCTGACCCATCAGCTGGCCCGCGCCGCGGCGGCGGGGGTGACCCGGGTCGTCTTCGCCACGTCCTACCTGGCCGAGCTCTTCGAGCGGGAGTACGGCGACGGTTCCGGGCTGGGCCTGGAGCTGGTCTACGTCACCGAGACCGAGCCCCTGGGCACCGGCGGTGCGATCCGCAACGCGGCGCGCCACCTGACCTGCGCGCCCGGCGAACCGGTGCTGGTCTTCAACGGCGACATCCTCGGCGGCCTGGACATCGCGGCCCTCAGGGACGGCCACCGCGCGTCCGGCGCGGACGTGACCCTGCACCTGACCCGGGTCGCGGACCCGCGGGCGTACGGGCTGGTCACCACCGACGCCCACGGCCGGGTCGAGGCGTTCCTGGAGAAGCCGGAACGGCCGGAGGACATCGTCACCGACCAGATCAACGCGGGCTGCTACGTCTTCACGCGCTCGGTCATCGACGGCATCCCCGAGGGCCGGGTCGTGTCCGTCGAACGTGAGACGTTTCCCGGTCTGCTGCAGACCGGCGCCCACGTGCGCGGGGTCGTCGACCGCACGTACTGGCTGGACCTCGGGACGCCGTCGGCCTTCGTCACCGGGTCTGCCGACCTGGTCCGCGGGCACGTGGACTCACCCGCGCTGCCCGGCCCGCCGGGCGACGCACTCGTCCTGCCGGGGGCGCGAGTCGACCCGCTGGCGGTGCTCTCGGCAGGCACGACGGTGTGCGAGGGCGCCGTGGTGGACGCCGGGGCCGTCATCGAGGGCAGCGTCGTCCTGCCCGGGGCGCACATCCATGGCACGGCACTGGTCCGGCGGTCGGTCGTGGGACGCGATGCGGTGGTCGGCGAGGGCACCAGCGTCGTCGACGCGGTAATCGGCGACCACGCCCACGTCGGACCGCACAACGAGCTTCCGGCGGGGGTGCGGCTCGACTGCGGCGTCCGTCTGCCCGAGCGGGCGGTCCGCGTCTCCGCGCCCACGTACGCGTTCTGACACCGAGGCGCGACCCGTGTGCGGCGGTCGGCGCCGGACGCCCGCGCCGACCGGAGCGGCGCCGCGGGCGGGTGTCCAGCGGCAACGGGGCCTTCGCGGAGGCCGCGCAGTCGTACGCACATCGCGAACGGACCGTTGTCGTGCGCCGTTCACGGGCGGGCCGGGCCGACCTGAGCCCATGTCCGCCGTGCGGAATCCCCTTCCCGCGCAGGCCGGGACCGCTTCCCTTCGTGGCATGCGCAGACCCTCCCCTTTGGCGCGGTCCCGCGCCCGCGGTGGGCGCGCCTGACGGGCCGTTCCCCGCCGAGGGCCGGAGCCCGGCGGCGGCCGCGAAGAGGGACGAGGGCAGCCCCGGTACGAGGTCAGTTGCGGAGGAAGTCCAGGGCCTGCCGCACGAACACCTCGTGGTACTGGAAGATGCCGCCGTGGCCGGAGTCGGGGTAGACGGCGAGCTTGGCGTCGGGGAGCAGCTGGGCGAGGCGGAGGGTGCCGGACGCCGTGGGCCACATCGTGTCGTTGTCGCCGTTGACGACGAGCGCGGGGTGCTTCACCGCTGCCAGGCCGGCCGGCGAGGTGTTCTGCTCCCACGTGGTGAGCGCGGTGAGCTGGGCGCCGATGGCCTCGTTGGAGATCGGGGTGTCGCGGTCGTCGGCGGTGCGCTGGTCCAGGCGGGCGAGGAAGGCGTCCGCGGCTGCCTGGCCGGCCGTCGACGGCTCGAAGAACAGGAAGTGCTTGGGGTGCTTGCCCTGCTCGGTGGCCTTCTGGATGGCCGCCTGGACGGTGGCGCCGGTGGCAGCCGGGCCTGGGGCGCCGGCGGGCGCGGTGGCGGCCAGGATGATCCGGCGGACGCGGTCGGGGTACTGCTGGGCGACGACCTGGGCGACGATGCCGCCCAGGGAGTAGCCGAACAGGTCGACCGCCTCCAGGCCGAGGGCGTCCAGGAAGGCGACGGTGTCGTCGGCCATCGCCTCGAAGGTGTCGGGGGTGGTCCCGCCGGAGCGGCCGACCCCGCGCAGGTCGACCAGGATGACGCGCCGCTCGGTTGCCAGGCCGTCGACGACGGCGGGGTCCCAGTCGTCCAGCACCGCGGTCACGTGGTGCAGGAGGACCAGCGGCACGCCCTCGTCCGTGCCCACCTCCCGGTAGGCGAACGGGGTCCCTGCGACATCAACGGTCCTGGTCGGAGCAGAAGTTGCGGTTACTGCGGACATGGCGGGGCCCTTCCCTCGTCATCGGTGCCGGCGGGGCTGCCGGGCATCCATAGGATAGCGCTCGTTATATAACGATCGCTACCCTATACATGGGGAAGAGCGAGCCGCACACGGCGGGAGCCGAAGGGAACCGGTATGAGGTACTCCAAAGACCACAAGGCGCACGCCAAGGCGGCCATCCTGCGGGAGGCCTCCGGCACGCTGAAGGAGAAGGGCTTCCACGCCGTCGGGGTCGACACACTGGCCGCCGCGGCCAACGTCACCTCGGGGGCCATCTACTCCAACTTCGCGGGCAAGGAAGGACTGCTCGAAGAGGTCGTCGCCGCCGAACTGGGCCTGCAGTTCGCCGGCATCGCCGACCCCGACCCCGCCGAACGACGCCGCCGGCTCGCCGGCGTACTCCACCTCTACCTCAGCGACGAGCACCGCACCGATCCCGCCACCGGCTGTGTGATGCCGTCCCTGAGCGCCGACGTCGCACGGGCCGGCGACTCCGTCCGCGAGACCTACCGCAGCCACATGGCCGACCTGGTCGCCATCCTGGCTCCCGCCATGCACGGCACGCCCGAAGAACAGGCCAAGCAGGCCTGGACCATGATCGCCTCCATCGTCGGCGCGGTCACCGTGGCCCGTGCGCTCCCCCCAGGCGCGGAGGCCCGGGCCGTCCTGGAGACCACCCTGGACACCCTCATGCGGACCCTCGCCGACGACCACTGAACCCGCTCCCGCGCGACCCGGCCCCGAACGGCACCGAAGACGCCGCCCGAGGCCGGAACGGAGCCCGGAAGCCGACCACGCCCCGTTGCCCCGCCACGGCGCCATCCTCTTGGCAGTACCCCGACGCCCCCGCCCATGACGGGACGTCACCGGCCACCGGTGCGCGGTCGCGCACACCCGCTTCACGGACCTCCACGCACCGACAGGTGCGCGCAGCGGCGATCAGAAATCGCGATGAAAAGTCGCGGGCACCGGCAGCGTTGCCCACCGGGGGATCGGCCAAGCCACGGTGAAAGCACGGCCGACCACATTCTTCACGGGGACGAACCCGCCGGTGGGACCGTTGACGTGAGCGCGGGAATCCCAGGAGTCGTCGCGATGGTCCCCCATCACCCACAGGTGGTCCTTGGGCACCTTGATCGTACCGACGGGATTGTCGTCACATGGGGTGGAACCCGGATAGATGTACGGCTCGTTCAGCGGGATTCCGTTGACTTTGAGCGGTTCCCCCCGATTGCACTCCACGGTGTCACCGCCGACCGCGATCACCCGCTTGATCAGATCTTTTTCTTCGACCGACGGCATGAGACCGATGAAGGTCAATCCCTTCCGCAGCCCTCGCAGGACGACATTGCTCTCCTTCGGAACTCCTTCGTCCAGCCAACCACCGGGATCGCGGAAGACCACCACCTCACCGCGCTGCGGTGTTGCTCCGAACCACGGCGTGAACTTGTCCACCAGGACCCGATCGCCTCTCTGCAGCGTATTCTGCATCGAATCGGAAGGGATCGAGAAGGCTTGCACAAAAAACGTCTTGATGAGGAACGACAGAAGGAGAGCAACGACGACCAGTACGGGTAGCTCCTGCCACCAACGGCGCCTCGCACCAGGCGCCTTGCCGGTGCTCCCAGGGTCCACGCTCTGCGCCGTCCTGCGCTCAGGCGTCACTTCTTCTTCGGCGCTCATGAGGTTTCTTTCCTTCTGAGGATATCCCGCTCGACAGCGAACGGACCCTAGCCGCACCGCAGTAGGGCTGACATAAGCAGAGCGCCGGAGCGCTGCGGCGAAATCACCCTCTGCCGTACACGGGAGCGGGCCGCCGTCATCACGACCGACGGGGTTCCGCACCCGCGGGCCACGACTGGCGGTGCCGAGCCGGGCTTTCATTCAGTGAAAGTTTTTTGCCGCCCCCTGGCCCGGAGGTAGCATACGGACGTTCGTATTCCCATTGCGGGCAGCTCCGGGATTCCCCGCAGGACATCGACGTGGCGGCGCTCCCACCCCGGCTCCGCGCTGCACTCTCCGGCTTGTGCGAGTGATACGTGGCGAGCGGCCAGGCCCGCGACAGACGAAAGAACCCTCCCTGATGAAAGACGGCAAGCGAATATTCGGGTATGTCGGGTGCGGCCACGTCGGTGAGCGCACGCTGCTGGAGATGGTGGCAGCCGCCGGAATCGATGTGGCCTACAGCGTCGTGGGTGATCACGAACCGTTCTCGGATCTGGAGCAGAGCTTTCCTGGTCGCCTCCGGATCGTCACTCCCGAGGAAGCCGCGGAGCAGGGGGACTGGCTGACCCTGCTGATGCCCTTCGAGGAACACCGGTTGCTTCGGGGGGACCTGGGATCCGGGAAGCCGGTCATCGACATGACGAACCTGTATACGCGTCACCTGACAGGCGGCACCGGGACCGAGGGTCCCTCCACGACGAGCAGTGAAATCATCCAGCGGCATTTCCGGGAGGCCAACGTCGTCAAGGCGATCAACAACATCGACTACAAGCACTTCAGGGACCTCGCCCGGCCGCAGGCAGCGGACAGCAGAACTGCCCTCCCCCTCGCCGGGGACGACGAGTCGGCCAAGGCGGACGTCACGTGGCTGCTCGGACGTCTGGGCTTCGACGCAGTCGACGTGGGTCCGCTCAGCGAAGGATGGCGCTTCCAGCCGGGAATGCCGGCCTGCCACCTCCCCTACGGCGCGGGTGGTGCGGACGACGTCCGCCGGCAGCCGGCCGCTCCGGTGTCCGCGGCAGCGCTGAGGCAGATCCTGTGGGCCTCCACCTGCGCCCCCTGACGAAGCGCCCGTGCGTCCGCCCCGGCCGCCCCGGGATCGGCTCGGCGCGTCCGATCTCTCCGCCTACCCGAAAGCTCTCTCATGTCACTTCCGGCTCTGCTCCTCGTCCACGGCGCCTGGCACGACTCCCCCGCTTGGCAGCTCCTTGCCTCGTGTCTCCCCGATGTGGACGTGAGGACCGTCCGCCTGCCCAGTACCGGGGAGGACCCCGCACTCCTCGGGGACCTGTACGCGGATGCGGAACGCATCGAAACCGTCCTGGGGGAAGTCGGAGGACCGGCGGTGGTCCTCGGCCATTCCTACGGGGGAGCGCCCGTGTCGCAGACGCAGGCGGGGCCCGGCATCGTGCGGGTGATCTACCTGGCGGCGATGATGCAGGACGTGGGTGACACGGTGCTGACCCCGACCGGAGGCGTCCATCCCCCGTACTGGGACGTCCACGAAGACGAGGGCGAACGCCCGGGCCACTTCGGCGTGTCCGATCCGGTGGACGTGCTGTACAACGGCGTCGACCCGCAACTGGCCGAGTCCGTCGCGGCTTCTCTGCGCCTGCAGTCCCTCGCCTCGGTCACCCAGCCTCTCACCCGGGCCATCTGGCACGACGTACCGAGCTCCTACATCGTCTGCGAGCAGGATCGCGCGATTCCCGCCGCGTTCCAGCACTCCATGGCCCGGCAGGCCGACCGGGTGCGTCCGATGGACAGCGGCCACTCGCCGTTCCTCTCGCACCCGGCGGAACTGGCCCGCCTGATCCGCGAGGAGATGGCTGTCTGAAGAGGCGATGAGGTGGGCGCAGAGAAGGAGAACACACCGCCGGACACCGTCAGTCACACCTCGATGGCCGTGTCCGCCGGTGACCGGCGGTCGCCCACCACACTGTGCGCGGGCACCAGCGCCGTGAGGGCGTCGCGCAGGCCGGCGTTCCAGTCCTGTGCGGCAGCCCGGACGTTCTCATCGAGATGAGAGCGGTAGCGGGTGCCAGGGATGGCGACGATGTCCTCGCCGGCGGCCAGCACCCAGGCCAGTGACGCCTCGGCCGGCGTGACGCCGCGCTCTTCGGCGAACTCCTCGACCGCCCGCAGGACTCCGAGGTTGCCGCGGATCGCCTCGCCCTGGAAGCGGGGGAAGCCGGTCCTGAGATCGGTCTCCGCGATGTCCTCCCTCGATCGGACCGCCCCGGCGAGGAACCCGCGGCCCAGGGGCGAGGACGCCACGAACCCGATACCCAGCTCACGCGCGACGCTGAGGACCCCGTTCTCCTCGACTTGCCTGCTGAACAGGGAGTACTCGGTCTGGACCGCCGAAAGCGGGGCCGCAGCATGGGCCCGTCGAATGGTCTCGGGCGCTGCCTCGCAGATGCCCAGGTACCGTAGCTTCCCCTGGGCCACCAGCTCACCCAGGGCACCGAACGTCTCCTCCACCGGAACCCGAGGATCGACGCGATGCTGGTAGTAGAGATCGATGTAATCGGTGCCGAGCCTGCGCAGGGCGCGGTCGACACTCCGCCGCACATAGTCGGCCCTGCCATTGGGTCCGCCCAGGGGCTCTCCGTCGTCGCCCAACTCGGCTCCGCCGAACTTGCTGGCTACCACTACCTCCGCGCGCCGGACGCCCAGGGCTCTGCCGAGCAGTTCCTCGCCCAAGTGGGGTCCGTAGACGTCGGCGGTGTCGAACAGGGTGATACCCGCGTCCATCGCCGCGCGGACGGTCGATATGGCCTGCTCGGCATCCACCGCCCCGTAGGCCCCGGTCAGGCCCATGCACCCCAGTCCCAGGGCCGAACACCCAAGTCCCCTTCCTCCGACCGATCTCTGCCGCATCACCGACACTCCGTTCCGCAGTCGTCCTTACCTGTGCAGCACAGTCCAGCAAGCGCGACCGCCCGGCTTCCACAGCCTGGCCAGCCCTGCGGTACCTGGGTACGGCAGGGCCACCCGGCGCCCTTGCGCCCGGCCCCTCATCAAGCCCTCCCCCTGTGAAAGCAATGCCATGAACCGAAACCACGCCCTCGCAGCGTTCCTGCGCGATCGCCGCGGCAAGGTGGAACCCGCAGATGTGGGCCTGCCCCACCAGGACGGCCGACGGGTCCCCGGCCTGCGGCGCGAGGAGGTCGCCCAACTCGCGCGTGTCAGTCCTGACTACTACACGCGCCTCGAACAAGGGCGTCAGCCCACGGCGTCGCCCTCGGTGCTCGGCGCACTCTCCCAGGCGCTGCGCCTGAGCCCCGAGGAGCACGCGCACCTGTGCACCCTGGCCGGCGTGCCTGCCCCCATCGCCCGCACGGACCGCAGCGCCTCACGCGTCGTGGGCCCCGGAGCGCAGCGCTTCATGGACCTGCTGGGCGACACGCCCGCGATCCTCTTCGGCCCCTTCATCGACGTCGTCTCCGTCAACCGGGCCGGGGCCTTCCTGTTCGCCGACTTCAACCGCCTGCCGGCCGCGGAGCGCAACGGCCTGCGCTGGATGTTCCTCTCCCCCACGGCCCGGGAACGCTACCAAGACAGCTGGCAGCAGGCGGCCTCCGAGATGGTGGGTATGTTGCGCTTGGACGCGGGACGCCACCCCGGGCACCCGCGACTCGCGGAGATCGTCGACGATCTCAGCGGACGCAGCGAACTCTTCAGCAGCCTGTGGTCCGCCATCACCGTGTCCGAGTGGAACCTCGACCACAAGGTCCTGCACCATCCGGCTTTCGGCGGCATGCGTTTCCGCAACGAGTTCGTCTCGCTGCACTCCGCGCCAGGGCAGACGCTCGTGGTCGTGATCCCGGACGATCAAACGGCGTTCCACAGGGCATTGGCATGAGATCAGCTCTGCCGGCGTGGTGTTCGCCGAGCCGTCCGGGACACGGAAGGCCTCGCTGTCTGCGTGATTGAGGAGCGCGGAACACCCTCCGACCGTGGCATCTGCGATCGGTCACTTCGGCCCGCCGGGCGGCGGCGTCTTCGGGCCGGCGGGGTGCGACGGCGGGGCAGCGTGGGTGGTTCCGCCGCCGTTGCCCGCGGCAGTGCCGGTCAGCCGGGCACAGTAGGCGGCGACTTCTCCCTTGCCGCCCGCCGCCCACTCGAGCCGCGCCTTGGAGGAGGACTCCTGTGACTTGCCATGGTCTGCCGCCTTGGCGTACGACTCGCACAGCCCCTTCAGTGCCGCGGCCGGAGGTGTGCCGGGAGCGGCCCCCGGGTGCGTGGTGGCCGGCGATGTCCGCCGGGATGTGCGGGGCAAGGCCGTGGCCGGGTCGGGGCCGGAGGTCGCGCGGGGGTGCGCGGTGGCAGTACCGGCTCCGGACGAGGTGGCGGAAGGTACCCGCGTGGGAGTGCCGGGGCCCGGGTGGAGGGGGCCCGGCAGCGTGCCGGTCTGCGCGGCGATCGCCACCCCGCCGAGGACGAAGACCGCGGCGGCGCCGCCGATCACCGCCTTGGCACGTCGTTGCCTGCTGGTCTTCTGCCCGCTCCGGCGACCGCGCCAGGAGGGCCGGGTGCGCCAGGAGGCCGTACGCAGCGCACCCTCTCGGTAGGCGTCCCGGGCCTCACGGAAAGCCGCCAGCGCCGCCCGCTCGTGTTCCGGGTTGCCCGGTGCCGGTCCGGCCGCCGCTGTGAGGACGCGTACCAGAGCGACCACCCGGTCGTCGGACTGCGCGACGTCGGCCCCGTCGAGCAGTCGCTCGACGAGGGCCGCGTCCATCCATTCCTCGTGCTCTCGGCTGTCGTTCATCCGTCATTTCTCCCTGGCGCCGCTCAGGCGGTCCGACAGGCGCTTGAGACCTCGGTGGGCGGCGATCCGTACCGCACCCGGCCGCTTGCCCAGTACCTTCGCTGCGGTGGGCGCGTTGAGCCCGAGAACCACCCGCAGCAGTACGGCCTCGGCTTGGTCCTGGGGCAGGGCGGCGATGAGGGCCAAGGCACGTTCGGTGGAGAGGTTCTCCAGCGCGGCACGCTCCGAATCCTGGCCCGCCACCGGCTCGGCGGTGCTCTCGTCCAGTGCGGTGGTTCGCGGCCTGGCCTTGATCCTGCGCAAGTGGTCCAGCGCGCGATGCCGGGCGATCGTGGCCGCCCATCCCCGGAAGGCCACTCCGTCGCCGCGGAAGCCGCGCAGATCGCGGATGATGTCGTGCCACGTCTCCGAGGCGACGTCATCGGCTTCGTCGCCGACCAGGCCTCGCAGATAGCCCAGGAGCAGCGGATGGACCTCCCGGTACAGGACACCGAACGCCGACTCGTCCCCGCTCCGGGCCCGCTGGACGGCGTCGCCCAGTTCCCCGTCGTCCATCCGCTTGCGCGGACGGACCTCCGCCTTGCCCACTACGCCCTCTTCGTGCTCGCCGACACCGCGCTACGTCTCTGTCTCGCCTCAGGACCCGGCCGGCCTCTGCCCTGCGGTCCGTCCGGCGTCACGTCCGGGCCTGGCCCACCACGGAGAAATAGAAGAGGCGCAAACTGTCCGCCGCTCCGTTCTCGTACCTCTTGAGAGCTTTTCCGAGCGGGTTCCAGACCCGCCCGTCGGGCGTACGGATCCCGAACGACTGCCCGAATGTACCGCGCTGCTCCGCGTCGAAGTCCACCCAGGCCGCTCCCGACCCGCGCACCAGCACCTCGCCGGTGTAGGCGCCGAAGCCCAGGAGCGTGCGGCTGACCGCCTCGGCGGGCGGTCCCTCGTGCCGGATGCCGTCGATGACGCGGTCGACGAGGGTCAGGCTCGCCGGCGAGTAGTCGAGCCGGATTCCGGCCCCCTCCCGCACCATGGCCACGATGTCCGCAGCGAGACGGGGGCCGGATATCACCGGTGGCTTTCTCACGCCGTGCTCCATCGTGCCGCTCCGCTCATCGCAACCGTCCGCGCGGACGGCGCGGCTCCTACGGAAGGCGCAGCGCTTCGCGAAAGTGTTACACCGAGCGCGGCCCAGACGAAAGTCGGCTTTCAGACCGGGGCATATCCGATATATCCTTCGCGTCGCCAACCGGCCACCGTGGCTTGTATGGTGCGCGGCTGTGCACACCACCTCCGGTACCGACACGGCGGCCGACGATCCCCAGGGACGCGTCGTACGTCGGCATGCCGCAGCCCGACCCGTATTCGTCGACGCCTCGGGACGGCGGCAGCTGTGGGTGCGACGCACCGGCTGGTTCCTTGCCGTCCCGGCTGTCGGATACGTCGCGCTGCTGCTGAGCGCGGCCCTCGGCGGGCCGACGGTGTCCTCCCCGTACCTCCCCCTGCCCGAGGCCGGCGACCGACCCCCCGCCGTGTCCGGTCCCGGCACCGGCGGTTCCGCCTGGGGCAAGCCAACACCTACGACCACGGCTCAGCCGATGCCGTCCTCCGGCACGGGCCGCCCGGCCGGAACCCGCTCGCGCGGCGGATCCGCCGTCACCCCCGCGACCGGTGCGACCGGCACGGCCGGTGCGGCCGGTGCGGCCGGAACTCCGAGCCCGGCCCCCTCGCCGAGCGGGTCCGCCACCGGTTCCAGTCCCGCCCCCACGGTGACCCACGGCAAGAGCAAGGCGACGACGCATCCCGTACCCGTCCACACCGGTCACGGCCGCGGATGACCCCGGCAGCCGATTCCGCCGCGCAGGAAGCACTCCGATGACGCACGCCCCCGGTACCGCCCGCTCCCGAAGACGCCGCGGACTCCGGAGCACAGGGCGCAACGTCCCCGTCCGTACCCACTGGCTGCTGCTGACCACCCTGGTCCTCACGCTCTGCTCAGCACTGCTCATCCAGGGCTACACCCAGCACATGTTCGGGATCAGTGAGGACGCGGCCGTCGCGGGCGGCGGCCCCGCCGACCGGGTTCCCACCGCTGTCGCCGGGGGCGGCCCGGCGATCGACAGCTCGGCCGTGCCGGCACGTACCGCCCGTCCCCGGCCGCACACCATCGCGCTCACCTTCGACGACGGGCCCGATCCGACCTGGACGCCGAGGATCCTGGACGTGCTGCGACGCCACCACGTCCACGCCACGTTCTTCGTCGTCGGCACCCAGGTCGCGGCGCATCCCGAACTGGTGCGGCGGATCCTCGCCGAGGGCCACCAGATCGGCATCCACACCTTCACTCACGCCGACCTCGGGAAGATCCCCGACTGGCAGCGCCGCCTGGAACTGCGCGAGGCCCAGCTGGCTTTTGCCGGAGCAACCGGTCGGACCAGCTCGCTGCTGCGCCCGCCCTACTCCTCCGGCAACGACGCCCTGGACAACCAGGACTGGGACGCGATCCGCGCGGCCGGGCAGGCCGGCTACCTGACCGTCCTGAGCACCCAGGACAGCGAGGACTGGCAGCGCCCCGGCACCGACCGCATCGTGGCGGACGCCACTCCGCGCGGCAACGCCGGCCAGATCCTGCTCATGCACGACGCGGGCGGCGACCGCTCCCAGACCGTGGCCGCCCTCGACCGGCTGCTGCCGCAGCTGAGCGCCCGGGGATTCACCGTCACGACGGTCGGCGAGGCCGTGGGCGTCCCACAGGCCGTGACACCCGCCGCCACCAAGGACCACTGGCTGGGCCTCGGCCTCATCGCGGCCCTGGACAGCACCGCGTGGGCCCTGCGGATCCTCGGCTGGCTGCTCTACGCGGCCGGTGCGCTCGCCGTCCTGCGGGCCGCCGCCGTACTGGTGGCCGCCCGACGGCACGTCCGGATGCGCCGCACCACATGGGGGCCGCCGGTCACCGAACCGGTCAGCGTCATCGTCCCGGCGTACAACGAAAGTGCCGGTATCGAGGCCGCCGTTCGCTCGCTGCTTGCCTCCGACCACCCCGTCGAGATCATCGTGGTCGACGACGGCTCCACCGACGGCACCGCCGACCTCGTCGACTCCCTCGGCCTCCCGTCCGTCCGCGTCTTCCGGCAGCCCAACGCGGGTAAGCCCGCCGCGCTCAACACCGGGATCGCAGCGGCCTCCCACGATCTGCTCGTGATGGTCGACGGCGACACCGTGTTCGAACCCGACGCCGTCCGCGCGCTCGTGCAGCCGTTCGCCGACCACCGCGTCGGAGCGGTCTCCGGCAACGCCAAGGTCATCAACCGCGGCGGCCTCCTGGGCCGCTGGCAGCACATCGAGTACGTCGTCGGGTTCAACCTCGATCGCCGCCTGTTCGACCTGGCCGAATGCATGCCCACAGTCCCCGGGGCCGTTGGCGCGTTCCGCCGCGGCGCCCTGTTGCGCGTCGGCGGGGTCAGCGACGCCACCCTCGCCGAGGACACCGACCTGACCATGGCGCTGTGCCGGGACGGCTGGCGGGTGGTCTACCAGGAGGACGCGGTCGCCTGGACCGAGGCGCCTGCCTCGCTCGGCGCGCTGTGGCGGCAGCGCTACCGCTGGTGCTACGGCACCCTGCAGGCCATGTGGAAGCACCGCGGCGCCCTGCTGCAGAGCGGCGCGGCGGGCAAGCTGGGCCGCCGGGGACTGGTCTACCTGCTGCTCTTCCAGGTCCTGCTACCGCTGTTGGCCCCGGTCGTCGACATCTTGGCCGTGTACGGCCTGGTCTTCCTCGACCCGGTCCGGATCCTGGCGCTCTGGCTGGGCTTCCTCGCGCTCCAGGCCGCCATGGGCGTCTACGCCTTCCGGCTCGACGGCGAACCTGCCGGACCGCTGTGGAGCCTGCCCCTACAGCAATTCGTGTACCGGCAGTTGATGTACCTCGTGGTCATCCAGTCGGTGGTGACCGCGGTCGCCGGATCGAGGCTGCGCTGGCAGCGCATGGAGAGATACGGCAGCCTCTCCGTGCCCGGGGCCGGAACGCGACCCCAGCCTGCGCCCGTGCACCTGCCGGATCCCTCAACTCCCCTCGCAACCGACCTGGCCGACACATGGTTGAGGGAAGCACAGGCCGCCACACGCTCCACCGACGTCCGCTACCTCCGCAGCGGCGAGACCTCGGACCTGCTCGAGGAACCTGCCGGCACGCCGCGGAACGGCGAACCGGGCTGGTAACGGGAACGAGCGGCACCGGGCTTGGAAGCCCGGTGCCGCTCGGCGTTGCAACCCGAGCCGGAGACCTCACCCTTCACCCGGTTGTCACCCTCGCCGAGTGGTGGACCTCCCGCCGCGAGGGCGGGGATGGGGACGGGGTCGACACCAGCGAAGCCATTTCCTACCTACCGGCTCAGATCGTCGGGGCGACCACCGGCGCGGTGCCGGCGGACGCCATACTCGGTGAGCCGCTGGTGAAGTGGTCCACGCACGACCGTTCGGCAGGGCATCTGCTGCTCGGCGAGGTCGTCGCCACAGCGGGCCTGGTGCTGCTGATCTTCGGGCCGGCCCGCACGCAGCGGCTGCATTTCGCGCCGGTCGCCGTCGCGTCGTTACATCGGTGCCGCCTACTGGTTCACCTCCTCGACCTCCTTCGCGAACCCCGCGGTCACCAGCGGTCGGGCCTTCTCCGATACCTTCGCGGGCATCGCCCCGGCTCGGTACCGGGCTTCATCGGCCCGCAGATCATCGTCGGCCTCGTCGGCCTGGCCCTGGTCGCGCTGATCCTCACCCGACCCGAGAAGTCATCTCGCTGACGCAGGCAGTCGTCAACGGTGACGAAGCCGCCGTGGAGCCCGGGATATTGGGGCCGACGGCGGTCGCTCGGCCGATCAGCGAAGCCGATACGCGCCACGTCGTGGGAGCGCAGATCACGTACGCCTGGTAGTTGCCGCCACCCACGCCGGCGGTCGCAAACCAGCCGTTGGCCAGATCACCGGTATTCGACCCGCTTCCGTTGGTCGTGGGTACAGACGTCGTCAGCGGGTTGTGCGCCCCCTGCCGGACGGTACGCCCCCACCGCCCAGCGCGACCTGCCCCGACGGGCAACTGACGAAAGCGAAGACGGCGGGCGCCCCGACGACCACACGGGCGTTGGCGACGCCCGACGGACCAGCCGGCCCCGCAGGACCACCAGGACCAGCAGGCCCCTGCACGCCGGTTTCGCCCTGCGGCCCCGCAGGCCCCTGCGGCCCAAGAGGGCCCGGCTGCCCCGGCGGACCGTCGGCTCCGGTGTCACCCTGTGGCCCCGGAGGGCCCGCAGGGCCGGCAGGACCCTGCGGCCCGACCGGACCGGGCGGCCCAGGCGGGCCTGGAGGACCGGGGCGGCCCGGACGACCCAGGCAGTAGCCAGGTGGGTACGGGAAGAAGCGGCACGGGCAGAAGGAACCGTTGTAGGCACGAAGCTCCGTACCCCGTGGCGTGGTGCCACCTTCCGCATGCGCCACACTTGTCACGGCGTTCGAGGCCAAGGCCAGAGCGCTCGCGACCAGTGCCCAAAGACGTAGACCACCTCGGCGACTCCAAAGTGACGCCCGAGGCACGGCTATTCGAGACGACGCGTCACCTCCAAGAAGGGGCTCGCACCACACGACAGCGCGGCCACCAAGAGGGACGAGCTGTCACGGACAGCGGCGAGCCCCCAACCAAGAGTCGCCCCGAGTAGCCGGGTGTGCACATTCAGTGGTTAAGGTGAGTGATGGCCGTACCGGTGCCGAAGCCGCAGTTCGGACGGGCTTCCCGAAGCGGAATCCTCGCCGTACCCGGCCCGGAATACAGAAGATCCCACCCAGACAACCAACCTGGATGGGATCTCGTGAACCGTTCCCGACCTGAGTCGGGAGTAGCCCATTGTTGTGGACCGTTCACTAGTGGTGCTGACCTGCGCCCATGCCCGCCTCACATAGTGCCCTTCCCGCCATCAACAAGATCCCTTCCCATATTGGCATGCACAGGAAAACTCTCATCGAGTGCCGTCGGTCGACGAGCGCGCCCCCGTCGCTGGCACGTGGGCGGCATCCGAGCTGCTGGACACAGCACTCCAGTCCGGGTAGCTCTCGACCTAGCCGCAGCTGTCGGTGAGCGCTGGAAGAATCACGGCATGACCGAGTCTGTATTCAGCTTCCATGTGCCGCGCCTGTGCAAGATCCGCAGCGCGCACGCCACGGAGGATCTGATCCCGCGGGCTACCGAGGCGTTTCGCGCAGGCGACGACGAGGTGGTCGGAGAGGCCGGGCGGCTCGAGGAGGGAGCCCTGACTCGCCCCTCCGTCGTCATGACGGCCGGAGCGATGGTGGTCCTGGGCGAGCCCGGTGCCGGAAAGACATCGGTACTAACACATCTCACCGACGATCTGCCTCGTGTCGCGGACATCTGGGACAGTGAGACCCACGCCTGCTTGTGGATAACAGGCGGGGACCTGACCGAGAGCTCTTACCAGGTGGAATTGGGCCGTCACCTTGAGGCGCTGCCCTTGGAAGGGGACACCGCAGAAACCACTGGAACTCTGTGGGTGGTCCTAGATCAAGCCGACGAAAGTACGTTGCTGCCATACCTGCCGAGGCGGTTGAAGAAATCGCTCGGTGGCCGGGACACCAGCCGAATCCGGTTTCTCATGGCGTGCCGCACGGCCGACTACCCGACAACCACGACCGCCGTGCTCTCTGAAGCGTTCGGATCCTGTCGGTGCGTCGACCTGGCACCGCTGAGCCGGCAAGAGGCTGTGGCACTGGCCGACAGTGCGAACGTCCCAGGGGAAGAGCTCGTAGCCGCGGCCGAGGCGCTTGGCGCCGCTGTCCTTGCCAGCGTTCCGCTGACCTTGGAATTGCTTGTCCTGACTTACCGTGCCGACGGACGGCTGCACGGTGTTCCTGAGGATCTGTTCGCTCGCGGGGTCGAACGCCTTGCCGAAGATCCTGATCCTCACCGACTGGGCAAGGCCGTCACCACCACCGCCACGCAGCGTCTGACGGTGGCCGGACGCGTTGCCGCTTGGATGCTGCTGTCCGGCCACCGCGCAGTGTGGCGTGGTCCTGCGTTCGCGGCTGGTGCCTTCGACCTGCCGGGTGACAAATTGGCGGGCGGTGAGGAACGGACCACTTGGGGCTCGTACGACGTCACCCCTCAGGCCCTGGAGGAAACACTGGCGACGGCACTCTTCACGAGGCCGGACGACAACAGGATTGCGTTCCGCCACTCGTCCGTGGCTGCCTACCTTGCTGCCCGGTATCTCACAGACCGGGAGACGACACATCAGCAGCTCGAGAACCTATTCCTCGTCGGGTCACCAGACGGTGATACAGCCAGCATCCCTGCGCCGCTGAGGGAGACCGCTGCCTGGTTGGTGGCGATGAACCCAACACACACAAGCTGGCTGGCGTATGCCGACCCCGAGAGCCTGGCAGTACACAGTGCGCTCGTGCGTTCCGACGCGGTTCGCGAAATGACGGTGAGGAGGCTCCTGGAACGTGCGGCGCAGGTAGAGCTCGGAGATACTCGCTGGCAACTCTCCCGCTGGGACTTGCGTCACCCCTTGCTAGAAGATCAGCTCGCCGATGTCCTGGAGGCAGCCCCGAGTGGCGGTGCACCGGACTGGGAGACCACAGCTCGGATCCGCCTCGCCATCCAGCTGGCCCAGGACGCCGGCAAGGCGCACCCGCGGCTTGCCGCTGCGCTCCTAGAACTGGTGGGGAATGGCGCCTGGCATCCCACGGAGCGCCTTCTGGCGGCTGACGCGGCCTTCACCTGCGATGCTGTACGTGCAGTGCCAATAATCACAGAGGCTCTCGCATCGATCTCCGACCCCGCCATTGCCACGGAAGCAGATCCCGACCACGCCCTGCGCGGCACCCTGCTTGCTCTTCTGTGGCCGAACCACTTGGACGTGTCGACTGTGCTGGCCGCACTCCGCCCGCCATCGCAGCACGTGTACGGCGCGTATGCCCATTTCCTCAAGACCATGCCCCTTCAGTGCGCCGACGAGGACCTCCCGGAGCTCCTCGCTTGGATGCGGGATGCAGTTCTTCAACCGGATTCACACGGAGATATATTCGTCTTCTCGTCGGACCGCATCGAGACCTCACTGCTCGATGCCACGATTGACCGTGCACTGAGTAACCAGACAGCTCGCCAACACCTAGGCGTTCTGTCCGAGATTGTCCTCGGGATCCTGCAGGACGATCACGAAGTGAGGATCCCGGACTCACTGGAACTCGACGAGCATGGCCAGGAATCGCAGGAGATCCAGGCGCTCCGTCGGCTCTGGGGCCAGGCCCTCGTCAGCGAGGCCGTCCGAGCACAAATGAACCCGCGCGAAGCCTCCTGGCGGATCGTTCACGACTGGACCCACCATCTGCGCTGGAATGGTCCATCGACCCCCACGCCAACCATTCGTCACCAATTGTTGGACAGCACGGACTTTGCGTGGGCATTGGACCAAACGGCCCAGGCAGCAGCATCCGGAAACAACATGCTCGTCGCTGCCTTCGGAGAACTGGCCGCCCGGCTCTTCCCAGGGGACGACCCCGAGGCGTTCGAGCTCGCCTACAACGAGCAGCACCCCGTATGGCCATACCTTGCCACCTACTATGACCCGATTGCCCTGGACAGTCCTCTGGCGAAGGCTCTGCGCAGAAACCACCGCGCCAACGTCGACAGCCGGCCCGAGGTAGATGCGTTCCTCGCCGCGCAATCGCGTCTTCTTACCCAAGCACGGCAAGGAGATAACGACAGTCTCTGGCAGTTTCTTTGGAGGCTGCGGGTGGACCCACGAACCGAACGAGTTGCGGAGCTGTCCGGGACTATGGCCTCCTGGCCAGGTGCTACCGCCCTCAACGACAATCTGTCAGATCTTCCCAAGCTTGGACTGCGTTACCTCGCGGCGGAACACGACCACGCCGATTCCTGGGTTCAAGACAACAAAATCGACCACCGTTCCTGGGCCGGCTACGCCCTCCTGACCGAGCTGCACGGGACCGGGCGCCTCCATGAACTGCCTCCCTCAGCGTGGCGCTCGTGGACCGCCGCGATTCTCACCGAGATCCTCGGCACCTCCACCAGCTACACAGAACCCGTTCGGAAGGATCTGCTGCACCTGGCCGCCCGTCATGCATCAGAATCCTTGGCCCAACGCACGACTCAAATAGCCATGGCCGCGCTCTCACGCGGTCGGCAGCCCGTCGAACTCAACATCGTCGACCCGCGCTGGACCGATGAACTACGGACTGCCATGGAAGACATCGCCACCCGGATCGCGGCCAGCCTAGGGATGTTGCAAGCAGTCGCGACCAGCCCCGAACTCGGCCGACCGACCGGCAACAATGCCGTAGGCGTACCCGACACCGACGAAGCTCACAATGCTGCTCTGCGCACCTGGCAGTCCCTCCTCCGCTCCCTTCTGACCGCCGAAAGCAGCGCCGCGAAGCGCCTCATCGATACGGCACTCAGCATGCCGTTGTCAGATCAGAAGGCCACAGGTGTCGCTGCCGTAACTGTCTGCGCCCTGCTAACTGCCGACCCCGAGGCTCACTGGGACCGAGTCAAGGCCTTCGCGACGCGCGATGTAACTCTCAGCCGCTGCTTGGCCGAGGCCTGCGCTCGAAACGAAACCGAACAAATCCAGGGTTCGCTGAGTGAAGCGAAACTAGCGGACCTATACGTGTGGCTCAGTGACTTGTACCCACCCGAGGAGGACAAACCTCTCCGCGGCGTGCGCTCGCTCAGTGCCGAAGACGAAGCAAGAGAGTGGAGAGGTAGCTTGCTCCGAGAGCTGAGTCGACGGGCCACTGCGGAGTCCGTCCACCAACTTCGACAACTGGCTGGTAGATTCCCCGACCGACTCGATGTCGCGGCGGCCCGGTTCACAACCACAAAGCAGCATGCCGCGGCAATCTGGACTCAGGTGCGCCCGGAAGACGTCATACGGGTTCTTCAAGACCCTGCACGACGCCTCATTCGCACCAGTACGGATCTCCTCGATGTTGTACAGGAGGTCCTGGATGAAATTGCACGGGAGCTTCCCTCGCACTGCGAACTGCTGTGGGACCGAACACCGGGCACACGTCGCCGGAAGAAGGCTGCGCAAGCCGCTGATGATCAGGGCGTTCCGGAAGTTTGGCGTCCCAAACCCGAAGCAGCCGTTTGCGCATACCTCGCCCACGAATTGACTCTTAGGCTGGCTGGCCACCGTGTCGCGGTGAATCGCGAGGTGCTGATCCACCCCACTGATGCTTACGGCACCGGCGATCGCACCGACATCCTCATCGACGCGCTGCCCTCATCCGGGAACCGCCCGGTCAGCACCGAGAACGGACCCGTCAAGCTTGTGATCGAAGTCAAGGGCGCATGGAACACGGGCGTCTCGACGGCACAGGAGGAACAACTGGCGGGCAGATACCTGCCCGAGGCAGGGACGGACGCCGGTATCTACCTCGTCAGCTGGTACCCGATCGACCTGTGGAACGCGACGGGTGACAAACGCAAGACAGAAGCGAAGAAGCTAAATCCCGACACCCTGCTAGCCGACCTCCAGGGCCAAGCGGCACGTCTCTCCGAGGCAGGCTCGGTACACCTCCGGCCCGTAGTGATCACCGTTCCTCGGCCGCACAGACGATAGGTAAGGGACTCGCCGACTTGCGCGTAGTTCTGACGACCCATCATTGGATGGAATCTGTCTGAGGGGAAAGAATCGCACTTGGTGAAGTTGCGGGCAGTCACCCCGATTACAGAGCACCAGACGCAGCGGCGCGATCTCGTACGGTGCGCAGGCTGACGCGTGCTCCGTCCTCGTCCTCGATGTGCCATTCGTTCATACCCTGACAAGTCTTGGTGCCACGGGCAACGGCCCCTGCCTCGTCGACTCGGCCGTAGGGGGTTCCTCCGGTCGCTTGGAGGACGATGCCGCCGTTTTCGTCGATGGTGGCCCAGTGCTCGGTGGCACGGTGGGTGAGCACGATCCTGGTGCCGGCTTTGAGGACCTGGGCGTCGATCATCTTGGCCACGTCGGTGCGCCGGCGAGAGGCGGGTTTGCGCTGAGGAGCGGTTTGACGTGGGCGAGTGGGCGCCGGCATGGGGGCACTCGACGGGGGCTCGGAGTCCGGAGCCGTCTCCGGGGCAGGCAGGCCCAGGCGTTCGGGGTCCCAGATGTGTTCGAACAGGCGGAGGTACAGCTCCTGCCGGGTTTCGATGACTGAGGTCATGGTCTCTCGGGTGCCGAAGGCCCTGAGCAGCTTGTCGAGTTGGTGCGCCTTGATGAAGTCGCGCAGCTCGGGGTTGCGGTGATCGTATTCGGGAGCCATGACGCCCAGCAGGACGTTGTTGCGGGCGTAGAGGCGCTTCTTCTCGTGGAATGGCATGTCGTTGATGCTGGAGTTCTCGCGGCCTCTCAGCAGGCCGAGGCCGCCGAGCTGGTTGCGGCGGCTGCGGAAGACGACCGGGTCGGGGATGTCGGCGGCGACCCGGTCGTGGTGGTTGGCCCACAGGTGTTCGATGTGGAACTGGTCGCGGTCGAGGTAGGTGAGGATGTCTGAGGTCTTCTTGCAGGCCTCGTCGGCGTAGGCGGTGGCCCGGGCGAGGAGATAGCGGATCTGGTGGGCGTTGTTGCCTCGCAGTCCCAGGGTGACCGCTTCCCGTACCGGGTTCCCGCCGTGGTGCGCGAGGTCGCCCAGTGCGGCGGCGACGTCTGCGACCGTGCGGCAGTCGCGTAGGAGGGGGACGAGCTCGGTGTGGACCAGGGCATCGATGTCGGCGGACTGGGCGGGAAGGTCCTGCAGGATCCGCAGGGCGTACCACCGGTCGATAAAGGAGGCGACGAGGCGGCCTTTGTCCTTGGCGTCGGTGGGCTGGTCATCTGGGTCCATGGCGGCGAGGAACGCTACGGACTGAGCGCCGAGGCCGTTGCGTTCGTTGTAGAGCACGGTCTCCAGGCGGTCGCCGTCCTTTTTCAGCGTGCGGGTGGCGGCGAGGATGGGTCGGTACAGGCGGGCCAACTTCAGCAGGTCTTGCACGAACCGGAGGAACTGGTCGGGCCGTCCCGTGATCAGGCCGAGGTAATCGGCATTGTGGCGGACCCACACATTGAGGTTGGTGGTGATCTGACGGCGATCTTCGCCGTTGCCCGCGCGTGCGCAGCGGGCGAGGAGGTAGGCCCTGATGAATCGGGGTGCCGCCTGGGGGTCTTCGCGGTCCGTGGACAGTTCCCGCAGCATCTCCTGCCACTGGGTGTTGAGCCGTTCCTCGCCGGCGCTGACGTTGGACAGCAGGTGGCTCTTGAGGAGGTCGACGGCTGTGAGGCGGGCGCCGCGGTCGTTCATGGTCTCGAACATGCGGTAGCCGTGGTCGCGACCGGCTGCGCGGATGCCGACCAGGACCACCCGCTTCAAGAGCCACTCAGTGAACTGGTGAAGCTGCTCGGCGTCGAGTTCCTCCACGAGCTGAGACTCAATCTGCTGGCTGCGCGCCCACAGATTGCGGCGAGAGAGGGAGTCCCCCGCGCCCGTCTCGTACTTGCGGCCCTCGCTGATAGCCCGCAGGACCGGGTCGTGATCGGTGATGCCGACGCAGAAGTGCTTCCCGTCCGTGGTGATCACGCGGTTGAGCTGGTCGACCGTTTCCGGCTCCCCGTCCTCCTTGGCCCACAGCCTCAATTGCATGAAGAGCAGGTGCAGGGTGACGAACCGCTGCTGGCCATCGACGAGGAAGCGGCAGTTCTCCGACGGCTCGTGATACACGAAGGGACCCAGGAAGTACTGCGGCGCGGTCTGGGGACGGCGCCGATATGCCGAGTCGCCCGACCAGTCACGGAACAGATCGCACAGGTCCCCCAGCAGGGTGCGGACTTCTTCCTCGCCCCAGGTGTAATCCCGCTGGTAGTAGTCGATCTCATAAGTCACATCGCGGAACAGTTCGTTCAGGTTGAAGCCCCGGGACTCGATCTCGTCCGCCCCCACGCAGCCACCCCTTCACGTGCCGGACACATCCCGTCATGCTCCCAACTCGGCGCCGTGCCGTACAGACTGCGCGAGAAGCGAATCGAAGGCGGGCCCGAAAGCGGCGAGTACGCCCACCGCACTCCCGTGGTTGAATCGCACCGGGTTCGGCGCAGAGCGCTGAACCTTGGAGGGACACGCTCGCGTCGGCGCAGAGGAAGTACCCGACGGAGCTGACCGAGCGGGGGCCGTGCGGATGGTCACCGAGAAGCAGAAGCAATTGCCAGAGATGTCGGGGATCATCCGGGAGGTCGGGATCTTCTCGGGATTCCTCCCGAGGCACTGCGGCACCGGGTGAAGAAGACAGAGTCCCGGGCCGATCCACAGGCGGTTGCTGCCCAGCAGGAGCGCGAGCGGATCAGGGAGCTGGGGGAAGACGCCGCCCAGCTGCGGCAGGCCAATGAGATCCTCAAGGCTGCGGCCGTTTTTTCGCCTCGGAACGCGGCCCGAAGCCGCCGCGCCGATCCGATTCATCGATGTCCATCACGAACGGTTCGGCGTTCAGGTGATCTGCCGCACCTTGACCTGGAACGACGACCCGAAACCCTTTGCCTGGACGGCAGATCTTCGCACGCATCGCCGGATACCCGAAACGACTCAAGACACCAGACGTGCCAGCCATTCGCGTAGCAGTGCCCGTTCCGTGTCGCTCAGCACCGCGTCGGCGTCGTCCAGTACGGACAACAGGGCCACCGCTGCAGAAGCTGGTGTCACGCTCTGACCGCCACCTTCGCGAGGGTGCTGAACGGTCACCGCCACGCGGATCGCGTCACGCACACGGGTGGACAGTAGCGGGTCACGTTCCGTTTCAGGCGTGGTGATCAGCGTCATGATCACCCCCGTACTTGCCGCGAGGATCTCGGCAGCGGCAACAGTGGGGGTCACGGTCAGCAGGCCCTGCCGAGCGGCCGGCTCGAGAGCTTTGAGGAGCATCGCCTCCACCTCACTCACGACGCCGCAGCGCGCTCCTGTGCTCACACGGGCATAGATGTAGGCGTAGAACGTCGGATGCTCGACACCGAATCGCACATGGATGTCCCATCCGTCACGGATCGCCTGGAGGGGATCCGGGGATGCGTCCTCTGCCGCGTACGTGGCCAGGAAGTCACGGAAGCCGTGACTGACCACCTCGTCCAAGAGCCGCTGCTTGCTCCCGAAGTGGTGGTAGAGGGTGGGCGCCTGCACGCCTGCCAGCTCGCAAATGGCGCGAGTGGAGACGTCACCGACCTCGGTTTGCTCCAGCAGCTGGGCTCCCGCCAGCAGGAGGCGATCACGGGCAGAGGTTTTTGACATGCAGCTACATTACATGATGTATCAGCGCTCCATTCTCATGGCCGGCGGGCGCCCAGGGGTGTGCCACCCCTGACCAGACCCTGTGTCGCGAGTGCCCGACTCGCCTCCCTCTCGGCGTCGAATGTGACAACGCTCACCCGCTAAACGTTTGTATCGGCTCCATGTATCGACGCTATATTCGGCGACATGAGTACTGCAGAAAAGACTTCAGTGGCAGGAAGCGCAGCCACATCCGCGAAATTGGGCGGCGCTGCCGCGGGGTTGCTGGCCGTCCTGTGTGCCGCGTTTTTCCTTGACGCACTGGACACCTCGATGGTCGCAGTAGCGCTGCCTACGGTGCAGCAGGCGCTGCACATGTCGATCAGCCAGCTCCAGTGGGTGGTTTCCGGCTACGTTCTGGGCTTCGGCGGGTTTCTCCTGCTGGGCGGTCGCGCGGCTGACCTCCTCGGACGCCGCAAGGTGTTCCTGATCGCACTGATCGTGTTCTTTCTGATGTCCGGACTCGGAGGTTTCGCGACCAGCGGCACGATGCTGATCGCCAGCCGCTTCCTGAAGGGTGTATCCGCCGGCTTCACCGCGCCGGCGGGCCTGGCGATCATCTTGACGAGCTTCCCTGAGGGGCCGGTGCGCAACCGGGCTCTGTCCATCTACTCCTCCACCGGGGCGGCCGGCTTCACCTTCGGTCTGATATCCGGTGGCCTGCTCAGTGAGGTCGGCTGGCGATGGGTGTTCATCATGCCCACCATCGTCTCGGGGCTGATCCTGCTGGCCGCGCCCAGGCTCATTCCCGCTGACCACCGTGGTAGCAGTAGCCGCGGCAGCATGGACCTTCCCGGGGCGGCTGCGATCACCCTCGCCATGCTGCTTCTGGTCTTCACACTCACCGAGGCTCCGGGCGTCGGCTGGGGTGCTCCGCGCACCCTGCTCTCATTGCTGGCCGTCGTTGCCCTGCTGGCTGTCTTCGTGGCCATCGAGCGCCGACAGCAGTCACCGCTGCTCCCGCTTGGTCTGCTGGCCTCCTGGCCGCGGGTCCGCGCCAACCTCGGTGTGATGGCGTTCGTCGGAGGCTGGGCAGCAGCACAGTTCATGGCCACCCTCTATATGCAGGAGACCCGCGGCTGGTCCGCCCTGACCACCGCAGCCGCATTCTGGCCCTGCGGCGTTCTCGGCCTGTTCGTCGCTCCCCGGATGGAGAAGCTGATCGGCCGCTTCGGAGTCCCCCGCGTCCTCTCCTTCGGCCTCGTGCTCACCGTCGTGGCTTACGGCCTGCTGCTTCCCCTCGGTCTCACCTCCGGCTACTGGCCGGCTCTCTTCCCCACGTTCGCCCTCATCGGCATCGCCTTTGCCGTGTGCTTCAGCACGCTGAGCATCAGCGCCACAGCCGGTGTCGCACCCGAGCGGCAGGGCGTTGCCAGCGGCCTGTTCCAGTCATCGGCCCAGTTCGGTACTGCCCTGCTGGTGGCTGTCACCACGGCGGTCAACCAGGCCGTTGCCCGCCCCGGCGCCCATGGCGCCATGCATGGCTACCACGCAGCCCTGCTGGTGCCCTTGATCGCTGCTGCCGCCGTCCTGGTGCTGTCCCTGCCCGCGGCTATCCGGAAGCGGCAGCCGGCCCTCGTGTAACGCCGCAGCCGGCGAGAGCAGCCACCGCAATCGACTGCGCTTACCGGCCCACGCACGCGCGGGCCGACGCCGGCAGCGTCCGGCACCCACCACGCGACGAGAGCCCCGTTCGGGCGCGTCGCACCCCCGAGAGAACCTGTGAGATTTCCATGAGTCATGACGCAACGACCAGGCAGTCACCCGAGAGCCGAGGAGGGAAGTTCACCCGTCGCGGCGTGCTGCGAACGGCAGCGGTTGCCGGTGCGGTCGCAGCTCCGCTGCCCTGGACGATGTCGCAGGCGTCGCCCGCGGTGGCGGGCGAGCGAAACCCGGTCGGGCTGGGCAAGCTGCGCCCGGCGACCGAGGCCATCACGCCCTTCCGCCTGCACGTTCCCGAGAGCGCGCTGGAGGACCTGAGGTACAGGCTGCGCAACACCCGTTGGCCCGAGCAGGAGCTTGTCAAGGACTGGTCGCAGGGCGCCCCCCTGCACCGCGTCCAGAGGCTCGTGAAGCACTGGGAGACCCAGTACGACTGGCGCCGCCTGGAGCGGCGCCTCAACAGCCTCGGGCAGTACCGCACGAAGATCGACGGGCTCGGCTTCCACTTCCTGCATGTGCGCTCCCCCCACCCGGACGCAACGCCGATCGTCCTCACCCACGGATGGCCGGGATCGGTGGTGGAGTTCCTCAAGGTCATTGACCCGCTGACCAACCCGACCGCCCACGGCGGCCGTCCCGAGGACGCCTTCCACGTTGTCATCCCCTCCCTCCCCGGCTACGGCTTCTCCGACAAGCCCACCGAAAACGGCTGGGACGTCATGCGGATCGCCAAGGCATGGTTCGAGCTCATGCGCCGCCTCGGCTACGACCGCTACATCGCCCAGGGCGGCGACTGGGGTGCCAGCGTCACCACGGCCATGGGCAAGCTGTGGCCCAAGGAACTCATCGGCGTCCACCTGAACCTGCCGGTCCTGTTCGACGCCCCGCTGGTGGGCACGCCCACCCCTGAGGAGCAGAAGGTCCTCCAGCAGATCGCGGACTTCCAGGCCAACGGCACCGCCTACAGCGCGGTTCAGCGAACCTCGCCCGAGACCATCGGCACCGGACTGACGGACTCCCCCGCCGGCCAAGCCGCCTGGATCTACGAGAAGTTCGGCCTGTGGACCGACAGCAACCACAACCCGGAGAGCATCTGGTCCTACGACGAGATGCTCGACGACATCATGCTCTACTGGCTTCCGGGCACCGCCGCGTCGGCCGGCCGACTGTACGCGGAGAGCTTCGCCTCCGCCTTCATCCGCCACGAACTCGACCTGCCGGTGGGCGTCACCATCTTCCCCAAGGACATCTTCACCGCGCCCAAGATCTGGGGAGAGCGCACGTACCACAACCTCGTCTACTGGAACGAGGCCAAGCACGGCGGCCACTTCGCCGCCTTCGAACAGCCGAAGATCTTCACCGAAGAACTTCGCAAGTTCGCCCGCCTCATTCGCTGACCCCATCACCGGCAACTTGCCCGCCGGGTCCGCCCGGCGGGCAAGGGATCGAGACGAGCAAGGCACCCCGACAGTCACACTCCGGTCTCCCTCGTCGGAGGTCGGGGGGCACCACCCCACAAGCTCCCAGACGGGAACCCCAGGTGTTCTTCGACATCGGACCTCTCGAATTCGTGACCCTGATCGTGCTGGCCATCATCCTGATCGGACCCGACAAACTCCCCAAGATGGTGTCGGACGCCACACGGGCCCTGCGCCGGATACGTGAACTCTCGCAGAGCGCGCAGGCGAGCATCCGGAGCGAACTCCCACCCGAACTGCAGGACCTGCGCATCGAGGACCTCAACCCCAAGACGCTCGTACGCAAGAACCTGCTGACCGTTGAGGCCCTGGACCTCGCCACAGCCCTCTCCGACTTCGACCTCGAAGAGGAACCACCCAGCACCCCTGGGACAGAACCGGCACTCACCTTCCGGACCGAGCAGTCCCGGCCGACCATCGCGACCAGCGGCCCGTCTGCCCGGCAGACGGACGGCACCGCTTGACCAAGCAGCGCCCATGTGTGCCAGGAAGGCCACCACACCTACCTCGCCCCGACCGCCCCCCCAACAGGCCATTTCCTCGCCAGGCGCAGCGCCCCGGTTCCACCGATAACACGGCACCACACCGGCTTTCACCTCACCCTCCAGAGAGGAATCCCTCCATGTTCGGCAGGCTCGGAGCTCCCGAAATCATCCTCGTCCTCGCCGTCGTAGCGCTCCTGTTCGGCGCCAAACGACTCCCCGACGTAGCCCGCTCGTTCGGACAATCGCTCCGCATCCTCAAGAGCGAGACCAAGGCCATGCAACGCGAGACCACCGAAGAACGAACGTCACCCACCCCCACCCTGCAGCCCACGCCCGACCACCACCCGGCCTCCCAGAAGACCCCACCCGAGGACGTCCTTGTCGAGCACTGACCCCGACCACGTACCGATCACGTGCGGCTTGCGCCACGCGTGAGGAACCGAGACCCTCCATGCCCCCCACACCGCATGAAGAAGCCCGGATGCCGCTCCTGGACCACGTGCGCGAACTGAGGAACCGCCTGGTCAAAGGCATCGGAGCGATCCTCCTCGTCACCGCAGGCGCTGCCTTCTTCTACAAGCAACTCATCGGATTCCTCATCGCCCCCCTGCCCGGCTGCACCCCCGGCCAACTGGCCGGGGCGGCGCCGGCAGGGCATTGCGGAGTCATCGCCCTCAACGGCCTGCTCTCCCCCTTCACGCTCGCACTGAAGGTGTCGATCACCGCGGGCGTCATCGCAGCGAGTCCGGTCTGGCTCTACCAACTGTGGGCGTTCATCGCCCCAGGGCTGCACCGCAATGAGAAGAAGTACACCCTGGCCTTCCTGGGCGCCGGCATCCCGCTCTTCCTCTCGGGAGCCGCCCTGGCGTACTGGCTCCTGCCGACCACGGCCCGGGTGCTCATCTCCTTCACACCAGCTCACACCACCAACATGCTCCCGGTCGACGACTTCCTCAACCTCGCCACCCGCTTCATCGTCGTCTTCGGTCTCTCCTTCGAACTCCCCCTCCTCCTCATCCTGCTGAACTTCGGTGGCGTGATCTCCGCACGGCGGATGATCGGCTGGTGGCGCGTCATGATCATGGCGATCACGGTCTTCGCCGCCATCGCCACACCCAGCACAGACCCACTCACCATGCTGCTGCTCGCCGCCCCTCTGAGCCTCCTCTACTTCGCCGCCTGCGCTGTGGCATGGGCTCACGACCGCCGCCGCGTACGCCGCACCCACGACGGCATGGACAACACCGAGTTCGCCTCGCTCGAAGTGGCTTCATCACGGTAGAGCTGGGCTGTTGGTCTCACTTGACCCAGCGTCACCCTTCTGCCGTCGGACGCCAGATCGCCCAATGCCGCTGAATGCCCAGGGCTACGCACTCCGCTCTCACGGAGGTCGTGGAGCAGGCGCTGCTGGGCCTGTGACGTCTCCAGTCGCGTGGGGAAGGGGTCAGGACAGACCGGTGACGGTCACCTTCGCCCGGCCGCTGTCCGAGCGCAGGACGATGTCGAGCAGGAAGAAGTCGCCCGCTCGTGGCCCCATGACCTCCCACGCGCCGGCACGGAGGGTGCGGGAGACGGTCTCGTGGCGTTCGCCGGGCGCCGAACCGCTGATCGCCACGAGCTGCACCGGTGTCCGGCCCGTGTTCTTCAGCGTCACCGAGCGGGTCCGAGGGCAGTGAGTGGTGCGCGTAGCGGGACAGTGCCGACGGACATCTCCGAAACGCGCCAACCCGCACGAGACATCGGCGGCAAAGGCAAAGTCGGACGAGCAGGTGGCACCGACGCGCAGGCCGCTCGCGGTGTCCGCCGGTTCGCCGGCTTCGGATCCGTGCGAACGCGCGACGGCGAAGGCGGCGAGCGCGGTGGCGGCGGCGGTGGCGAGTACGGCGGACAGGAGTGCTTTCCGCACGGGTGTGCTCCCAAGGTCGTGCTGTGGATCGATGGTGCAGGTGCCGGGGGCGGGGCCCGGAAGTCATACCTCGTGGGCCCGCCCCCGGCGGTTACTTCCTCAGCGACCGGAGCCGGAGGCGTTCTGCGACGGACTGGCCGTCGCGGTCACATCGCCGGCGTAGACCAGGGCGGTGCGGTGGTTGTACTGGATCGTGTACATCTTCTTGGCGCCGAAGACGACAGTGCCGGAGGACTTGAAGTAGTCGTCGGTCAGGGCGGGGGCCGAGGTGGCGACGTAGGCCTGGCCCGACGGGATGGTGTACATGCTCAGCGGCGCCTGAGTGGAGGGAGACAGGCCCGCGGGGTACTCGGCGGCATCGGGGTAGCTGGAGCCGTAGACCTTCACCGGCGGCGTGATGGGGGTCTGGCCACTGTGGATGATGGTCACGCCACGCGCGGGGACGGTGTTGACGCCGCCGGGGTTGTGGAACCAGACCTTGGAGCCGCTGTACCAGATCGCGGTCCAGTCACCGTCCTCGCCGGCGACGACGAACTGCTGCCCGGCCTGGGCGGTGCTGCCCCAGTCGTTGATGCGGTCGGTGCCGGCGGCGCCGGAGTGGATCGCCCTGTCGCCGAACAGCGGTGCGGTGTCGCTGGGGGCGGTGCGCAGGTAGACGAAGTTCGACGGCTGGGTGACCTTGGTGCAGGCGGTGGTGGCGCCGGTCGGGTCGTCGGAGGGGCAGATCTGGACGGTCTGCCGGTTGTCCGCGAAGCCGGGAGCGATGGTCACCACGGTGCCCCAGTCGCCGACGCCGTGCTCGCCTGTGACCGGGGCGCCGAGCAGGTCCATGAAGTGCTCCCAGTCCCAGGACGGGCCCGGGTCCCAGTGCATGCCGGAGACCGTCGCGGACGTCGGACCGACAACGTTGTCATGGCCGAGGATGTGCTGCCGGTCCAGCGGGATGCCGAAGCGGCCGGCCAGGTACGTCACGAGATCCGCGGTGGCCTGGTACTGGGCTTCGGTGTACCAGGTCGCGCCGTGGGCCGCGTACCCCTCGTGCTCGATGCCGATGGAGTGCATGTTGGTCGAGTAGTTGCCTGCATGGAAGGCGAGATCCTTGGTCGGCACCATCTGGGTGACCGCGCCGTCAGCCGACCGCATCACGTAGTGCGAGGCGCTGCCGCCGGGGGCCTGGAAGGTGGCTATGGCCGAGGCATAAGAGGACTCGGTGTCGTGGATGACGATCGAGTCGATCCGGATGCCGTTGGCGGGCCGGTTGGACACCTGCCCGTTGGACGGGGCGGCCGGAACGAACGTGCAGTTCACGGTGGCCGGGCACTCGGTGTCCGTCGCCGCTGACGACGCCAGGTGCAGCTTCGCCAACTGGCCGGTGGCGGGCCGGACCTGCGGGCCGGCGGTCAGGCTGATTCGCTGGCCGTCCGCCGTCGTGCGCATGGCGCCCTGGTGCAGGGTGGCGAAGACCCGGTCGGCGAAGGCGCGGGCGCCCTGGCGCTGCGCGGACTGGCTGTAACGGGCCACCGCGCCGTACCAGTCGCCCGGATCGGCTGAGGTGTCCCCGGCCGTGGCCCTCTGGTAAGAGGCCAGCAGGGCGGCGCCGCCGCGGATGTTGGCCGCCGCGTCCGAACGCAGCTGCCACGCTGGCAGGCCCGTCAGCTTCGCGGCCGCCTCCAGCGTGTGGAGCGCGGGATCCGCGGCGAGCTTCGCCACGTCCCTACGCCCGGCCGTCCCCGAGTCACCGCCGGCCAGCATCGAGGGCGTCACGTCCGTCAGATGCATCGGACCGTAGCCGCCACTCACGCTGTGCTGCCCGGCGTGCGTGTCCCATGCCGATTCCTGATATGCCACCGCCAGCAGCACCCGCGCCGGCACATGGAACTCCGCCGCCGCGGCGGCGAAGTCCCCCTGGCGTGCCAAGTCCGCCGGAGCGTGCCCGCCGCTGGCCTGGGCGGTGAAAGGAACGGCGACCGCACCGACAACTGCCAGTAGACCAGCGGCCACCAGCACGCCGGGACTCCGCCGCAAGGCACGTCGTCGGCGTACAGCTATTTCTCTTGTCATGCAAAATCCCCGAGTTAAGTCGGTGGAACAAATAAATGCCCACCGCTCCCATAGATCAGAACTTCCGAAATCGCAAAGTTCGGGCTGTGGAGACAACCAATCTGGTTGCGTAAGCGTCCCAGCTTCCAATCATGGTGTCAGGTACAACCGCTCGCGACATTGGGATAAATCCCTATTCTCCTGTCATCGCGGGTACACCAAAATACCCAGACCCGCAGGCTCTGGGGTCCCAACCGGCCTCCGCGGCCGTCCGTGTTGTTGTGCCCCGTAGCGTCATTCGCCCGGCTGAGCCGCGCGACTACGGCCAGCAGGGATGGAAGGGCAGGTACCGCCCGGTTCGGCCACAGGCGTGCATGGCGTGGTCGGCTTCGTATCCCGGCCACCACCACGCCTGTCCGCGTGCCCGGGCTACGCTCGCGTGATCATGCACGCGAATGGGCGGGTTGATCGAGGGATGGCGGCGGCCGCCCGGTGTTTCTCGCCTCCGTCGGTGGAGTGCCGCCGGCACCGACGTCTCGACAGCCGGGAGCCAGTGAGCGGGCCCCATCACATATTCGGCTTCCTTCCGTCCCGCGACCCCGCTCGCGCCCTATTGACACCTGGACAGATTCCGAATGGGAAAGAATACCCATTGCCTCGCCACCTGCTCACAGGGCATGCTGTCGGTTCCGTCAGCCTGCCCATGGCACGTCGACACTTGCAGGTCACTGAGCCCGTGTGCTGATTCGGTGAGTTCCTTTTCCCCTCAGGGAAAATCCCCTCGGGTTGGGGGCCTTTGTCGGCGATGACGCGAAAGTGCTGAGCGATCACCACCCCCGACGAACTCCTCGCGCATGCTCGGCAGTCCGTTCATGAAGAGGCCGCGGTGCCCAACGCTGTCACCGTGCTCGACGCGCTTCCTCTCACCGATGTAGGTAAGGCCACCAAGGTCCCTCTCAGGATGAACGCCCTACGTGACGCCGTGCTTGCCGAACTTGCCGCGGCCGGCATCCGCGTCGACGCCGGGGACATCGTCTGCGCCAGCGTCGGCGGACGCCCACACGTCACGTTGCTCCATCTCGCCGATGCAGCGGGCCGGGGACACATCATGGAACGCCTGAACCGGTACTCATACGACTGGGAGTTCGCAGTGTCGCCCGAATGACACGCGGTGAGCCTCGGGCTCTCACGAGTGGTGCAGGACGCTTGAGGGCGGGAGGCTGGCGTCTGCCGCTCGCCAGGCACGATGAGCGTCTGGTGAGCGTCAGCTGATCGCGCTCAACGTCTGCTTGCAGGCTCGTTTGTTTCCTCCCCGACCCTCTTCCGCCAGATGGGGTCCTGGCAGGACTTCGTCGTCGGTGTTGAGGCAGGCTTCGACACGACATGGATCTGGGAGTACTACAGCGATCTCGGTTGCCGTGATTGGCTGGACGCGGCCTTGCTCCTCCTCACTCCCGCCCTGCGGGCGCTGTGTCAGACCGTGATCGAGCGATGGGATGCCCGGTACCTCGCGGCGACAGGGCCGATCAAACCGCAGAGCCCTCAGAGCAGCCGGTCCTCGACGCAGGGCATGTGGTGGCACGACCGCTTCCCGCTGCTGATGGACCATGACGAGGAGATCCGGTTGCCGCCGTCCTGGTCACCGGAGCGCCGGCGGCTCGTCTTACCCGATGAAGCCGGTCGACAAAACCGCACCTCCCGCGAGCGGCAGGGGGGCACATCTTCAAGGTGCCACGTCCTGGCCGCCAGACTACCGTTCGAGAGTGGCAGTCTTCCCAACTCTCTGGGTTCGGCCTGACTGGCGACGCTTCGGAACCCCGCCTTCCCACTGGAGCGAGAAAGGCTCAGGATCATGCCGTATACAACAGCCCAGGACGGAACCCAGATCTTCTTCAAGGACTGGGGGACGGGCCAGCCCGTCGTGTTCTCCCACGGGTGGCCGCTCACTGCGGACGCCTGGGACCCCCAGATGAAGTGGATGGTCGACCACGGCTTCCGGGCTGTCGCCCACGACCGTCGTGGCGGCGGGCGTTCCGGCCAGCCATGGGACGGTAACGACCTGGACACCTACGCCGACGACCTGGCGGCCGTGATCGAGGGACTCGACCTGCGCGACGTCATCCTGGTTGGGCATTCGACCGGTGGTGGCGAGGTCGCACGTTACATGGGGCGGCACGGGACGGGACGGGTGGCCAAGGCGGTCCTGCTGGGCGCCATCCCCCCGTTGATGCTGAAGACGCAGGCAAATCCCGAGGGCCTCCCGATCGAGGTCTTCGACGAGATCCGCGAGGGCGTCGCCAAGGACAGATCTCAGTTCTACAAGGACCTCAGTGGCCCGTTCTACGGCGCGAACCGCGAAGGCTCGACCGTCAGCCAAGGCACCCGCGATGAGTTCTGGTTGTGGGGCATGACGGTAGGTATCAAGGGGGCCTACGACTGTGTCAAAGCGTTCTCTGAGACGGACACCACCGAGGACCTCAAGAAGATCGACGTGCCGACACTGATCGTGCACGGTGACGACGATCAGATCGTCCCCATCGTGGCTGCGGGCGCCAAGAGCTCGAAGCTGGTCAGGGAAGCGGTATACAAGGTGTATGAGGGAGCCCCGCATGGGCTGGCGATGGTGCCCAAGTTCGCCGAACGGTTCAACGCCGACCTGCTGAACTTTGCACAAAGCTGAGAACTGTGCATGGCGAGAGCTGTCGCCTTGGAATCCATGGCGGCTGACGACTCACGACCAAGCTGGTGCGGTGGTGGTCCGCCGTCGGCTAGCCGACGCCTCGCGGGTAGCAACGGGGGCGGGTCTGCCACAGGGCTGCCGCTGTCGGTTCCGCCAAGCAGGTCAGACTACGGGACTTGCGCCAGGTGACATCGCTGACGCTGCGTTCGCGCACGCATAGCACGATGAATATCAGGCCGGCGCATCAGCGGCCTTCCTCGGCCAGTGCGTCCTGTCATCATTGGCGAGTCACGCATAGAAGGAGAAGCAGGCCCTCTCCAGCAGCCTCCGCAGCAGAGCAATACTGTGGATCGTCCTCTGCGCTGTCCCGCTTCAGCCGGCTGTACAGATCAGCCCGTTTACCGAAGGGCTTACCCGCTGTGCAGGCCGGCCCCGGACTGCAGGTGCTCCCGGCGAGCCGCCTCCGACAGTGCGCTCAATACTCCACGGTCGGTCGGAGCCGGAGGAGCACCCGGCGTTCCCGCTTGGTCATGCCGCCCCATAGGTCGTCCTCTCCGAAAGCAGGCGTCCGGCCGCCGGGCGTTCACTCGACGAAGCCCCACCACCCCAGCCAGGGGGCCGGGTGTATGTGGGGTGGCGGGCGGCCGGTCAGGGGGCGATGCTCAGTTCGCTGATCAGTCCATGGGCCAGAACGAAACGGCAGCGCAGGTCGGCCTTACCTCCAGGGAAGTTCCCTTCGAGGTGCTGGTGGACGGTGTATCGGTTGTGGGCGTCCTGTTCGGCGCCGGCGAGCGTGACCGTGTAGGTGTACTCGGTGTCGGTCCGCCGGAGCCATAGGTTGATGGCCTCGGCTCCCTCATAGGTGTGTCCGTCGTCTGTGACAAAGGCGTCCGGTGCGAAGCCCTGCGCGGCAGCGGCGGCGTCCTTGGCGGCGCGGCCTGTCAGGTAGCGCGTGATCGGTTCGGGCAGGTCGGCAGGGTCGATCGGCGTCGGGTTCTGGGTCACGGGGTTCTCCTTTGCGCCAGGGGAAACGGTCCGCGGTGCGACTCAGCGGTGGAGGACGAGGCCGATACCCGGCCCGCCATGCGCACGTCACTGCAGCCCCGAAAGTGCTGTACAGAAGCCAGCGGCTTCAATGTTAAGAGTGCCTTCGCATGGGTGCACCAGCCGCTTCCACGCCTTGCGCTGCCTCAACCCTGCGGCACACCGGGGCGAAGGCGTCCCACTACGCAGCCTGCGCGGCTTGACCACAGGCGTGGTCGTCGAGGTCCGCAGACAAAACGCCACATCACCCATCGGACGCCTCACGTCGCGGCCGGTTAAGCTGGCGCATGTCCCTCATTGGTCGTGACCGAGAGCTATCGGCCCTCAGGGTTCTGCTCGACCGGTTGACTGCCGGGCTCAGCGAGCACTTGGTCATCACCGGCCCCTCGGGAGTGGGGAAGACCGCACTGCTGGCGGCCGCCGCTGCATTGGCCGCTGATCGAGGGATCCGGGTCGCGTACGCGGGTGACCGCGCGCACGCCGCGCCCCGTACGTCGCCGGGCCGTCCGGACGAGCCGGTGCTCGTGCTGGCCGACGTAGGCGCAGTCGAGGAGCCCGATCTCATAGGCCTCGGCTCCGAGGTGCCGTTGGCTCCGCGCGCGCTGTTGGTCACTGCGCGGGAGTACTCCGGGAGCGCGGCCGAGCTGAGGCTCGGTGGTCTGTCGGGCGCGGAGTTTGCCGCGCTGGTGCCCGGACTGCCGCGCGACGCCGTCCACGCACTGTGGCTGGTATCCGGCGGGCTGCCCGGTCACGCGCTCCGCCTGTCCGGGCAGCTCTCGGGCCTCGACGGTGACGTCGACCCGGTGGTTCATCTCGCACTGGTGGCCCCCTCGCGGACCCAGTTCCTCGAACTCGACCTCGGGCTCGTCCGGTTGCTGGAGTCGGCCGCAGAACGGCCGCTCACGCCGGGCGACCGCGCCCGGGTACTGGCGCGGCTCGCACGTGAACTGCTCGCCGACACCTCGGCTGCCGCGCGTCGCCGCGACCTGGCGAACACGGCTCTCGGTCTGGCCCGGGCCTCCGGTGACCCGGGCACTCTTGCTGAGGTCCTCGACAGCCGGTTGCACGCGCTGTGGGACCCGGCCGCCACGGCGGAACGCCTGGCCACGGCCGAGGAAATCGTCACGGAGGCCCGGCGGGCGGGTGACGCGGCGGCCGAGTGCCGCGGCCTGTTCTGGCGCTTCGTGGCGCATGCCGAGGCCGGAGACCTGACGGCGGCCGAGGCGGCACTCAGCGTCTATGTGGGCGCCGCGGAACAGGCCGGTCGCACCGATGCCCGCGTGGTTGCACTGGCGCGGCAGGCGATGCTCGCCACGATTCGCGGCCGGTTCGAGGAGGCTGACGCACTGGCACACCAAGTGCTCGTTGCTGGCCGCAAGGCGGGGGTGAGCGACACCGAACGGCTGGCCGGTTCGGTGCGACATCAGCTGGACGTCATGCGAGGCCGTGCCGATACCCGCGTCGAGCCATGGCAGAGGATGGCCCGCAGACTGCCCGGGCACTTCTTCGAGGCGACAGCGGCGCGGTCGATGCTCGAGTCCGGACGCGACGTCGAGGCCGGCCTTGAGCTGGAACGGCTGCTGCCGTCGGTCCTCGCCGGCACCGGCCCGCGATGGATCGGCGCACTGGCAGACCTCGCGGCAGTCGCCTCACGTACCGGGAGCGCGGTGGCCGCCACCGACCTTTACGAGTCGCTGCTCCCCTACCAGGGACGACTCGTTGTGTGGGGCGGAGCCAACACGATCACCGGACCCGTCGACGACTACCTGGGCCGCTTGGCAGCACGCCTCGACCGGCCGGATGATGCCCTCGGCCACTTGGACGAGGCCGCGGACCTCTCCCGTCGCCTCGGAACGCTCCCCTGGCTCGCCTGGACCCTGGCGGCGCGCGCGGAGGTACTCACACGGCGTGGCCGGCCCGGGGACCGGGAACGAGCGGGCGAGGACGTCGACCGGGCCCGGTCGATCGCCACACGGCTGGGCATGGGCGGTCTCCTCTCAGCCCTGCCGCCGGTTCCTGCGCCCGCCGACCAGTGGCGCTGGCTACCCGATGGACACGACTGGCGGCTGGAGGCCGGCGCTGAGACAGCGCGCGTGCCCGACGGGCGCGGACCACGCTACCTGCGTGCGCTGTTGGCGGTGCCCGGCCAGGAGATCCTCGCGCTCGACCTGGTTGCGGGCGGTTCCGGGCTGGCGGTCCCGCCGACCGATCCGTTGCTGGACGATGCGGCCCGCGCCTCCTACCGCCGGCGTCTCGCCGCGCTTGACGATCAGCTTGATGCCGCCGACCGGGCCGGTGATGGCGACGCCGCGGCAGCCGTCCAGGCGGAGCGTGGAGCGCTCCTCGCCGAGCTCCGGCGCGCCGCTGGTCTCGGCGGGCGCCCCCGTGCTCACGGAAACGAGGCCGAACGCGCCCGCGTCAGCGCCACGCGGGCGCTGTGGAGGACCATCGAGCGCATTGAGGCCGCCGCGCCTCTCGCGGGCGCCCACCTGCGGGCGTCCCTGCGGACGGGACGCCTCCTCCGTTACCAGCCGGCTCCCGGCGGACCCGGCGGCTGGCAGGTGTGACGCCCACCACGCACAATTCGTTCGCCGCTGCGTTACGCCTTCTGTTGTGGACAGCACCCGCCACAGGAGGAACACAACACATGATCACGTACGCAGGTCTGCGAGCAGAGCGCCACGGCGAGCCGGACAACAGGCCGCCGCTCGTCCTGCTGCACGGCCTCAGTTACGACCGTCGCCAATGGGGGCCGGTGTTGCGCGCTCTCGAGCTTTCCGACCCCGGTCGGAGCGTGCTCGTCCTCGACCTGCCCGGACACGGGGACTCGCCACTGCGGGAGCGGCACGGACTCGACGACGTCGCCGCGATGGTGCACCAGGCCGTCACCGAAGCCGGCCTGGCAGCACCCGTGGTGGTGGGACACTCCCTCGGCGCAGCCATAGCCACGGCCTACGCCGCGACGTACCGGGTGCGCGGCGTGGTCAACATCGACCAGCCGCTGCGCGTCGGAGGCTTCGCCGACATGCTCCAGCGCAACGAGCACCTCCTGCGCAGCCCGAACTACGGCACTGTCTGGAACGGCCTGCTCAGCCGCATGGGCATCGACACGCTGCCTCCCGAGACCCGGGACATCGCGAGCCCCGACGCGCTTCCGGCGCAGGAACTGCTTCTCAGCTACTGGAACGAACTACTGGCCACCCCGCCGTCTACGCTGCAAGAACGAAACGCCGCCCGTCTGGCCCGTATCGCAGCCCAGGGCACCCCTTACCGCTACGTCACCGGCGCCGCGCCCGACGCGGAATACCAAGCCTGGCTCCGTCAAGCCCTGCCCGATGTCTCCATCGTCGTATTGGACGGCGGCGGCCACTTCCCCCACCTGGCTCATCCTGCCGAGGTCGCCCGCGTTCTGACCGACCAGCAGTGATTTAGGGGCGACCGAAGGTCCGGGATGCTTCTCGAGTCGGCCGGTGCGTTCGCACCGGCCGGCGCACCACCCACGTCCTGCACGGGCCACACTGGCCCCGGGTTCCTGGATCTCACCGTCTCCGCCCCGGTCACGGTGCGTGTGGTGGATCGGGCAGAGGTAGGGGCCGAACAAGGAAATCCCTCATGCCCGGCTTCTCGCTTCTCCATCGGGCAGACCGAACACTCTCCGTCACACGCCAACCACGAGGCGGTCTTCGCGCAGGCCCGACGCGGCGTGATGCTCTCCAAGCGGGACGGCAGCCTGGAGCGGCCTGAAGATCATCTTGAACTACGCTCACTGCGGGACATAAGTTGCCTGAACGAGCGCGGCCAAATCGCCCGACCAGATGCTGCGTACGATCACGAAACACGGTAATGACCTCCTTCCCGTCCGACTGGATCGCGAGAGAAACGCATGGCTCCGGCCAGCCGGCCGTGCCTCGCTCAGTCGAAGGCGGCCCGGTCAGCGGGCGACGGCGGCCACAATGCGTTATCGAACGACCACCCTGGAAACATTGTGTCTTTTGCGGACGTGCAGTCCACTGCGAACATCCCCGTGAGTCCGGTCTTCGTGGGCCGGGAGACCGAGCTGGCCGAGCTGAGGCGAGCGGCCAAGGCCGCGAACGAGGGTGACCCGCAGGCGGTGCTGGTGCGGGGCGAGGCGGGGATCGGCAAGACTCGACTCGTCGAGGAGCTGCTGAGCACCCTGGATCCCGAGGCGTCCGTGGCGGCGGTGGGCGGATGCATCGAGGTCGGCGGCAACGGTCTCCCCCTTGCCCCGTTCTCCGAGGCGCTGCGCACGCTGTGGCAACGGTTCCCCGAGGAAGTACGCGCCGCAAGCACAGGGCAGGAAGAGCTTTTGGCCCGGGTGATACCGGAAATGGGCGCCGGCTCGTCCGCTGATCCGAGAGACGACGACGGGATACGGCTGTTCGCGCTCATCACTCGCGTTCTGGAGACATTGGCGTCCGGACGGCTGGTGGCGCTGGTCATCGAAGACCTGCATTGGGCCGATGCTTCCACTCGTAATTTGATGGGCTTCCTTTTCCGTACCCGGCGCACCGGGCGGCTCATTTTGCTGGGGACGTACCGTTCCGACGACATCCACCGCGGACACCCGCTGCGCCCACTGCTCGCCGAACTGGACCGACTACGGTCCGTGAGCCGCGTCGATCTACCACGCTTGATGCGAGGAGAAGTGAACCGGCAGCTCACCGGCATCTTCGGAGCCATACCGGACCCACGTGTCGTCGATGACATCTACGACCGCTCGGAGGGCAACGCCTTCTTCGTCGAGGAATTGGCCCGCGCGCACCGCGACCACGTACAGACGGGACTCGACAGCCTGCACGACGTGCTGCTGACCCGGCTGGAATCGTTGCCCGAAGCGAGCCAGCAAGTCGTACGCGCAGCTGCCGAGGGTGGCGCCGTCGTCGGCTACCCACTTCTGAGGGCCGTGGCGGGCCTGTCCGAGGTCGACTTGATCGAGGCGCTGCGCGCGGCTGTGCTCGCCCGTGTCCTGGCGCCCGAGCCGAGCGGTGCGCACTATCGGTTCCGGCATGCATTGGTCCGCGAAGCCGTTGGCGACACCCTCCTGCCGGGCGAACGGCACCTGATCAATCGTCAGTACGGACAGGTGCTGGAGGCGGATCCCACACTCGTGCCGCCGGGGGAGCTGGCAGGACGGCTCGCCCAGCACTGGCACGCGGCGCAGGACGGGAGGAAAGCTCTGCGTATGAGCCTTGCGGCGGCCGAGGAGTCCCGCAACCGTTCTGCCCACGCTGAGCAGTTGTGGCATCTGGAGCGGGCGCTCGAATGGTGGAACCGCATGTCGGAGGAGGTCCGGCCGGCGGATCTGCCCGCGATCCGCTGCCCGGAGACCTATCCCTGCAGTGCCTTGCAGGAGGACGGCATGACCCGGGTCGGCCTGCCGGAGCTGCTCGCCACGGCCGCCACCGCTGCGGTGCACAGTGGGAACCTGCACAAGGCGCTGCACCTGACCGACCTTGCACTGGAACACTTCAGCCAGGCCGAGGCAGAACGGCCTCTACCTGCCGCGTGGTTCTGGACGCGACGGTCCCGGATCATCGAGGGCTTGAGCCGCGGAGACGGCTGGCCCGAAGTGCAGACGGCGTGGCGCCTCGTCAAGGCCCTCCCTCCATCCGTCGTGGGAGCCGAAGTGCTGGTGCGCATCGCCATCTGGAACGAGCTGCACCGTCCTTCTAGCAGAAACCGAGCCCCCGCCGTCGAAGCTGCACGGTACGCCGCGCGTGCAGGGGCCGAGACACAGGAACTCCACGCCCGTCTGTGTCAGTGCCTGCTGAACGCGGACACGGATACCGACGGCGGTGTCCTCGCAGAGCTCTACGCCATCCGCCAACGAGCCGAAGAACTGGGCGAACTCGGCATCGCCGGACGGGTGAGCCAAAGCTTGCCAACAATCCTCGAGGGCATGGGCCGCTCCGAGGAAGCCGTCGCCGCGGCCGACCACGGCATTGAACTCTGCCGCTCGCTCGGCCTCACCAACCGCGAAGGGTGGGTCCAGGCCAACCGGGCGATCAGTCTGCTCTCCCTGGGCCGCTGGGACGAGGCCGACTCAGCCCTCGACGAGGCCACCGCCCTCGCACGCGCCCAACTGTCACGCTCGGCATTCGCGACGCTGCGAGCGGCCGGTCTCCTGCTGCGCGGCGACCTCCAATCCGCGATCGTCCATTTGACCGCCGCCGAAAAGCTGCGTGGCACGGAACGGTTGCCGGCGCAGTTCCAAGTGGTGTTCAGCCACTGTTCCCTGGAGGTCGCCCTACGCCAGGGCCGTCTCGACGACGCCCGGAGAGAATTCCTCCATGCGGACACCGCCGGGCTGTGCGACCTCCCGCTCAGTTGGTCACTGCCGCTGCTCTGCACCGCGGCAGCCATGGAGGGCGACGCCATCGACTCCCCTGGTGGCGTTGCAGTGAAGGTCTCCACTGCTCTACGGCGCACCGCGGACCGGCTGAGCACGGTCCTGCCTCTCTCCGCCGCCTACGCACACCTGCTTCGCGCCGAAGTGCGACGCATCGAAGGAGCGGACGATCCGGACCTGTGGTCGACCGCAGTCACCGCTTTCGAAGACGCCGGACGCCCGTACGAGACGGCCCGTGCGCTCTTCGGCGAAGGCCGCGCCTTCCTCACCGCGCCGCGACGGCGATCCGAGGCGAACGACAGGTTCAGCCGCGCCCAAGCCCTCGCGACCAACCTCGGTGCAGGCCTTCTGATCAGCGATATCAGTCGACTCCACACCCGGGACGTCGGCCCTGCGCCGGCTGCCGCAGCCTCCAGCCGCCGGACAGCCATTGGCAAGAGACCCAGCCGGTCCCATGACGGATTCGGTCTGACGCCACGCGAGTGCGAAGTACTGCAGCTGGTGGCGCGCGGTTACAGGAATCACCGAATCGCCAAGGAGCTGTTCATCTCGGAGAAGACCACGGGCGCCCATGTGTCCAATATCCTTGCCAAACTCGGCGCCTCCGGCCGAACCGAAGCAGCAGCCATCGCCTTCCGGCACGGTCTCGCCACACCTTCGTAAAACGTGCCATTTGTCGCGTGATTGCGGGCTCCCGAGGGATTCGAAGGAGCTTCCCCTCATCAGCACAGACCGACAGGGTGGCCGCAAGTACCGCGCTCGTGCGATGAGTTCGGATAGCAGTGGGCTGGGGTGGATAGCGGTACAGGCACGGGCTTCGCGATCATCGCGGTGTCTTAAGCCCGCTGATCACGAGGTGACCCGTGCCTGCCGCTGTATCTTGTCCTGTCCCCGCTGTCCTGCTGAAGCCGGGCCCCCTGAACCCGGACCAGGTCGCTGACCTGCGTCCCTACCGGGTCAAGCCAGAACGGGCACTCTCCATCCTGGGCATCACCAACGACCAGGACGCTCAGCGAACTTGATCAAGCCTTGGGGTCACGGGCCTTCGAACATGTTTCGCTTGTAGACGACGTTGTAGGTGTCCCAGACGGTCAAGAGCAGGAAGATGGTGCTCGCGGCACCATTGGGCCTGTTCTCGACCAAAACAGGCGGAAAGAACGTTCCTGTTCCGCTGGTCTCCCGGCTCCAACCCAAGCCATCGCCGTAGCCGACCCCGTAGTTGTTCAGTTCCTGCGACCAGGTGACGAGATCGGCCCCGAGGATGGCAAGTTCCATGTTGCCGTTGTGAAGCGCGGCCAGGGCAGGCTGGGAGCGCGCGGATCCCCCGTGGTTGTACCACCCGTTCCAGACGCCGTACCCGTATGCCTGCCATGCGGTGTATGTCTGATTGTCACTGCCCACATGGGCTATGACGTACCGCGACGACTGCCAGTTGTAGGCGACCGCCGGCGGGTACATCGACTGCGCGTTGCCGAAGGTGTAGATGCCGCCGAATGCGTAGCCGTTGTAGAACCTGGCGGAGATGTTGTTATTGCCGCGCCCATGCCAGGCAATCATGAAACTTCCCTCGGGACCCGCCGATGCCGAACCCGGCAGCAGATCCTCGGTGGTCGTACCGGAGATGGCCGTCCAACCGCTGTGTGATCCGTCGGCGTACGCGCGCAGCACGTATATCTGACCGCCGCCACCCGTGTGGAACACCCACCAACCGTTGCCCCCCGCGGAGGTTATCCAGGGCTGCGTCGCCGTCGCCGAGCCCGGGACCATCTGCACGGCCGGCTGGTTGTTGATGGAACTCCAGATGGCATTGTTGTCCAGGGCGCGCCACACCGTCATGTGGTTGCCATTGGTGTCATACGCTTCAGCAGCGCCGCGGCCCCGAACGTTCTGCCCCCCAGCCTGCTCGTTATATATCTGCGATTCTTCGTTGGGGAGGGCGGAACTCGCAGCGTACGCTTCAACGGTAGTGAACATAACACTCACTGCCGCGGCGAGGGATGCTACGACGATCCCCCATTTTCTGATGATACGGATTGTCAACTTACTCACTCCTGTTTGGCGAGCCCCCCTAAAGGGGAACTTGAGATGAACTCGCAATGAAAAGCCATGCATTGGGTATGCGTTCGATGACTGCGCCCCCGTTCGGTGTTGCAACCTCGTTCTCTCGTTGCACAGTTCCGTGGTCACAACGCGGGTGCTTTCAGTCGGTTACTGCAATTGGGCCGGAGGGCACGGCATGTGCCGGCCCTCCTGGTCCTTGCCGGCTCATCATCGATTCGACTGTGACCTGATCGGTCTGGCTGGTTCGACGGCTTGCCTTGTTTGTTTTGCTGGTCGATGCGGAGGGCCTTCGCGTCACGCCGAGGTGAGGCGGGCGGGCAGCTGGTACAGCTTTATGCGGGTCGTCTCCGGCTCTGCGGCGGCGAGTTCGGGCTCGTCGTGCAGGAGGACGTTCGTCGCGCCCAGCACGATCGCACAGGCCTGGCGGGACCGGCGCCACGCCCCGGTTCCGCCAGCCCGGCCCGATGCCCTTCGGTAGCAGTGCACTCAGCGCGGTGGCCAGGCCGACGCGGTCGGCGACCCTCCGCAGCAACACCACACCCACGTGGCCGATCAGGTTCTTGCCGTCGGCCCGCATGGCAAGCCGGCGATCCCATTCGGTGGCCTGCACCTGTAGGGTGCCTCTTCCCTGCGACGGTTTTGATCTCAGCAATCAGATCACCGCAGGTGAGAGGCACCCTTCTTCTGTCGGTGCGTCAGGCCACCGTTGTAGCTGTATTCATGAGGTCACGCAGCCGCCATGCGACCTCGTGAACTATCCCGCGCGTGTGCGGAATCGGTCGGGTCAGCTCCAGCCGCCGCAGCCCCAGTACTGGGAGCGGTCGTCCCACCAGCAGTAACGCACGCGCCAGATGTCCCTGTTCGCGTTGACCGACGTCGCGGAATAGGGGTTGACCCACATCGAGTCGATGCCGTTGTCGTAGTACTGGTAGTCGATACGGATCGTGTACGAGTTGTTGTTCCACGCCCAGATCCAGCTCTCGGCGCCGTTGCCCGGATTGTTGTCGAACGACACCTGCGCGTTCGAGTAGTTGATCGTCGTCGCAGCCTCGGCAGCCGTGGAGGTGCCAAGCACGAGACCGATGCCGGCCACCGCCAGCATGACGGCGGTCGAAGACCTCCGCACGAAATTCTTCAGAAACACGATTGCGATATCCCATCTTATAGCGACAGTTATTGCACTGGAGAGACAGTAATCCGTAACGGCAGACCGGTTCGCCAAGCGTGTCACGCTCATAGCACCGGATCGGCAGCTGTACCACGCACGAGGATTTCGCTATGCGAAAGCCTGAGCAGCCTCAAAACGGATTGTGATCACCACGCCTGGCGGGTGACGTACGGTGGCGGAATCATCGCTTCTTCCCATTCGGCGTCGCTGATCCTGGAGCGCAGGTACTCGACCGATTGCGCGACGAGACTTCGAGCCCGGTCGAGATCGACGCCGACCAAGCGGCCTTGGTATTTCAGGACCCGGCCATTGACCATCACGGTGTCCACGTCGCCACGCCCGGCCTGGAAAACAAGGTGGCCCGCAGGGTTGTGCACGGTTGTCATGACCGGGGTGTCGTTGCGTAGCAGGACCAGATCGGCACGTTTACCGGGCGTAATGGACCCGATCTCGTCATCGAGTCCGAGCGCCCGCGCACCACCGAGCGTGGCGTATTCCAGGACGTCCATCGCCCGGGTGTCGTTGTTGACAACGACGTTGCCCTGCTGGTGGGCGATGTGATGCACCATCGCCCGTTCCGCATTGAGGGTGGCCCTCATCGCGGAGAACATGTCACCGCTCCACCATGCGACTGAGTCCATCGACAGGGAGATCGGGACGCCGAACCTCCGTGCCTGGGACACAGGCGGATAGCCTTGCCCGGCGCTGTCCTCGCTCTCCGCCGAGATGGACAGATGCGCACCGCTGTCGGCGATCAGACGGAAGGCGTCATCGCTGAGCGCGCCACCGTGCACGAGCGTGTAGCTCGGCGAGAGTGCCCCGTATGCGTGCAGGAAGCCGATCTGATCGTCTTCGTAGGCTTTGAAGACTCCCGCGTGGGAGATGATCGGGAGTTCGCGTGCCCGGGCGAAGTCCAGGGCTGCCTTGGCCTCGTCGGTGGGACTGATGCGATCGAGGGCCAGCTGCATAGTCACCAACTGGTCGGTGCTGCTGAACCTGCTGTCGAGCATGTCGTCGACCCGACCGTCGACCACCCAACCCAGATCGGATGCCAACGCGTTGCCGTAGGCGAACCTGGCACGGGCAGGCACATCGAATAACGCGTCCACGGCGGCTTCAGCGTGCCCGGGCGTCCGCAGACCGTGGGAGTAGTCGAGCACCGTGGTCACGCCGTCGTACACGGCCTCGACCATGCTCATGTAGTTCGCGGCGTAGATGTCCTCCGGCCGGAACAGGTGACCCCATTTGATCATGATCCACTGGACGTAGTTGCCCAGGGTCCAGTCAGCGCCCACCCCGCGCAAGGCGGACTGCCACATATGCCTATGAGTGTCCACGAAACCTGGAAGCAACAGGGCACCGTATGCCTCGATGACCGCGGCATCCGCAGGAACCTCCAGGTGGCGGCCCACCGCCTCAATGCGGGAGTTGCGGACCAGCACGTCCGTGTCCCGCAGCACGCCGTCATGCGGCTTCATCGTCACTACCGTTGCCCGTCGGAACAAGACGGGTTGCCCCAGCCGGGGTGTCGGTCGAGCCGCGATGTTGCGGTTGTGCATGTCCATCTCCGATTTTTCGTCTCTGGGGCGAGGTGATGCACAACAGCGCATCCGCCCCCCGAAAGATCTACGTCCGCCGGCCTGTAGCGAGGGTGAACTGACACGGCAGCCGCCCTGTCAGTCAAGCGCGCAGCCCCGGCCAGGGCGAGCGCACCACTGTGGTGCCCGGAGCAGCCGTCCGCCTTCGACAGTGGGGCCCATGCCATCGACTCGTGGCTGTGCAGCAGACAGCCGATGGTTCGTTCCGACACTCGTGTCAGAGCTCTTGGCGCCCCCCTGCGTCAGGTGGCGCTCCCCACTTTGCCCGCCCAGGAATCCCCAAGGCATCGGGAAAGTTCCCCGTCTTCGCGGACATAAAAATTCATACCTGGTTGCGCAAATTATCCCAATTGATTCTCGCGTAGCGCCCAATCACTCCGTGGAATGAAGGCAGTAGTCCGCGGATTGCGCGCCGGTGCCCGCGCGGAAATCCTGGGCCATTGGTCAAAAGCCTGCTGCGCAATACCGCGACCGGCATACCATGCTGGGCCGGCAGTCCGACCATCAGCACGCTGAGGAAGTCCTTCTGACGGTGGCGTCCCGCGCGGCCACGCCGCCTGAGGTCCCCACCGGTTCAAGAACATTGGCTTCAGCACGGCCAGGAGGCTCTTCTTTTACACCCCGAAGGTTTCGGAGGGGCTCTTCATAGAGGACGGCGATGACCCGCGGCCCGGCGTACAGGTGCCAACTTGGGGACCGGAGCGGTTCACCGGCCCCATGCTTTGAACTATCCGAAAGGTACGGGTTGGAAACCGCTCCCGAAGCCTGACCACGAGTGCACGTCACCTTGCTGTGACGGCAGGGGAAGAATCCCTACGCTCGCAAGCCGTCGCAGGGGGTGCTGGGCCGGCCGACTGGAGAGATGGGGGTTTCTCCCCATGTCAGCGACAGAAGTTCTTGGGAAGATCGACACACGGAGCTGGGCTGGTCGACCGGATCGGCCTGAACATCGCGTACGGACAAACCGTTCAGGTGCGTGCATCTCTTGGGCTTGACCTCCACGGTGCTATCAGGTTCGTGGAAGCTACCAGCGACCCATCGTCACCCTGGCGGTGCCGCCGAGGGAGTTCCGGATTTTCAGCGCCACGCCTTGGGCCAGCGGTCCACGCGCCGGATGCACTCATGCCCGAGTGAGTGACAAGCCGGTCGTGCCCCGAGAGACCTGCACGCTTGCCCCGGAGCATTCCCTCGGCAGGGGCTGATCGTGTTCGTCGCGGGCAACCACCCGTCCCACCCCCTACGAAGCGTCACGAAGGATCACCATGGACACGTCCCCAGCACGTCTGGCCACTGAGCCGAGGCCCGGCAGGATGAGGCCGCCGAGACGGGACCACGCACTGCGCCTGCATCTCGACCCGATCGAGCAACTGGACCTGACCGGGCGTCGGCTGATCGTGATTGGGGGTACGAATGGGCTGGGACGCGCCATCGCCACCCAGTCCCTAGCCCGTGGTGCGGCGGTCACGGTAGTGGGCCGCACTCTCCGCGATGCTCCATCGGACCAACGGTCATTCGTTCCTGTCGACCTCTCTTCCCTGCGGGAGGCCGAGCGGATCGGCCGTGAACTGTCCGTGGAGGACTGCGATGTCCTCCTGTTCACGACCGGGACCTTCGCCGCCAGAGTTCGTGAGGAGACCCTCGAGGGGGTGGAACGGGACATGGCGGTCAGTTTTCTGAATCGGCTGGCCATCCTGCGGGGACTCACGGGACGACTCGGCTCCGCCCGAGGCGATGACACCTTCCGCCCGCGGGTGTTCGTCATGGGCTCGCCGGGGTGGGGGGAGACCGGCACGCTCGCCGACCTGAACTCCGAGCACCAGTATTCGGCCATGCGGGCGCACGGCAATACCCTCGCCGGAAATGAGGCGCTGGTGACGGCGGCACACTCTCGCTTTCCTGGCCCGGCCTATTTCGGCATGGCGCCGGGAGTCATCAGGACGGACATCCGCGCGAACCTGCTCGGCGAGGGAAGTGCGACGCACCGAGTGGTGGAGGCTCTCATCGGCGTTCTGGCCCCGTCCCCGCAGTCCTACGCCCGCCGCATGGTACCTCTCCTGTTCGCTCCGGAGTTGGAGGGCCGCAGCGGCGACCTGTTCGGCAGAAAGGGCACGCCCATCCTGCCCTCGCGTGGCCTCGACTTGGGATACGCGCGGCGCTTTCTGGACGAGTCGGAAGCGCTGCTCGACAGAGCCCTGGCCGGCTACTCGGAGTAGGAGAGGTGGGCCAGCGCACAGCGACAAAGCACCGATACCCGACACCGATGAGGAACCCTACCGGCGGGAAGCGCGCCAATGGCTGACCTGTACCGGGTTCGCTTGAGCCGCAGGACTGCTCCATTCGTGCCGTTCTGTCACCACTGCATGTGAGGCGAGTTGGTCGGGCTATCTGTTCACGGCCAATTTGCCCTTTACGCACACCGCTCCTACGGTCGTGGGACGGGCTCGATCACTCTGGGCAAGGGGCCGCTCATGGCGACCGTCAGCGATGCCTTCTACCGCGTCCTGCGCCATCACGGCGTGAGCGCCGTCTTCGGCAATCCCGGGTCCAACGAGCTGTCGTTCCTCACCGGCCTGCCCGAGGACATCCCCTACTACCTGGTCCTCCAGGAGGGCGCCGCCATCGCCATGGCGGACGGCTACGCCCAGGCCACGG
>NZ_JBIVNJ010000040.1:62344-66406 GCF_044753585.1 Streptomyces sp. NPDC088354 | reverse complement strand
ATGATGATCGGGTTGCGATCTGATCCGGAAGCCACGCTAATCCTTCGCTTCTAGGCATTGCTCTACGGGGTCAAGCCGCCTCCATCGTGTACCGCGCGTTAGGGATACGTCATCTCTACTGAGCGGTAACCGTCATGTAGCGCGACAGACCCACCTACAAGCCCCCTGGCGGGGCTGCTGCGTGGCTTCCGGTGGCCGACCGACCAAATCGCAACTGTACGCCCACTCGGACGTACGACCGACCGCGACCCCGATTCGGGAGAAATGCTGGCATAGTGGAGTGAGCCACGTCACCCTTCGCAGTTCGGGTTGCGGTGACACGTCAACGTTTGGGCGGGATGGGCGGCCGGGTACTTGCGCGATCCGCCGCGCCCGTGTGGACTACCGCCCATAACCCCGCACAGGAGCGGGAAGACAACCCCCATGACAGGAGGCAGAGCGTGAGCGCGACCGCGGGCCACGCGGAGGAGCGGACCAACCCGGCAAGCCGGCTTGGTTTCGAGCCCGGACAGGTGGTCCAGGAGCTCGGTTACGACGACGACGTCGATCAGGAGCTCCGTGAGGGTATCGAGGAGATCACGGGCGAAGAGCTCGCGGACGAGGACTACGACGACGTCGCCGACGGTGTCGTCCTGTGGTTCCGCGACGATGACGGCGACCTGACCGACGCCCTGGTCGATGCCACGTCCGCCGTCGACGACGGCGCCCAGATCTGGCTCATGACCCCGAAGACCGGCCGTGACGGGCACGTCGAGCCGAGTGACATCGGAGAGGCCGCGCAGACTGCCGGCCTCGCTCAGACCAGCAGTGTCAACGTCTCCAAGGACTGGACCGCCAGCCGGCTGGTGACCCCCAAGTCGGCCAAGGCCGCCAAGCGCTGAGGCGTTGGGACGGACCTCACGCCCCCGCGGCACCGTGCCGCGGGGGCGTCTTGCGTCCCGTTCCGCGGGCAGTGGTTGACTGGGGAGCCGGACGGCCGGGCCGTGAGGGTCCCGTCGCAGCCCCCGTCACCGGAAAGGTGTGTCCCGCATGGCGCTCGCCGCAGGAGAGATCGCCCCCGACTTCGAGCTGAGGAACCAGCACGGCCAGGCCGTGCGGCTCTCGGACTACCGGGGCGCCAAGAACGTCGTGCTGCTCTTCTTCCCCTTCGCCTTCACCGGCGTCTGCACGGGCGAGCTGTGCGCGCTGCGGGACGAGCTCCCGTCGTTCCAGAACGACGACGTCCAGCTGCTGGCCGTCTCCAACGACTCCATGCACACCCAGCGCGTCTTCTCCGAGCAGGAGGGCCTGGACTACCCGCTGCTCTCCGACTTCTGGCCGCACGGCGAGGTCTCCCGCGCCTACGGCGTCTTCGCCGAGGACAAGGGCTGCGCGGTGCGCGGCACCTTCGTCATCGACAAGGAGGGCGTCGTCCGCTGGAGCGTCGTCAACGACCTGCCGGACGCCCGTGACCTGAACGAGTACGTCAAGGCGCTCGAAGCCCTGTAGCCGGAGGGAACCGGGTACTACCCTCAGGGCGTTGATCCTGTTACGAGCGACACGCGATGACATGGGAGGACTCGTGGGAGTCAGCCTCAGCAAGGGTGGCAACGTTTCGCTGACGAAGGAGGCCCCCAACCTCACGGCCGTCATCGTCGGCCTCGGCTGGGACGCCCGCACCACCACGGGCGCCGGATTCGACCTGGACGCGAGCGCGCTGCTGACGGGCGCGGAGGGCAAGGTCCTCTCCGACCAGCACTTCGTGTTCTTCAACAACCTCAAGAGCCCCGAGGGCTCCGTGGAGCACACCGGCGACAACCTGACCGGGGAGGGCGAGGGCGACGACGAGCAGATCAAGGTGAACCTGGCCACGGTTCCGCCGGAGGTCGCCAAGATCGTCTTCCCGGTGTCGATCTACGAGGCCGAGACCCGTCAGCAGTCCTTCGGCCAGGTCCGCAACGCGTTCATCCGCGTGGTGAACCAGGCCGACAACAACGAACTGGCCCGCTACGACCTCACCGAGGACGCCTCCACCGAGACCGCCATGGTCTTCGGCGAGCTGTACCGGCACGGTGCGGAGTGGAAGTTCCGGGCCATCGGCCAGGGGTACGCCTCCGGCCTGCGCGGCATCGCGCAGGACTTCGGCGTCAACGTCTGATGTCCAGGGTCGTGCGGCCCGCCCGCCCGGGGCGGGCCGCGCACCCCGAGTGGGGGAGGAGAACAGCATGGGCGTGACGCTCGCCAAGGGAGGCAATGTCTCCCTTTCCAAGGCCGCACCGAACCTCACGCAGGTGATGATCGGACTCGGCTGGGACGCGCGCTCCACGACCGGAGCGCCCTTCGATCTGGACGCGAGCGCCCTGCTGTGCGCCTCGGGGCGGGTCCTCGGCGACGAGTACTTCGTCTTCTACAACAACCTCAAGTCCCCGGAGGGCTCGGTCGAGCACACCGGGGACAACCTCACCGGTGACGGCGACGGCGACGACGAGATCCTGATCGTCGATCTGATGACGGTGCCCGAGCGGGTCGACAAGATCGTCTTTCCGGTCTCCATCTACGAGGCGGACGCCCGCGGCCAGACCTTCGGCCAGGTCAGCAACGCCTATATCCGGGTGGTCAACCAGCTCGACCAGAGCGAACTGGCCCGGTACGACCTGTCGGAGGACGCGTCCAGCGAAACCGCCATGATCTTCGGCGAGCTCTACCGCTACGGCGGGGAATGGAAGTTCCGGGCCGTTGGCCAGGGGTACGCGTCAGGTCTGCGGGGCATCGCCCTAGACTTCGGGGTCAACGTTTCGTAAAGGGATTGGAAATCCAGTGCTCCTCCGAACTTTCGGCTGGTCGCTCGGCGTCACCGCCATCGGCTTGGCCCTCGCCGGCTTCCTGTGGGGTGCGAAGGGCCTAGCGCTCGTCGCGATCCTCTCGGTGCTGGAAATCTCGCTCTCCTTCGACAACGCGGTGATCAACGCCGGAATCCTGCGGAAGATGAACGCCTTCTGGCAGCGCATCTTCCTGACGATCGGCATTCTGATCGCCGTCTTCGGCATGCGGCTGGTCTTCCCGATCCTCATCGTGTCGATCACGGCCAAGATCGGCCCGATCGAGGCGATCGACCTGGCGATCAACAACGCGGACAAGTACGAGCACCTGGTGACCTCCGCGCACCCGGCGATCGCCGCGTTCGGCGGGATGTTCCTGCTGATGATCTTCCTTGACTTCATCTTCGAGAGCCGCGAGCACACCTGGCTGTCCTGGCTGGAGCGCCCGCTGTCCAAGCTGGGCAAGCTGGACATGCTCTCGGTGGTCGTCGCCCTGGTCGCGCTGCTGATCGCCGCCACCACCGTGGCCACCGACGTGGCCCACGGCGGCGGCGACAAGACCTCCACCGTGCTGCTGGCCGGCATCGGCGGTCTGATCACCTACCTCATCGTCGGCGGCATCTCCAGCTACTTCGAGGACCGCCTGGACGAAGAGGCGGACGAGGCGGACCAGGAGCTGGAGGAGGTGGCCGGCGGCGGCAAGCCGAGCGGCAGCGGCTCCAGCGCCGTGGGCCTGGCCGGCAAGGCGGCCTTCTTCCTCTTCCTCTACCTCGAGGTCATCGACGCGTCGTTCTCCTTCGACGGTGTCATCGGCGCGTTCGCGATCTCCAACGACATCTTCATCATCGCGCTGGGCCTCGGCATCGGTGCGATGTACATCCGGTCGCTGACGGTCTACCTGGTCCGCAAGGGCACTCTGGACGACTACGTCTACCTGGAGCACGGCGCGCACTACGCCATCGGCGCCCTGGCCGTCATCCTCCTGGTCACGATCAAGTACGAGATCAACGAGGTCATCACCGGCCTCGTCGGCGTTGTCCTGATCGGCGCCTCCTACTGGTCGTCGGTGGTGCGAAACCGCCGCCTCGGGGAAAGCTCCGAGCAGCGGGACGACAACGACAAGACGGAAGTGACGAGCGGGGTCTGAGCCCCGGCGCACGACCGGTCAGGGCCGCCGCCCCCCCCCCCCCCGGCGGGGGGGGGGGGCGCGGGGGGGGGGGGGGGGGGCCCACCTGTGGGAAATTATGGGGCCCAGCGGCGGGGT
>NZ_JBIVNJ010000040.1:0-62334 GCF_044753585.1 Streptomyces sp. NPDC088354 | reverse complement strand
CCGGGGCACCACAACCAAAAGCGGCTGGGGGGGGGGGGGTCCGCCCCCCGGCCCCCCCCGGGGGCGGGCCCCCCCCCCCCCCCCGGGGGGGGGGGGGGGGGCGCCACGTCAGGGGAGGGGCGGAGCCCACATGTGGAACTTTCTGCGGCCCAGCGGCGGCTTCAACGTGCAGTTCGACCTGGCGAACGCGCACACCATCGAGCTCACCCGGCGCCACCAGGTCGTCTCGCTCACCAAGCAGGGCGCGGCCGTCGGCAATCTGCGGATCAACCTGTCCTGGCAGATGCGCACCTCCGACACCGGCGGCTGGAACCAGCGCGGCGGCTCCTGGCTGAACCGCCAGATGCACCTGTTCCGGCCCGAGCCGGTGCAGGCGGCCGGACCCGCCATGGTCAACGTCGACCTCGACCTGGCCTGCATGTACGAACTCGCCGACGGCACCAAGGGCGTCGTCCAGCCGCTCGGCAACTTCCTCGGCGACCTGGACGCCCCCCCGTACATCCAGATGAGCGGGGACGACCGCTTCGGCGGCTCCTCGGGCGAGACGCTCTACATCAACCTCGACAAGCGCGACGAGCTCAAGCGCATGCTCGTCTTCGTCTACATCTACGACGGCACCCCGGCCTTCGACCGCACCCACGCCAAAGTCGAGATCTTCCCCAGCTCCGGGCCGCGCATCGAGATCCCGCTCAACGAGCGTGAGCCGCAGGCCCGGTCCTGCGCCGTGGTGCTCATCGAGAACAAGAAGGGCGACCTGACCGTGCGGCGCGAGGTCAAGTACGTCTACGGCTTCCAGGCCGAACTCGACCGGCTGTACGGCTGGGGGCTGCAGTGGGGCCGCGGCTACAAGAGCAAGGTGTGACGCCGGCCCGTCCGGCCGCGGCCCGCGGTCAGCGGCGCTCCTGGAACTGCGGGCCCTGCGGGGGCAGCGTGACGCCCTGCTGCGGCTGGGGATACCCGTAGGCGGGGCCGGGCGCGGCCGCGGTGGCAGCCGGCTGCTGCGGCGGGTAGCCGTAGGCCGGCGCCGGTGCGGTCGGCTGCTGCGGGTAGCCGTAGGCGGGGGCCGGCAGGGTCGGCTGGGGCTGCTGCGGGTAGCCGTAGGCGGGCTGAGCGGGCTGTGTGGCCGGGGCCGGGGCCTGCAGGGTGTAGGCCTCCGGTTCGGCGGTCACCGGGACCGTGGGCGGCACCGGCTGGGGCAGCGAGGTCACCTCGCCGTCCGGCCGCGGCTGCTGCGGCGGCGCCTCGACGAGGTCGCCCTCGTCCACGGCGATCCCGAACTCGGTGGCCAGACCCTCGAGGCCGGACACGTATCCCTGCCCCAGCGCGCGGAACTTCCACGCGCCGGAGCGCCGGTACAGCTCCCCGCAGATCAGCGCCGACTCGTCACCGGTGTCCGGCACGACGTCGAAGTACGCCAGCGGCTCGCCCTCGGAGCCGGCCGCGGCGGAGACGTCGTACAGCAGGACCCGCAGGTCCGAGACGAGCGCGAAGGGACCGCCGTCGGAGGAGGCCGCGATCACCACCCGCTCGACGCTCGCGTCGAGCGCGGACAGGTCCACCTCCACCGCGTCGGTCAGACCGGCCGGCTCGCTGCGCTTGGGCAGGTGCCGCGCCACGCCCGCCGGGTGCCGGGGCTGGTTGTAGAAGACGAAGTCCTCGTCCGAGCGCACCCGCCCGTCCGTCCCGACCAGCAGCGCCGACGCGTCGACGTCCGGTATTCCCGCGCCCGGGCTCCAGCGCAGTACCGCCCGTACGCCCGAAGCCGGCACGGGGATGTTCGAGCCCTTCACCATCGCCTGCGTCATGCCCGTCATCCTGCCCTCCCGGGGGCCGCGGTCACAACGCGGGGCACAACGGGACCCGCCCGCCACGGACCGGCCGACATCCTGCCGACGCGAGGGGGTTACCTGATTTTCATGCGTGACGGGAACGACCCGGGTGAGCCCACACGTACGATAATCGGCCACGGCGTCGGGGGACGCTTCCCGCCCCACCACCCACCACCTGCCACGGGGGAACGTATGCGCCACTTCGCGCACCTCGCGCCGGACGTACGGAACGAACTCTTCCACCGCGAGCCCGGCGAGTTCACCGCCGACTCGCCGGCCGCCACGCTCGCCGTCGCCCTGGGGGCCACGCTCTACAGTCCGGCGACCCGTCCGGGCCTGGCCGAGGACATACTCAAGCAGTCCGCCCGCGGCGTCGTCTCGATGGTGCTGTGCCTGGAGGACTCGATAGACGACCGCGAGGTCGTCGCGGGCGAGGAGAACCTGGTCCTCCAGTTCGGCGCGCTGGCCGCCCGCATCGGGGACGCCGACCCGCCCCTGCTCTTCATCCGCGTCCGCACCCCGGAGCAGATCACCGACCTGGTGCGGCGCCTGGGCGATACCGTGCGCCTGCTGTCCGGGTTCGTGCTCCCCAAGTTCACCGAGGAGACCGGCGTCCCCTTCCTGGAGGCGCTCGCCGCCGCCGAGGGCATGTGCGGCCGCCGCCTGTTCGCGATGCCGGTCCTGGAGTCGCCGCAGCTGCTGCACCTGGAGTCGCGCACCGAGACGCTGCACGGGATATCGCGGACCGTCGACAAGTACCGCGAACGCGTTCTCGCGCTGCGCCTGGGCGTCACCGACTTCTGCTCCACCTACGGACTGCGCCGCTCGCCGGACATGACCGCCTACGACGTCCGCATCGTGGCCTCCGTCATCGCCGACGTCGTCAACGTGCTCGGCCGCGCCGACGGCACCGGCTTCACGATCACCGGCCCGGTGTGGGAGTACTTCCGGCACTCCGAGCGCATGTTCAAGCCGCTGCTGCGGCAGAGCCCCTTCCTGCCCGAGGCCGTCGACCTGCGCGACGCCCTCATCCAGCGCGACATGGACGGCCTGCTCCGCGAGATCGAGCTCGACCGCACCAACGGACTGCAGGGCAAGACCTGCATCCACCCCTCGCACGTGCAGCCCGTGCACGCGCTGAACGTCGTCTCCCACGAGGAGTGGACCGACGCCGCGGACATCCTCCACGAGGACCGCAGCGGCGGCGGCGTCCTGCGATCGGCCTACACCAACAAGATGAACGAGGTGAAGCCGCACCGCGCCTGGGCCGAGCGCACCGTGCGGCGTGCCGAGGTCTTCGGCGTGGCGCGGGAGGAGACCAGTTTCGTGGAGCTCCTCGCCGCGTGCGTGCCGTCATGACCGGCACCCACCGGGAAAGGGCCGTCCCCATGGCAGCAGAGCCCGTCTGGTCCGGGCAGTGGGTCGCCGACCGCCTCGGCGTCGCCCTGCGCGGCGAGGGTCTGAGCGATCTGCTGGGCCTCGCCCTGCGGCGCAACCCCAAGCGCGCGCACCTGCTGGTGTCCAACGTGCTGGGCAAGCACGTCCCCCAGCGGCCCGAGGCCGTCTACGCGGCCGGGCACGGGCTCGGCCTGCGCGTGCGCGACCTGCTCGGCGCCGACGCGGCGGCGCGCGCGGTCGTGCTCGGCTACGCGGAGACCGCGACCGGCCTCGGCCACGCCGTCGCCGACGGCCTCGGCACCGCCCCCTACCTGCACTCCACCCGGCGCCCGGTGCCCGGCGTGACGCCGGTCGGCGGCTTCGAGGAGGAGCACAGCCACGCCACCTCCCACCTCCTGCTGCCCGAGGACCCCGCGCTGCTGGCCGGGGACGGACCGCTGGTCCTGGTCGACGACGAGTTCTCCACCGGGCGCACGGTGCTCAACACCGTCCGCGATCTGCACGCGCGCCACCCGCGGGACCGGTACGTGGTGGTGGCCCTGGTCGACATGCGCTCGCCCGCCGACCGGGAACGCCTCACCGCCGTCGCCGCCGAGCTGGGCGCCTCCGTCGACCTCGTCGCCCTCGCCTCGGGCGGGGTCGACCTCCCCGAGGACGTGCTGGAGCGGGGCCGGGCACTGGTCGCCGAGCACGACGCGGACGCCCCCGCCCCGCACCCGGCGCCGGACGGCGCCCGCCCGCTGCCGGAACGCGTAGCCCTGGACTGGCCGGCCGGCGTCCCCGACGGCGGCCGGCACGGCTTCACGCCCGCGCACCGCGCCCGCCTGGAGGCGGCCCTCCCGGCGATGGCCGCCGCTCTGGCGGCACGGGCGACGGGCACGGCGGCCGGCGGCCGGATCCTGGTGCTGGGCAACGAGGAGCTGATGTACGCCCCGCTGCGCCTCGCACAGGCCCTCCAGGACGGCCTGCCGGACGCGGAGGTCCGCTTCTCCACCACCACACGCTCGCCCGTGCTCGCGGTCGACGACCCCGGGTACGCGATCCGTACCCGGATCGTCTTCCCCGACCACGACGCGCCCGCCGACGGCCCCGGCGAGCGCTACGCGTACAACGTCGCCGGCGCCGGCTTCGACACGATCGTCGCGGTCGTGGACAGCGCGGGGGACACTCCCGCGCTGCACGCCCCGGACGGGCTGCTCGCGCGGCTCGCCGCACACACAGAAAGGCTGCTGCTCGCCGTGGTGCCTTCGTACGAACCCCGCACCTCCCCGGGGCTGCCGGAGCCGCTGCGCGGCCCCGCGTTCTCCTCCTACGCCCCCGAAGAGGTCGGCTGGTTGCTGAAGGACCTGTCGGACGTGGAGCTGGAGGCCCCGACCGAGGAGCGGGAGGAGGCCATCCAGAGCGGGGGCGCGCACTACGCGGAGTCGCTGCCCGAGGAGTACCAGCCGAGCGCGGAGTACCAGGAGCTGTTCCGGGCCGCCCTGGAGGAGTCCGCGGACCGGATCGCCCGCGCCGTCGGCGCCGTCACCGACCTGGTGCTCGCCGAGCGCGGCCCCGACGCGGTGCTGGTGTCGCTGGCCCGCGCGGGCACGCCCGTCGGCGTGCTGATGCGGCGCTGGGCCCGGCACGCCCACGGCCTGGACCTGCCGCACTACGCGGTCTCCATCGTGCGCGGCCGCGGCATCGACACCACCGCGCTGCGCTGGCTGGCCGAGCACCACGACCCGGCCCGGGTGGTCTTCGTGGACGGCTGGACCGGCAAGGGCGCGATCACCCGTGAACTGGCCGAGGCCGTCGCCCCCTACGGGGACTTCGACCCGGAGATCGCGGTGCTCGCCGACCCGGGGTCCTGCGTGCGCACCTACGGCACCCGGGACGACTTCCTCATCCCGTCCGCGTGCCTCAACTCCACGGTCTCCGGCCTGATCTCGCGCACCGTGCTGCGCTCCGACCTGATCGGCCCGGACGACTTCCACGGCGCGAAGTTCTACCGCGAGCTGGCCGGCTCGGACGTCTCCACGCTCTTCCTCGACGCGGTCGCCGCCCGCTTCGACGACGTGGCCGAGGACGTGGCCGGTGATCTCAAGGAGCTCCGGGCCGCCGACCGCACGCCCACCTGGGAGGGCTGGAAGGCCGTGGAGCGGATCAGCGAGGAGTACGGCATCGGGGACGTCAACCTGGTCAAGCCCGGCGTCGGCGAGACCACCCGGGTCCTGCTGCGGCGTGTGCCCTGGCGGGTGCTCGCCCGCCGCGGGGCAGGCGCGGACCTGGCCCACATCCGGCTGCTCGCCGAGCAGCGGGGCGTCCCGGTGGAGGAGGTGGACGACCTGCCGTACTCGTGCGTCGGGCTGATCCACCCGCGCTTCACCCGGGGCGCGACCGGTACCAACGGAAAGGCCGTGACGGCCCAGTGAAGCAGCGTCCGGACCAGCGCACGCTCGTCGCGAGCGACCTCGACCGCACCCTCGTCTACTCCCCGTCGGCGCTCACCCTGACCGTGCCCGACGAGGACGCGCCACGCCTGCTGTGCGTGGAGGTCCACGAGGGACGGCCGCTGTCCTTCATGACCGAGACCGCGGCCGGCCTGCTCCAGAAGCTCGCCGCGGTCGCCGAGTTCGTCCCCGCGACCACACGCACCCGCAAGCAGTACCGGCGGATCAACCTGCCCGGCCCCGTGCCGCGTTACGCGATCTGCGCCAACGGCGGGCACATCCTCGTCAAGGGCCACACCGACCACGACTGGAACGCCGAGATGCGCCGCCGCCTCGCGGAGGGGTGCGCGCCGCTCGACGAGGTGCGGGCCTACATGGCGCGCACCTCCGACGAGTCCTGGCTGCGCAAGGAGCGCGTCGCCGAGGACCTGTTCGTCTACCTCGTCGTCGAGCGGTCCGCGCTGCCCGAGAACTGGGTGAAGGAGCTCGCCGAGTGGGCCGAGGAGCGGGGCTGGACGGTGTCGCTGCAGGGCCGCAAGATCTACGCCGTGCCCCGGCCGCTCACCAAGTCCGCCGCCCTGGCCGAGGTCGTCCGGCGCACCGGCGCCGAGCACGTCCTGGCCGCCGGCGACTCCCTCCTGGACGCGGACCTGCTGCTCGCCGCGCACACCGGCTGGCGCCCGGGCCACGGCGAACTTGCCGACTCCGGCTGGACCGCCCCGCACATCGACGCGCTCACCCTGGCGGGCGCGGCGGCGGGCGAGGAGATCCTGCGCCGGATGCTCAGCGTGTCCCGTCGCTGATCCGCAGCACACGGGTGGCCGCGCTGCGCGTCGACTCGACGCGCAGCGCGTTCGGCCGCTCGCTGGCCTCGATGAAGGCGCGTGCCTCGGGCTCGGTGCGCCCTCCCGTCACATGCCGTAGGAGCAGCCGCTCCTCGCGCACCGCTTGGTCGGTCTCCAGGAACCACAGCTCGTCCAGCAGGTCCCGCACCTCGTGCCAGCCGGGGCCGTCGTCGGCGAGGTAGTTCCCCTCGGTCACCACCAGCCGGGCGCCGTCCGGCACCGCGATGCCCGCGGCCACCGGCTCGTCCAGCGCCCGGTCGAAGTCCGGCGCGTAGACCGTGCGGCCCTGCGCCGCGCGCAGCCGCCGCAGCAGATGGACGTAGCCGTCCACGTCGAAGGTCTCCGGCGCCCCCTTGCGCCCGCGCAGCCCCAGCCGGTCCAGCTGGGCGTTGGCCAGGTGGAAGCCGTCCATCGGGACGTGCACGGCCGTGTCCGCGCCGAGCCGCGCGTTCACCCCCTCCACCAGCGACCTGGCCAGGGTCGACTTGCCCGCGGCGGGAGCTCCGGCGACGCCCAGCAGCACCCGCCTTCCTGGCATGCTGGGCACCAAGGCGACGGCGTCATCCACGTACATGCCCGCCACCTTAAGGAGCAGCCGTGACCGAGACCAAGAATCCCCCGCTCACCCCCGAGCTCTACGCCTACGTACTGGACCACAACCCGCCCCTGGACCCCGTCCAGCGCGAGCTGGTCGAGATCACGCACGCCCGCTTCGGCGACGCGGCGGGGATGCAGTCCGCACAGGAGCAGGGACCGCTGCTGGCCTTCCTGGTCCGGCTGCTGGGCGCCCGGAACATCGTCGAGGTCGGCACCTTCACCGGCTTCTCCGCGCTCTCCATGGCGCAGGCCCTGCCCGCCGGGGGACGCCTGCTCGCCTGCGACGTCTCCGAGGAATGGACTGCCGTCGCCCGCGAGGCGTGGGCCAAGGCGGGGGTGGACGACCGCATCGACCTGCGGATCGCGCCCGCGCTCGACACCCTCCGGGCGCTGCCCCAGGAGCCCGCGATCGACCTCGTCTACCTGGACGCCGACAAGGAGAGCTACGTCGCCTACTGGGAGGAACTGCTGCCCCGCATGCGACCGGGCGCGGTCCTCGCGGCCGACAACACCCTGTTCCACGGCCTCGTGGCCGACCCCGCCGCGGGCGGCGCCGCGGCGGCCATCCGGCGGTTCAACGACCACGTCGCGGCCGACGCCCGCGTCGAGGCCCTGCTCCTGACGGTCGCCGACGGGCTGACCCTGGCGCGCAAGCGCTGAACCCTGGCTAACCTGTGCACATGCCCCGATACGAATACCGCTGCCGGTCCTGCGGCACCACCTTCGAGCTGAACCGGCCCATGGCCGAGTCCTCCTCCCCGGCGCAGTGCCCGTCCGGGCACGACGACACCGTCAAGCTGCTGTCGGCCGTCGCGGTCGGCGGCACCGCCTCCGCCGCGGGCGCCGCCACCGGCCCGTCCGGCGGCGGGGGTTGCTGCGGCGGCGGGTGCTGCGGCTGACGCACCGCGGCGGCGCCCGATAACCGCTCGCGGGCACGGCTCCCGGGCGGGACACTGCCCGCGTGACGGAACAGCAGGAAACAGGGCGCACGGTCGACGTCGTGGTGACGTACGACGGGGAACGGCTCGGGACGACCGGTCCCTTCCCCGTCGTACGGCCGTGGTGGTCCGACGTCACGGAGGTCGTGGCGCATCTGGAGGCGCTGCTGGGCGTGCCGGTGGTCGTGCTCCGGCTGCTACGCGTCCACGGCGGCGAGGGCGGCCGCGACGGGGCGGTGACCTACCACGCGGAGGCACTGCGCAGGCCCCGCGAGGGCGCGCTCCGCGAGGACACGGCCGGGCCGGGCACCGACGGCCTCCTGGCACCCGCGGACCTGCGCGCCGACTGGGCGACGACGACCGGCCTGTGGGATGCCCTGACGTGGGCGTTCGGCGAGCTGGGCGGCGGCACGGCCGAGCAGGTCAGGACGTGGAACCTGTCCGGGCTGTTCCGCATGGCGCCGCAGGACGGCCGCACGGTGTGGCTGAAGACGACCAGCCCCCGCTTCAACGCCTGCGAGGCCACCGTCATCCGCCTCTTCGCCGCCGGGGACCGGGAGTTCGTACCGGACGTGGTGGCGGCCGACACGCCGCGGCGGCGGGTGCTGCTCGGCCACGTGGACGGCAAGGACTGCTACGGGGCCGACCCGGACGTCGCGAGCGCCGCCGTGCGGCGCCTGGCGGCCGCCCAGGCCGCCATCGCCTCCCCGACGCCTCCGCCGGGCCTGCGGGACCGCACACCGGCCACCCTGCCGGGCCTGATCGACCGGCTGCTCGACGGCGAGGCCGGCCGCGACCTCACCGCGCGGGAGGCCGCCGGGGCACGCCGGCTGACGGCGCGGCTGCCCGCGTCGATCGCCGAACTCGACGCCTGCGGGCTCCCGCACACCGTCGTGCACGGCGACTTCCATCCGGGGAACTGGCGCAGCGACGGACGGCGCATCGTGATGGTGGACTTCGCCGACAGCCACTTCGGCCACCCGGTGCTCGACGGCCTGCGGCCGCGCGACTTCCTGGACGACCGCAGCTGGGAGCACGCGGCCGACGCCTGGGTCCAGGCCTGGTCGCACCTGGTGCCCGGATCCGATCCGCGCCGTGCGCTCGCCGTCGGCGCACCGCTGGCGCATCTGCTGTACGCCGTGCGCTACCAGGAGTTCCTGGACAACATCGAGCGGAGCGAGCGGGTTTACCACGAGGGCGATCCGGTCGGCGAGATCCGCGCTGCGCTGGCCGCCTGGGCCTCTTCCCCGCCCGCCCTCCCGTGAAGTCACGCACCCCGGCGCGCGTGTCGTGGGGGCCGGGTGCGGTGCCGCCGGGGCTGCACGTCCTGACTGGGATATTTACGCGCCTTTCCCGCACCTGCTCATCCCGTCCCTGCGCACATCCACCCTCCCCCAGCCTCCGGCCGGGGGTGCCCCCACCTCCCCCGCCCCTCCGTGGTTCCATGCGCCTGATCCCCGGTGGGGGATGAAGCGGTCCGGGTGACCGCAGTTGCCCGAATCCCCCCGGTGTGTGGGCGGTGACGGCTGCGCCCTTGGACAGCGTTGCGCCAACGGTGGCCCAAGCACGGTGCCGTCAATACCCCCCACCGGGGATCAGGCGCATGACGAAACGGAGGGGGCGGGGGAGTTGGGGGCACCCCCGGCCGGAGGCTGGGGGAGGGTGGGCGTTCTGGACTGTGGAGCATATGTGGGTGCATGACCCGGGGTGATCAGTTGAGAGCGCCCGAGGCACCTAAATGTGCTGTCCAGAATGGCCGGCCCCGGAGGCCCCGCACCCGGCCCCCACGAAACGCGCGTCGGGGCGCCCAGACTTCACGGGGCACACGGGAGGGCGGGCGGGGAAAGCTCACGCGAGAGGCGCGGCACCGCCGACCCTCACTTGAGGACTTCCAGCAGCCGGTCCGCCAGGACCCCGGCGGAGTGCGGATTCTGGCCGGTCACCAGATTGCGGTCCTCGACCATGTACGGCTCCCAGATCGGGCCCCGGCTGAACTCGACGCCGACCTTCTCCTTCAGCTCCGTCTCCAGCAGCCACGGCGCCCGGGGGGCCAGGCCGACCCCCTCCTCCTCCTCGTTGGTGAAGCCGGTGACCCGGTAGCCCTTGAAGGGCGATTCGCCATGGATGCGGGTGGCCAGTATCGAGGCGGGCGCGTGGCACACGATGAAGAGCGGTTTGCCCGAGGCGAGTTGCGCCGTCAGCAGCCGGCCGACGTCGGCGTCCCACGCGAGGTCCGCCATGGGGCCGTGGCCGCCCGGCAGGTACACCGCGTCGTAGTCCTCCAGGCGGACGTTCGACAGCGCCAGCGGCCGCCGCATCACCTCCGCGGAACGGATGATCGCCTCGAGTTCCAGGGCGCCGTCCTCACCGCCCGCCATGGAGGGGCGCAGGCTCATCATGTCGACGTTCGGTACGACACCGCCCGGCGTCGCCACGACCACCGCGTGACCGGCTTCCGTGACCTTCTTGTACGGCACGGCGAACTCTTCGGCCCAGTACCCGGTCGCGTACCTGGTCCCGTCCTTGAGCACCCAGTACGTCGCACCACTCACGATGAACAGCACCGTCGCCATCAGGTCCACCTCCGTGCCTCGGTCATCCGATCCACAACAAAAGCGTAGGTACCCGGCGAAACGTGCGCATGTGGGGGACGGCGAGGGCTTCCGGAGCCCGGGGCGGCTCCGCTCGACGCGGTACCGCCCCGGGGTGTCCCTCCGCCGGTGCCGGGCTACATCTTCATGCCCTTCATGTCGCGCTCCGTTCCCCCGTTCATGGCCATGATCATGTGGTGGATGTCGTGCACGGCCGACGGCATGATCACGAAGGGGCGCATCATGCCCTCGTCCTCGTGGTCGAGGAGGTGGCAGTGGTACATCACCTTGCCGGTCTGGTTCGCCAGTCGCCCGGCGACCGTGACGAGGGTGTTGGCGTTGACCGTGATGGTGTCCTTCCAGCCGGACTCCTCCGGTGCTACCGGCACGGGCCCGCCCACGGTCAGGGGCCGCCTGGTCTGCGCCGAGGCGAAGTCCATCCCGGAGGTGTCGATGCTCCGGCGGTCGATCACCTGGAAGTTCATCAGGTGGATGTGCATCGGGTGGTAGATGGGAACGCCGGCCGGCGCGGCGCTGATGAAGTGCCACTTCTCCCAGGTTCCGGAGGCCGCGAAGAACGTGGTCGTGTCCTCGAACATGGTGCCGGTGCGGCGCAGTGTCCGCGTACCGCCGGGCATGTCGACGGTGACGATGCCGGAGCCCGGCGCCGTGCCGGCGGGTACCTCCTGCATCTCCCAGATCTGCGGCATGGCGCCGGTCCTGTCGAAGCCGAGAATGACGAAGCGCTCGGTGGCGTCCTTGGGTACGTCGGCGGGGCCGAGCCTCCGGAACGAGGCTGACAACGTTGTCGGCATCCGGAGCGGCGCGTGGCGCTGCTTCTCTACACGGAACTGCATGACCTCGGGGTAGGGGATCATGAAGTCCGGCAGGGCGGCGCCGGGCGTCTGGCCCTCGACGGTGTTGACGAGCGTGAGTTTCCTGCCGGGGTGGGCGGCGAAGTCGATGACGACGTCCGCGCGTTCCGCGGGTGACAGGGACAGGGCCTCGTCGATGGTCTGCGGCTTGCCGAGCAGGCCCAAGTCGGTACCGATGAGCTTCATGACGCCGCGGACGGGCTTGCCGGTCTCCTCGTCGACGACGACCAGGCGGTAGATGCGGGCACCGGAGACGTTCACCAGCCGGAGGCGGTAGGCGCGGGCCTCGACGTCCAGGTGGGGCCACACGACTCCGTTGACCATGGTGAACGGGGCGAGCGAGGCCAGCGACGGCGGTATCGAGCCCGGCATGGGCATCGCGCCGCCGCCCACGATGCGCTTGGCGAGGATCTGCCCGTTGAGCCGGCCCTGGGCGTCCGTGTCGAAGTTGGCGTCCTGGATCGTGAGGGGGATCTCGTGCTTGCCGCGGGGCAGGCCGAGCCGGTCCTCCTCAGCGTCGCGCACGATGTAGTTGCCGATGAGACCTGCCGTGACGTTGAGCGAGGTCACCGCCATGGCGTGGTCGTGGTAGAAGAGGTGCGTCGCCGCCTGGTCGTTGGCGTACTCGGCCAACTGGGAACTGCCGGAGGCGACTCCGTACTCGGCGGCCCCGTCATTGAGGGCGTTCTGGTGACCGCCGTGCACATGGACGGTGGTCCAGGCGGTGAGCCGGTCGACCTCGGGACGCGGGGTGCTCCCCAGGGAACCGGGGCGGTTGTACGGGAGCAGGCCGGGCCCGGGGCCCTCGGGCTGCACCCACACGGCCTTGACCGGTGTCGTGCCTCTGAGCTTGTTGTTCCAGGCGACGCGGACCTGGTCCCCGCCGCGCACCTCGACGGTCGGGCCGGGGAAATGGCCCGCGTAGGTCCACATCCGCGTGCGCGGCATCTGGGAGTGCAGCCGTACCTGCGATTCGACCAGGTCGATCTCCGTGATCCGGTGGCCCTTCGCGCGCAGCGTCGGCGGCACGCGGAGCGGGTCGCGGAACGGCTTCAGCGTGGTGAACGTCGGCTCGTTGACGCCCTCCAGCGCGTCGGCCGCCTCCGCCCTGCTCTGGAAGGCGCCGGTGGCACCGAGGACTCCCGTGCCGGCCACGGCCACGGCTGCGGCCGTGGCCCCGGCCATACCGAGAACGGTCCGCCTGCTGGTCGATGACATGAAGGTGTTCATCCTGTTCTGGGTTCTGGTCAGTGAGGGGACGCGGCGCCGGAGAGGGTGCGCCGGCGGACCGGGGGCGAGGGGGGAGCCGCGCGCGAGGGCGCGTCAGATGGTCTCCCCGACGTGGTGGGCAAGAGGTCGCCGGTTCGCTGTGCTCGGCGCCCGCGGACTCGCAGTGGGATCGCCACTGGAGGTCACGCCCCCGAAGGTGGGCAAGGTGCGTCCTCAGCCCAATGCTTGCTGGGTCAATCAAGTAGAACATTGGACTATTTGTACCTGCAAGTAGTCTGATAGCCACTCAAACTGCGGCAGGCACGCCGGTGACGTGCTCCGTTCGTCCACGTCACCGCGGTGCGGGCGACGATCCGCGGGCACTGCGCCCGTTGCCCCGGCGCCTCCCGGCCCGGCCCGACGAGTCACGGCGGGAAGGCCACCCCCGTGGGCGGGCGGACGACCGCACACCCCGCCCACCGCCACCGCGGTGCGCGGAACCACCCTCTACATCACCGACGCCGGCGTGCAGGAACCCCCTCACGCACAGGTGCAGAGCGCGCGGATCACCCCCGCGGGCCGCGTCGCACCACCGTTTCCCGACCGGCACACGTGTGGTCGCCGCCGGCCAGGGCCGGTGGCTCGGGTCTAGCCCCGGCCGCCCGCGCGGTCCTCGCGGATCGCCGTGACGACATGGGCGGCGGCATCGCGCACGGCCGCCATTTCCTGGAGGAAGTGCCACCAGTCGGGGTGGCGGCCCTCCAGCCCGGCGACCGCGCGGTCGAGGCGGCCGACGGCGTCGTCGAGCGGGCGCGCGTGCCGCGGCTCCGGGGTCGAGCGTCCCTGCATGGCCAGGCGCTGGGCGTCGCGCAGGGCGAAGCGGGTGCGGTCGATCTCGCCCTGGGGGTCCTTGCTGACCTCGTTGAGCCGGCGCAGCCGGTCCCCGGCCGCGGAGACGGCGCCGTCGGCGTCGTCGAGCTGCGCCCGTACGGTCGCCAGGAGCGCCGTGGCGTCCGGCCAGCGCTGTTCCTCGCGGGCCTTGCCGGCCTCCACCAGTTTCTGCTCGGCGCGCCCGACCGCCTCGGCGGCCCGCTGCGGGACCTGCTGGAGGTCCTCCCAGCAGGCCATGGAGAACCGCCGCCGCAGCTCACTGAGGACCGGTGTGACACCCTCGCTGCGGGTGGCCAGCGCCTGCGTACGGGTGCGCAGCGAGACAAGGCGCTTGTCGATCTCGCGGGCCCGCTCGGGGAGCCGTTCGGCCTCGGCGCGGATCCCCTCCGCCGTGCGCAGGACCTCGTCGGCGCGGCGGATGGTCTCCTGGACGCCGTGCCGGCCGGCGCCCTGGTTGAGCTTGGTCAGCTCCGGGCCGAGTGCGGCGAGCCGGGCGGCCAGGTCGTCCGCGCGCAGCCCTGACGCGCGTACCGCGTCAAGGGCGTTGGAGGCGGCCAGCAGGGCCTGCCGGGCGCGCTCGACCGCGGGGGCGAGCCGGGCGAGCTGGGTCTCGGCCTTCTCCAGCAGGGGCGTCAGGTTCCGGGCGAAGGTGTCCAGGTCGGTCCTGGCGCGGGTCAGCTCGTCCTTGGCGCGGGTCAGCTCGGTGCGCGCACGGGCCGCGGTCGAGGCGTCCAGCTCGTCATGGTCGAGGTCGTAGGCGTCGACGGCGGCGATGTAGCCGGCGCTGACCTGGTCGATGCGCTCGCCCAGCGCCCGGAAGTCCGCGACGGCGCGGCGCGCGGCCGGGGTGTCGTCCACCGCGGTGACCGTCTCTATGGAGATCACGAGGTCGCGCTGGGCCGTATCCAGTTCGTAGAAAGCCTGCGCGGCGGCGTCCTTCGCGGCCTGGGCGTCGGCGCGCAGATTGTCCCCGCGCCGCCACCACGAGCGTGCCGTCGTCACAGTCGCCCTCTCCCGCAGGTCCGCCGCCGGTGGTTGTCCGCTCCAGTCTCCCACCCGGCAGGGACGAATACACGGGCCGGTCGGTTGCGTCAGCCGGCGTCCGCCTCGACGACGTTCACCGATCCGTCGGACGTGCGGACCGTGACGGTGCGCGGGCTGCGGTCGTCGCGCGGCACGGCGACGCGCACATGCCCGTCGCCGGAGCTCGCGCTCACCTGGTAACCCTGCTTGGGCAGGGCCACCCGCACGGAACCGTCACCGCTGCGGGCCTCGACGCTGTCGGGGGCCCGCACGAACGCCAGCGTCAGCGAGCCGTCCGAGGTGTGCGCGGTGACCCGGCGGGAGCCCAGGCCCGTCGCCTCGATCCGGCCGTCGCCGCTGGACAGCTCCAGGGGGCCGGTCACGTCGCTGACCCGGACCGAGCCGTCCTTGGTGGTGAGCGTGAGCGGGGTGGTGAAGCCGCTGGCCTCCACGCGGCCGTCCCCGTTGGTCACCGTCACGGTCACACCGCGCGGCACCAGCACCTCGTGCCGGGCGGAGCAGTCCTGCATCACGCCCTGGCAGGCGACCCGGAACTTCAGGGTGTGGCCGTCCATCGACCAGGTGGCCTTCGGGGTGTCGCCGAGCACGGACCAGCCGTCGAACCAGCGGGTGACCTCGACGTCGTGGACGTCGGCGGGCCTGACCACGACCGAGCTGTCCGCGGCGTCGATGGTCAGCCGGGTGCCGTCCAGCGCGAAGTCGCGCTTTTCGGGCCGGGTGTCGTCGGAGGAGTCCGCGCAGGCGGAGACCGTCATGGCGAGGGCCACCGCACCGGCGGCGGTCAGGGTCCTGAGAATGCGCTTGCCGTTCGTCGTGTCCGTCATGTCAAGGACGGTACGGAGAGCGCCGCGGAGCCGGAATCAGGCCGCCCACCGGATGCGGGGTGGGGCAAACCCCCCGCTTGGCGCGGGGGTCAACGGCCGTGCTCGCGGCGGACGGTGGGCCGCGTGGGGCCGCCGTCCGCCGCGAGCACGCGCCGCCGCTCCCGGGGGCCGCGGTCGCGCGGTCCCCGGACGCGGGTCGGGCCGGGCCGGCCGGGGCGTGCTACTCCCCGCGGCGGGCGATCTCGACGTTCTCCAGCACGCCGAGGGCGTCGGGGACCAGGACGGCCGCCGAGTAGTAGGCGCTGACGAGGTAGGAGATGATCGCCTTCTCGTCGATGCCCATGAAGCGGACGGACAGGCCCGGCTCGTACTCGTCCGGAAGTCCCGTCTGGTGCAGGCCGATCACGCCCTGGTTGTCCTCGCCGGTGCGCAGCACCAGGATCGAGGTGGTGTTCTCCTTCGTGATCGGGATCTTGTTGCACGGCAGGATCGGCAGGCCGCGCCAGGAGGGGACGTGGTTGCCGTGCAGGTCGACGGTGTGCGGCACGAGGCCGCGGCTGTTGAACTCGCGGCCGATGGCGGCGATGGCCCGCGGGTGCGCCAGCAGGTACTGGGCGCCGCGGCGGCGGCTGATCAGCTCGTCGAGGTCGTCGGGGGTGGGCGGTCCGGCGTGGGTGGTGATGCGCTGGCGGTAGTCGGCGTTGTTCAGGAGGCCGAACTCGCGGTTGTTGATCAGTTCGTGCTCCTGGCGCTCGCGCAGCGCCTCGATGGTGAGCTTCAACTGCTGCTCGACCTGGTTGTAGGGCTGGTTGTACAGGTCGGCGACGCGGCTGTGCACCCGCAGCACGGTCTGGGCGACGCTCAACTCGTACTCGCGCGGCGAGAGTTCGTAGTCCACGAAGGTGCCGGGCAGCTCGTGCTCCCCGATGTGGCCGGAGGCGAGGGCGATCGCCTTCTCGCCGTACTTGTTCTGCGCCTGCTGGGTGCCGCTGACGAATCCGGCGACGTGCTCGCGCAGTCCGTCGGACTGCTGCATCAGGGCCTGGAAGGCCTGGCGCGGCAGGGCGAGGGCGGTCACCGTGGTGGCGGCCTTGGCGGTGTAGTCCCAGGTGGCGTCGGCGGCGGCCAGCCCCTCGGAGCCGAAGTGGTCGCCGTCGGCGATGGTGCCGACCACGCCCTGGCCGTCCCATTTGGTGGGCGCCAGCTTGTTGATCTTTCCGTGGGCGACCAGGAAGACGTGGTCGGCCGGTTGCCCCGCGGAGACGATCACCTCCCCGGGCGCGAACTCCCGTTGCTCGAACTGACCGGCCAGCGCCGCGAGCACGGCGCCGTCGTCGAATCCGCGCAGCAGGGGCAGTTCGCCGAGCTCCGCGGGGATCACCCGCACCTGGGAGCCGGTCTGGACGAAGTCGACGCGCCCGTCACCCACCGAGTAGCTCAGTCGCCGGTTGACCCGGTACGCGCCGCCCGCCGCCTGGACCCACGGCAGTACCTTCAGCAGCCAGCGCGAGGTGATTCCCTGCATCTGCGGCGCGGATTTGGTGGTCGTCGCCAAATTCCGCGCCGCAGCGGTGCTCAGACTCTGCTGAGACTGGCCGTTCTCTGTCGCCGACTCCGACGCGACACCCGGCTCAACCGTCATGAATGGTCCTTCCCTTGCGGCCTCGTGGCCCACGCGCTCAAATGCGTGGTTAATGCAATCAATTCACCGTGAAACGACGTTCGCTGTGGGAGCCCCCCTGCCCTCGGCCGCTGTCCTCACGGAAGCTACCCAGGGGACGGAGCGGCCTGCACTCACTCGTATGGATGAGAATCCGGAATGAGCGACTTGGGTAGATCCGAGGGCTTCCGTTCTTCCGTCGGCTCACGTGTGCCGAATCGTGACCATGGGCGGGGGTCTGCCGGGCGGCGATGCATCGGCTGAGGTCACGGCCTCGCGGTGAGCGCGCGGAATGGTGCGATCGCAGGGTGATCCAGGTGACTCCCCGGTAATTCGCGTGCTATTCCCCAACCTCGCCATCGATGATGAGGAAAACGTCACGCGCCCCCGAGGGGATCCTCGGAGCGTCTCTGGCGTACGCTGTACGGCTGAGGGCGGGTCGCAGAAGAACCGCTTCTGCGCGAGACCGCCACACACCCCGGAGGGCGCCGCGCACCAGAGGGGAGAGGAGGCACGGTGCTGACCGGAGCGGGCTCGCTGTTCGACTCACCGTGGATCTACGCCCTGGTCGCCGCGTCCATCGTGCTCGACGTCTTCGTGCCTGTGATGCCCAGTGGCGTCCTGCTCATCTCGGCCGCCACGGCCGGCACCACCGCCGGAGGCGCCAGCGGCATCCTCGACGTGGTCGTCCTGCTGCTGTGCGCCGCCACCGCCTCGACCCTCGGCGACCTGGCCGCGTACCGGCTGGCCTGGCGCGGCGGGGACTGGCTCGACCACCGGGTCGCCAACTCCCGCCGGCTGTCCTCCGCCCAGGAGGTCCTCGGTGCGGTCCTGGCCCGTGGCGGCGGCGCGCTCGTCGTGCTGGCCCGCTTCGCACCGGCCGGCCGCTCCGTGGTCAGCCTCACCGCCGGCGCCTCGCACCGCAGGGTCCGCGAGTTCCTGCCCTGGTCCGCGCTGGCCAGCCTGGTGTGGGCCGCGTACAGCGTCGGTCTCGGCTACGCGGGCGGCCACTGGCTCGGCGCCGGCTGGCTCGGCACCGCCACCTCCGCCGTCGCCCTGATCGGCTCCGGCTCGATCGCGGCCTACGTCTTCCAGCGCGAGCGCCGCACCCATTCCGTCGTGCCCGTCTCCCTGCCCGTCCAGGCCACGGCCACCCCCGACCGGGCGGCGGTGGCGGAGGCCCGCTGAGGCCCCGTCCGCCGATGGCGGCCCCCTGGCACCCGTGCAAACATCATTACGGGCATCGCCGGTGCCGGGGGCGGCAGCAGCACGGACGCACGGACGGAGGCCCCGGATGCGACTCGGGCCCCTCAACGGCCTCGTGGCCGTGATCCTCGCCGCCATCGCCTTCGCCCTCCAGGGCGCCACACCCCGTGTCGGCAGCTCCGGCTTCACGGTCCGGCTCTTCTACACCGAGCACGACACCGCCCAGGGCATCGGCCTGTACCTGCTCCTGGTCGCCGGGATCTTCCTGGTCTTCTTCGCCGGGAGCCTGCGCCACGCCCTGGCCAGGACCGACCGCTCCGGCTGGCTGCCCGACATCGCCCTCGTCGGGGGCGCGCTCGCGGCCCTCGGCTTCTGGATCAGCGCCGGGCTCACCCTCTGCCTCATCGAGGCGGCGGGCGAGCAGATCGTCGGCGGCGGCGCGCTGCAGGCGCTCAACGTGCTCAGCGGCGACCTGTTCATGCCGTTCCTCGGCGGGGTCGGCGTGATGCTGCTGGCGGCCGGGCTCAGCACGGCCCGGTCCTCCGGGCCGCTGCCGCACTGGCTGGGGTGGATCGCCTTCGTCCTCGGCGTGCTGATGTTCGTCCCGTTCGCCGGCTTCATCGGCCTGGGCCTGGCCGGCCTGTGGATCATCGCCGTCAGCGTCTGGCTCGCCGGCTTGCCCGGGCGGCGCAGGCCGCAGGCCGAACAGACCCGCTGACGTGCCCTAGCGGATCCTGCGGTAGGCCGTGCCGTCCGCCGACCGTTCCAGCCAGCCGTCGTCGACGAGGTACCGCCGCAGGGCCGCACAGTCGTCGTGCACCGTGCGCAGCACCTCGTTGACCTCCCTCTCGTCATAGACCACGCCGGGCCGGAACAACGTCTCGGCCAGGTGCCGCAGCACCTGCTCGCGGCGCGCCGCGCGACGGGGGACGACGGTCAGCCGTCCGTCGCGGAACAGGGCCGACACGGCGTGCGCACCGGTCTCGGACACGACACTCTCCTTCGTACGGACGATTCACCGACCGCTGCGCAGCCTGACACGCCCGCCCCGGCCCCGGCACCTGAATTCCGGCTGGCACGATGGGGACATGAGCATCGTGAAGATCAACGCCCTGACCGTCCCGGCGGAGCAGCGCGAGGTCCTGGAGAAGCGCTTCGCCGCCCGCGCCGGCGCCGTGGAGAACTCCGACGGCTTCGAGTGGTTCGAGCTCCTGCGCCCCCTGGAGGGCACCGACCAGTACCTGGTCTACACGCGCTGGCGCAGTGAGGAGGACTTCAAGAACTGGATGTCCGGCTCCATGCGCGAGGCCCACCAGGGCGGCGGCGAGGGCCGCCCGCAGCCCGCGGCGACCGGTTCGACGCTGTGGTCCTTCGAGGTCGTCCAGCAGGCCGCCCCCAAGCAGGCCTGAAGGGCGCCGGGCGGGCGTGAGCCGGTGAGCGCGTCGTCGGTCCGGCCGCTGCTCTACCTGGACGTGGACGGGCCGCTCAACCCGTACGCGGCGAAGCCGACCCGCCGGCCGGACGGGTACACGACGCTGCGCGTGCCCCCGGTCGGCGTGGCGACGGGGCCGCTGCGGGTGTGGCTCAACCCGGCGCACGGCCCCGCGCTGCTCGCCCTCGGCTACGAACTGTGCTGGGCGACCACGTGGATGGCGGAGGCGAACACCTGGATCGGCCCGGTCCTCGGGCTGCCCCGGCTGCCGTACGTCGACTTCACCGACGTGCTGTTCGCCCACCGGCCGGACCTCGTGCACTGGAAGACGGCGACGCTCGTGGCGCACGCCGCCGGACGCCCGTTCGCCTGGGTGGACGACGAGCAGAGCCCGGCGGACACGGCGTACGTGGCCGCCCACCACCCCTCGCCGGCGCTGCTGCACCACGTCGATCCCCGGATCGGCCTGCGCGGGAGCGACTTCGCCGCGCTGGCCGGCTTCGCGAACGGCGGGTAGCTACGCGGCCCGGTCCGGGCCGTGCCCGGGGCGGTCCTGGTCCTGGCCGCACAGCTCGCCGGTCAGCCGGGTGAGCAGGGCCGCCAGGTCCTCGTGGCGTTCGGGGTCCCAGTCGCCGAGCAGGTCGGCGAGGAGCTTGCGGCGGGCCTCCGTCAGCAGCGCGGCGACCTCCTGGCCCCGTTCGGTGAGGACCAGCGGGTCGCCCTCGCGCACCGCGTACCCGCGCTCCTCGACCTCGCGGGCGGCGCGGTCGATGACCTCCGCCGGGACGGTCGTCTGGCGCGCCAGGTCCGCGGGGTCGGCGCTGCGGGCCCGGGCCAGGTAGAGCAGCAGCCAGCCGGAGGCGGGGTGCAGGTCGAGCCCGGCCAGCCGGATGATGCGGATGTACAGGTCGCGGCCGGCCTGGCGGCCGCCGAGAACGCTCAGGCAGCGGGCGATCTCGTCGAGCGAGGAACGGCTCACGGGATTGGTGCCGATGGTCTCGCTGGCGTCGGGCACGGTGACCGACCGCCGCAGCGGCTCCTCCTTGAGGAACCAGGCCAGCACGAAGGCGACCGCGCACACCGGCACCGCCCACAGGAAGACACCGGTGATGGCGGTGGAGTACGCGTGCAGCACCGGCCCGCGCAGGTCGGCCGGGAGCGCGGAGACCCCGCGCGGGTCGGCCTGCACGACCGCGGGGTCGAAGCCGGGCGGCAGCGTACGGCCGGAGAGCGCGTCGGTGATCCCGCGGGCCAGGCTGGTGGTGAAGATCGTGCCGAAGATGGAGACGCCGAACGACGCGCCGATGGAGCGGAAGAAGGTCGCGCCCGAGGTCGCGGTGCCCAGGTCCTCGTAGCCGACGGCGTTCTGCACGGCGAGGATCAGCACCTGCATCACCAGGCCCAGCCCCAGCCCGAACACCAGCAGGAAGGTGCTCAGCACCCAGACCTCGGTGTACTCGTCGAGCCGGTGCAGCAGGAACAGCCCGACGATGGTGACGGCGGTCCCGCAGATCGGGAAGACCTTGTAGTGCCCGGTGCGCGAGACGATCTGGCCGGAGCCCGTGGAGGCCACCAGCATGCCGACCACCATCGGGATCATGTGCACACCGGACCAGGTCGGCGAGTAGCCGTGCACGACCTGGAGGAAGGTCGGCAGGAAGGTCAGCGCGCCGAACATGGCGAAGCCGACGACGAAGGAGATCACCGAGCAGAGCCAGAAGGTGCGGATCCGGAACAGCCGCGGCGGCAGCACCGGTTCCTGCGCCTGCCGCTCGACAGCCACGAACACCGCGACGAGCAGCACGCCGAGCACGGCGAGCCCGATGATCCGCCACGAGTCCCAGGCCCAGGTGGTGCCGCCCAGCGAGGTCACCAGCACCAGGCAGGTCGCGGCGGCCGCCACCACCGCCATGCCCCAGTAGTCGATGCGGTGCGAGGTGCGGCGGACCGGGATGTGCAGCACGGTGGCGATCACGGCGAGCGCGACCAGGCCGATCGGCAGGTTGACGTAGAACACCCAGCGCCAGCTGAGGGTGTCCACGAACAGTCCGCCGAGCAGCGGCCCGAGCACGCTGCTGGCGCCGAACACCGCGCCGAAGACGCCCTGGTAGCGCCCGCGTTCACGGGGCGGGACGATGTCGCCGACGATCGCCATCGACAGCGCGATCAGGCCGCCGCCGCCCAGGCCCTGCAGCGCGCGGAAGGTGATCAGCTCGCCCATGCTGCGGGACAGGCCGCACAGCGCCGAGCCGATCAGGAAGATCACGATGACGGCCTGGAAGAGCTTCTTCCGGCCGTACATGTCACCGAGCTTGCCCCACAAGGGGGTCGCCGCGGTCGACGCCAGCAGGTAGGCGGTCACCACCCAGGACAGATGGTCCAGCCCGCTGAGGTCGCTGACGATGGTGGGCAGCGCCGTGGACACGATCGTCTGGTCCAGGGCGGCCAGCAGCAGGCCGAGGGCGAGCGCGCCGATGGCCAGGCGCACGGCCCGCCGGTCGCCGATCTCGACGGGGCCGGCCGGGGCCGGTTCCCCGGTGGCCTTGGTGTCCTCGATGTCGTCCCGCGCCATGTCGCTCCGCTCGGGCACCGGGGTGCCCGGTACCGCCTGCCCGTCACTTCTTCACGAAGATTCACACCCATTCCACATCATGCGCGCGGTTTGTACGACCGGCGGAGCCGGAGGCGGCTGCGCGGCCGTGGCGGCCTGTCTGCATAATCACTGCCACTGTCGGGACGTCGGGAGGGGGCGCCGGTGGCGTCGCAGGGGCCGGGATCTCCGGAGGACGAGTACGAGTACGAGTCGCTGCGCGTGCGGCCGTACGTTCCGGGGCCCGATCCCGGCGAGCCCGGCGGGGAGCCGGCACCACTGCCCAGGGCGCTGCGCGACGCCGACCAGGAAGCCGCCGCGGCGGACGTCGACTTCATCGACCTCGGCACGGTCTCGTCCGCCGACCGGCTGCCCGTGCCGGTCTCGCGGGCCTCGCGCGAAGTGGAACCGTACATACCGGTGGGCGCTGCCGGGACCGCCGCGGCCGCTCCCGCCGGGCGGGCCCGTCGCCGCCGGGCCGCCGGGCCGCGCCGCGCCGCGGTGATCGCGGGCGCCGCGGGTGCCGCGGTCGTCCTCGCGGTCGGTGCCGTCCTGCTGACCGCGCACCTGACGCGGGTCCCGGACCGCACCGAGGCCGTCCCGGACCGCGGCGCCTCCGAGCCCGCGCTCGAACTGCCGCCGAGCGCCCGGCCGACCGCCGCGGCCAGCCCGTCGGCGTCCGCCTCCCCGAGCGAGCGCCCGTCCACCCTGGCCTCGGGCAAGGGGCTGAGCTCGGCCACCGCCTACTACCCGGGCGTCACCGCGACACCGTCCGCGTCGCACGCCCCGGCCTCCGCCCCCGCCTCCGTGTCCGCCCCGCCCACCGCCGCGACGTCCAAGCCCCCCACCAGCGCGCCCCCCGCCGCCCCCGCCACGCTCCGGCCCGGCGACAGCGGACCCGAGGTCGTCGAGCTCCAGGACCGCCTCCGCAAGGCCGGCCTGTACTACCGCGACTCCGACGGCCAGTACGACCAGGGCGTGAGCCGCGCGGTCTCCCGCTTCCAGTACTTCCACCACGTCACGGGCGACCCTGACGGTGTCTACGGCCCGAACACCCGCAAGGCCCTGGAGGAGGCGACCGCGTAGCCCCGCCGCGCCTCCCGGCGTGCGGGGCTGGCAGGATCTGTCCCGTGGCGATCGACGACTTCGGACCGGTGGGCTTCCAGCTCGTGCTGCTGCGCCGGATGGCCGACCACCGGCCCGAGCTGGTCGAGGAGGCGCTGCGCACGCTCGGCGTGAGCCGCACCGACATGCGGGAGGCCAACCGCCGCTGGCAGGCCTGGGGCCACGCCCGCGGCTTCCCGCGCGGCGAGCGGCGCTACCGCGCCGTGCTCGGCGCGCCCGAAGCCGTCGCCCAGCGCCGCGTCGGCGACCTGCTCTGCCCCGCCTCCCTGTGGCCCGTGCCGCTCTGGCCGACGCTCCGCTTCGAGGTGCTGTGCGCGCCCGGCGGCGGCGCGGTCTGGAACGAGTGGCTGGTGCGCGCCCCGGGGGAGACGGGCCCGCGGCCCGCGACGGCCGACGAGATCGAACCGTGGTCCTGCACGGTCGACGAACTGGCGCACGCGTTCTCGCCGGCGACGCCGCTCGAGGGGGATGCGCCGACGCGGTGGCGGCTGGCGTTCACGGATCCCCTTGACGGGGGGACGCGGATCGCCCACTTCACGTATGGCCTGTTCCAGTCCGTGGACCGCGTGTAGTTTTTTCCCGCCCTCCCGCCCGTGTGCCCTGTGAAGTCACGCGCCCCGGCGCGCGTGTCGTAGGGGCCGGGGTCGGGGCCTCCGGGGCTGCACGTCCTGGACTGGGATATTTACGCGCGTTTCCAGCACCTGCTCATCCCGTCCCTGCCCGGATGGTGCGCACAAATATCCCGCAGCGTCCAGAACATCCACCCCTCCGACCCCGCCCCCTCCGTGAGCTGTCGCGCCTGATCCCCGGTGGGGGGTATGGAGGCGGTCCGGGGTGACCGTGGTTGCCTGACTCCGCCCTTTCGGCTTGCCGCGAGATGGGCTGGCCCCGCGGTCCGCGCCGGTGGGGGGGATGAAGCGGTCCGGGTGACCCCGGTCGCCTCACTCTTGCCCCCGCGGCTTGCCGCGCGATGGCGGGCCCCGCGGACTGCGTTGCGCCAACGGTGGCCCGAGCGCGGTGCCGTCTCCACCACCCTCCGGGGACAGGCGCGACAACTTACGGAGGGGGCGGGGGAGTTGGGGGCACCTCCGGCCGGAGGCTGGGGGAGGGTGGGTGTTCTGGACTGTGGAGCATATGTGGGTGCATGACCCGGGGTGATCAGTTGAGGGTGCGTGAGGCACCTAAATGTGCTGTCCAGAATGGCCGGCCCCGGAGGCCCCGCACCCGGCCCCCACGAAACGCGCGCCGGGGTGACTGACCGCGCCGGGCTGGGGGAGGGCGGGCGGGCGGGGAAAAACCGCGCCAAGGGGGAACTGGCAGGGCCCCGTTACGGCGCCCACCGCAAGGAACCCCCTGGTTGCCTGGAGAGCGTCGCCGGGGCGTGCAGGACGCCCCTCGCGCATCGAGGAAAGGCACCCCCCATGACTGGAACACCCCGTATCACCACGCCCTTCGACGGCAGTTCGACCGCCGCCGAGGTCGTCGCCGGCGTCGACCTGACCGGCCGCCGTGCCGTCGTCACGGGCGCAGCCTCCGGCATCGGCGTCGAGACCGCCCGCGCGCTGGCCGGGGCCGGCGCGGAGGTGACGCTGGCGGTGCGTGACACCGCGGCGGGCGAGCGGGCGGCGGAGGACATCCGCGCGTCGGCGGCCCCCGGCGCGCGGGTGCACGTGGCGCACCTGGACCTGGCCGACCTCCCGTCGGTCGCGGCGTTCACCTCCGCGTGGTCGGGGCCGCTGCACCTGCTGGTCAACAACGCGGGCGTGATGATGACTCCCGAGACCCGTACGCCGTCCGGCTGGGAGCTGCAGTTCGCGACCAACCACTACGGCCACTTCGCGCTGGCGACCGGGCTCCACCCGGCACTGGCGTCGGCCCGCGGCGCGCGGGTGGTCGCGTTGAGTTCCATCGCTCACCTGCGCTCCGGTGTGGACTTCGAGGATCCGCACTTCCTGCGGCAGGCGTACGACCCGTCCGTCGCGTACGCCCGTTCCAAGACGGCCAACGCGCTCTTCGCCGTCGAGGCGCAGCGGCGCTGGGCGGACGACGGGATCACCGTCAACGCCGTGCACCCCGGCGCGATCCTGGAGACGGGGCTGAGCCGCCACATGAGCAAGGAGGCCCTGGACGGCGCGGTCGCGAACGGGGGCTATACCTTCAAGACCCGCGAGCAGGGCGCGGCGACGTCCGTCCTGGTCGCGACCTGGCCGGCGCTCGACGGGGTGGGTGGCCGCTACTTCGAGGACGCCAACGAGGCGCTGCCGCACCGGCCGGGTGTGCACGGCGGGGTCGCGGCGCACGCCCTGGACCCGGAGGCGGCCGCGAGGCTGTGGGAGATGTCGGCGGACGCGGTCCTGCCGGCGCGTACCTGACGCGGAGCGAGGGGCCCCCTGGCGCGATGCCCGCACGGTTTTGTATCGTGTAGGAACAAAGTGGTTCCGCCCGTTTCCCCTGACCGGCGGGCGGGCCACTTGTCCTGTTCTTCCGAGGGAGCCCCCATGTCGTCGTCCACCGCCGTCCCCGCCCGCGCGCTGCTGCTGGACATGGACGGGACGCTGGTGAACTCCGACGCGGTCGTCGAACGCTGCTGGCGCCGCTGGGCCGCGGAGCACGGCCTGGAGGGCGACGCCGTGATGCGGGTGGTCCACGGCCGCCAGGGCTACGCCACGATGGCCGTGCTCCTCCCGGAGCGTCCCATGGCGGAGAACTTCGCCGACAACAAGCGCCTGCTGGCCGAGGAGACCGCCGACGTGGACGGCGTCGTGCCGATCGCCGGTGCCCCCGCCTTCATGGCCGCGCTGCGGGATCTGCCGCACGCCCTGGTCACCTCGGCGGACGACGCCCTGGCCCGCGCCCGCATGGGTGCCGCGCGGCTGCCGCTGCCCGACGTGATGATCACCGCCGAGAGCGTCAGCGCCAGCAAGCCGGACCCCGAGGGCTTCCTCAAGGGCGCCGCGGAGCTCGGCTTCGGCCCGGAGGACTGCGTGGTCTTCGAGGACTCGGAGGTCGGAATCGCCGCCGCCAAGGCCGCCGGCATGCGCGTGGTCGGCGTCGGCCCGCGTGCCGCCGCGCACGCGCCCACCGTGCACGTGGACTCCTTGGAGCAGGTGCGCGTCGAGACCGCCCCGGAGGGCGGTCTCGTCCTGCGCATCGGCTGACGTCCGGCGAGACGCGGCCGGAATACCTGCGTGTGATCCGCCCGGCGCGGTGACATGCTGACGGGGTGAGCGGGCCGGAGATCGGGATCAGTTTCGCCTCCGGGCTGCGGCTCTTCGCCGCGGCCCCGCGGCGTGAGGGACGGACGAGCGTGGTCACCGACGGGGTGTCCTCGCTCGGACATGTGGTGGAGTCGCTGGGCGTGCCCCTCACCGAGGTGGGCAGCCTCGTGGTCGACGGCCGCGAGGCGCCGTTCTCGCACGTGCCGCGCGCCGGGGAGCATGTGGACGTGTGCCCCGTCACCCGCCCGCAGGCGGTGCCCGGAGCGCCGCTGCGCTTCCTGCTCGACGTGCACCTGGGCACCCTGGCGCGGCGGCTGCGGCTGCTGGGCGTGGACGCCGCGTACGAGAGCGAGGACATCGGGGACCCGGCGCTGGCGCGGCGCTCGGCCGCGGAGCGGCGCGTGCTGCTCTCCCGGGACCGCGGGCTGCTGCGGCGGCGCGAGCTGTGGGCCGGCGCGTACGTCTACAGCGACCGGCCCGACGAGCAACTGCGCGACGTGCTGAGCCGGTTCGCCCCGGAACTGGCGCCGTGGACGCGCTGCACCGCCTGCAACGGGGAACTGGAGGACGCCGACAAGCACGCCGTCCTGGACCACCTGGAGCAGGGCACGCGCCGCAGTTACGACGTCTTCGCGCGCTGCACGGCGTGCGAGCGGCTGTACTGGCGCGGCGCCCACCACGCCCGCCTGGAGGCGATCGTCGAGGACGCGCTGAGCGAGTTCGGGCGTCCGGCCGCCTGACCGCGTCGCGGCCCCGGCGTACCGTCCGGCCCGATGGCGCGCGCCGTCAGGCCGGATGGCGCCCGTGACCATGACCGCCGCGGTGGCCAAGCGCACGCTCTCGGCGGTGACCTTGCGTTCGTGTGCGGTGGCCTGCGTGCTGCCGGGTCGCACGGCACGGAGCGGTCCGGCCGAACGGCCTCGTGTGATCGAACCGCCCTGCGTCGGTCGGCGGCCGGGCCTGCCATGACCCCATCTACGGACCACCGGTCTGTTGTTATCGGACCGGGGGTCTGCTAACGTCGCGTTCAACGGACCACCGGTCTGTTGATGCTCGGCCCGTCCTCGCTCCCGGGAGTTCCCATGTACGACGTCCCCGACCGCACCGGCACCTTCGCCGTCGTCACCGGAGCCAACAGCGGTACCGGCAAGGAGGCCGCCCGCCGTCTCGCCGAGGCCGGTGCCCGGGTCGTCCTGGCCGTGCGCACGCCCGCCAAGGGCGAGCAGGCCCGCGCCGAGATCCTCGCCCGGCACCCGCACGCCCGGCTGGAGGTGCGCCGGGTCGATCTGGCCGACCTGGCCTCCGTCGAGGCGTTCGCCGACGCGATCGCGGCCGACGGCACCCCGCTGGACCTGCTGGTCAACAACGCCGGGGTGATGTCCCCGCCCACCCGGATGACCACGGCGGACGGTTTCGAGCTGCAGATGGGCAGCAATTTCCTCGGCCCCTTCGCGCTCACCGTGCGGTTGCTGCCCGCGCTGCTCGCCGCGCCCGCGCCCCGGGTGGCGACGATGAGCAGCGGCACCGCCAACTTCGGCCGTATCGCCTTCGACGACCTGCAGTGGGAGCGCCGCCGCTACAACCCGTTCCTCTCCTACGGCCAGTCCAAGCTCGCCGACCTGATCATGAGTGTCCACCTCGCCCGCCTCGCAGCCGAGCGCGGCTGGCACCTGCTGAGCACCGCGGCGCACCCCGGTTACACCCGCACCAACCTGCAGACCGCCGGTGCGAGCCTGGGGCGCGAGACGCCGTACCGGCCGAACCCGGCCCTTCGCGCCCTCAACGCGCTGCTGCCCTCGCAGGCCGTCGAGCCCGGTACCGAGCCGCTGCTGTACGCGGCGACCGGTCCGGACGCCGTCGCCGGCGGCTACTACGGGCCGGGCGGGCGCTTCGGTCTGGTGGGTCCCTCCGCCCCGGCCCGCATCACCCGCCGGGCCCAGGACCCTGCGGTCAACGCCCGCCTGTGGGCCGAGGCCGAGCGCCTGACCGGGGTCGCCCTCCCCGCCCCGGCCGCGGGGGCGGCCGGGGCCGGGCAGCGCTCCGGGAACTGATCCGCGACAGGCGCGCGGGCCCGGGACTCAGCCGGCGAACGCCTCGTACAGGCTGAAGCCGGCCAGCAGCAGCATCACGGCCGCCGCGACCTTGGTGATCAGCCGCAGGGGAACGTACTTCATGAGGGTGCGGCCGCCCAGGATGCCGATCGCGCCGACGGCCCACAGTCCCAGCACGGCGCCGAGTCCGACGGCGACCGGGTCGTCGTAGCGGGCGGCCAGGTTGGCGGTCATGATCTGCGTGAGATCGCCGAACTCGGCGACCAGGATGAGCATGAAGCCGGCGCCGGAGACCTTCCAGAAGCTCTGGTCGGCCGGGGCCTTGACCTCCTCCTCGTCCTCGTCCTTCTTGAACAGCAGCACGGCCGCGCCCGCGAGGAAGAGCAGGCCCACCACGCCCTGCACCCAGCGGTGGGGGAGCAGGGTCAGCACGCTGCCGGCGGCGATGGCCAGTGCCACGTGGACCAGGAAGGCCGCGGCCACGCCGCAGAAGACGTACGAGGCGCGGTAGCGCGTCCCGAGCATCAGACCGGCCAGCGCGGTCTTGTCGGGCAACTCGGCCAGGAAGATGACGCCGAAGGTGATGGCGGCGACGGTGAGGCTGAACAACGGACTGGTTCCTCTGAGTTCGGGCCGCACCAGGAACTCCGTGAAAGGGGTCGCTTCGGCACGGCAGCGTCTGACACTGCGGCCGAAGGTCTCGCTGGCCCGGTCCGCCGCCGTGCCTCGCGGGCGACGATGACGCGTGTACCGGGCTCCGGGCGCCGGCCTGGCCGTCATCCGTTGTGCGTGAGCACATTCCACCGGCGGGTGGACGGGCGACGGACGGGCAGTATGTCGACGGTCCGGCGAGGAGCTACTCCCCTTCTGCTGCTCCCAGTCTACCGGCTGCCCGGGCGTGCCTGCCGGGGCCGTCCACCGGGGGAGCGGGGCCAAGACGCGTGAGCGGGGCGGGGGTTGGGCGGGGAGGGCGCGGGCCCCGGTCGGCGAGTGGTGTGACCGACGCCACATCGGGGCGGCGGTGGATCGCTCGTGCCGCACCTCTCGACATGACGTGTTCATGTCGGCAGGCTGTTACCTGCCGCACGCCCCCACGAAACGTAGCGACACAAGGATGGCCGTCGGCTCCATCGGCCGAACACCCCCACATCACAGGGAGTTCTCCATGTCCCGGATACGCCTCGCCTTCACGCGCCCCGGTGTCTACGCGCGTCGATACCTCGGTCTGCTCGCTGCTCTCACCAGCCTGTTCGCCACCCTCGGCACCCTCAACGGGCCCGCCGCCCAGGCCGCGCTCCCCACGCCCGTCAGCGCGGCCACCGCCCGCAGCTACCTGGCGTCGCTCAAGGTCGCCGCCGAGAACCGCACCGGCTACGACCGCGACCTCTTCCCGCACTGGATCACCATCAGCGGTGCCTGCGACACCCGTGAGACCGTCCTCAAGCGCGACGGCAGCGGCGTGGTCACCAACTCCTCCTGCTCGGCCACCAGCGGCAGTTGGTACTCGGTCTACGACGGCGCCACCTGGACCGCCGCCTCCGACCTGGACATCGACCACCTCGTGCCGCTCGCCGAGGCCTGGGACTCCGGCGCCTCCGCGTGGACCACCGCCCGCCGCCAGTCCTTCGCCAACGACCTCACCCGCCCGCAGCTCATCGCCGTCACCGACAACGTGAACCAGGCCAAGGGCGACCAGGACCCGGCCACGTGGATGCCGTCGCGCACCGCCTACGCCTGCACCTACGTCCGCGCCTGGGTCCAGGTGAAGTACTACTACGGCCTGTCCGTCGACACCGCCGAGAAGAACAAGCTCACCAGCGTCCTCAGCGGCTGCTGACCCCCGCGGCCGGCTGTCCTCCCCCCACCGTCCGGCCGCCGGGACCGCGAGCGGGAACTCATGCCTTCCCTCCGACGTCCGTACCCAGTGACGACGGAGGGAAGGCCGACCGCATGGCAGAGCTGCGCCTGGGCCCGCTGCTCAGATACGTGGACGAGGACACCGCGACCGTCTGGCTGGAGGCCGACCGCCCCGCCACCGCCGAGATCCGCTGCGACGACGGCTCCGCCGGCAGCGAACGCACCTGGCAGATCGCCGGGCACCACTACGCCATCGTGACCGTCACCGGACTGCGCCCCGGCGCCAGCACCCCGTACCGGGTGCTGCTCGACGGCCGCGAGGTCTGGCCCCTGGCCGGGTCCTCCTATCCGCCCAGCACCATCGACACCCCGGCCGGCGAGGACGGCGAGCTCCGCGTCGCGTTCGGCTCCTGCCGCTGGGCCGCCCCGCCGCCCGACGAGCCCGACCCGATCGGACCGGACGCGCTCGACACCCTCGCCCACCACATAGCCGAGGGCACCGCGCCCCGACCCGGTCTGCTCGTCCTGCTCGGCGACCAGATCTACGCCGACGAGACCTCCGCCGCCACCCGCGCCTGGCTCGCCCGGCGCCGCGACCTGGGCGAACCGCCCTGGGACCAGGTCGCCGACTACGAGGAATACACCCACCTCTACTACGAGTCCTGGCTCGATCCCGACATCCGCTGGCTGCTGTCCACCGTGCCCAGCTGCATGATCTTCGACGACCACGACGTGATCGACGACTGGAACACCTCGCACAGCTGGCGCGCCGACATGCGCGACACCGCGTGGTGGAACGAGCGCATCGTCGGCGGCCTCGCCTCGTACTGGGTGCACCAGCACCTGGGCAACCTCAGCCCCGCCGAACTCGCGGGTGACAAACTCCTCGCGGCGATACGGGCGGAGGACGACGGCACCGAGCTGCTGCGCGCCTTCGCCGCCCGCTCCGACGCCGACCCCGCGCACAACCGCTGGAGCTACCGCCGCGACCTCGGCCGCACCCGGCTGCTCATGGTCGACTCCCGCGCCGCCCGCGTCCTGGCCGAGGAACGCCGCGCCATGCTCGACCCGGACGAACTCGACTGGCTGCGCCGGCAGATCCACCCCGACGGGGCGTTCGACCACCTGCTCATCGGCACGTCGCTGCCCTGGCTGCTCCCGCACGCCGTCCACGACGTCGAGGCGTGGAGCTCCGCCCTCGTCCGCGGCAACCGCGGCCACCGCTGGAGCCGGCGCGGCGAACGCCTGCGCCGGGCCGGCGACCTGGAGCACTGGTCGGCCTTCCCCAACTCCTTCGACGACCTGGCCGGGCTGCTCACCGCCGCCGCCGACCACCCCGAGGCGCCCGCCACGATCTGTGTCCTGTCCGGCGACGTCCACCACGCCTACACCGCCGAGGCCCACCGGTCCGGCACCCCCATGCGGTCCCGGGTCCTCCAACTGACCTGCTCGCCGGTGCACAACACGATCCCCGGCTTCATGCGCGTCGCCTTCCGTCTCGCGTGGACCCGGCCCGCCCGCCTCCTCGGCCGCGCCCTCACCCGCCACGGCCGCGCCCCCGCGACCTCCCTGACGTGGAGCAGGCTCGGCGGCCCCTGGTTCGGCAACCAGTTGATGACACTGACCCTGCGGGGGCGCGCCGCGCGCCTGCGGCTGGACCAGACCCGGGCCGAGGAGCCCAAGGCCCGGCTGGAGACGGTGCTGGACACCCGGCTCACGGACTGAACGGCGACCCGGATCGCCGACCCCGGGACGGGCGCGGTGGAATGGCGGCGTGGAGCACTCACCGGCGGTCGCCGCCACCCTCGCCGAGGTCGGCCCCCGGCTCAAGCGCCTGCGCACCGGGCGGGGCGTCACGCTGGCCGTACTGTCCGAGGCCACCGGCATCTCGAAGAGCACGCTGTCCCGGCTGGAGACCGGTGGGCGCCGCCCGAGCCTCGAACTGCTGCTGCCGATCGCCCGGGCACACCGGGTGCCGCTCGACGAACTGGTCGGCGCGCCCCCGTCCGGCGACCCCCGCGTCCCCCCGGCCCCGCGCCGGGTGAACGGCAGGACCGTCGTTCCCCTGACCGGCGGCCCGGACGCCCTGCAGGCCTGGAAGGTGATCATCCCCGCCTCCCAGAACGAGCCGGACCCGCGTGTGCACGACGGGTACGAATGGCTCTACGTCCTGGCGGGGCGGCTGCGCTTCGTCCTGGACGACCACGACCTGGTCCTCCGCGTCGGCGAGGCGGCCGAGTTCGACACCCGCCGACCGCACTGGTTCGGCAGCGCCGGCGACCACCCCGTCGAGATCCTGAGTCTCTTCGGCCGCCGGGGCGAGCGCATGCACGTCCGCGCCGCACCGCGTCCCTCAGGGGCGGGCGGCGCCTGACCGGGCGGGCCGTCAGCCCTGCGGCCTCGCCCTGTGCGAGCGGGCGGCGGCGCGGCCGCATCCCGCCGACCCGCCGCGTCTCACTGATCGCGACGACGCGCCACACCGACCTGCCTCACAGCTCTGGCCGTTGGCATGAGGCCGAAGCGGCGGGCCGGTCGATGGCGCGGGCCGTCGCCGACCGCGCGCCGGGGGCCCGCCCCTCACCAGTCGTGCCACCGGTCCGGGCTCGCGTGCCGGCCGATGCGGTCCCGTGCGGCGGGACGGGCACGTCGATGCCGTGCTCCGTGCGGGTCATGTCGAGGCAGGCGCACCACTGCGTCCGCCCGCGGGTCTCGCGGCCGCCTCCGGCGTGAGGACTCGCGGCCGAGACGGTGTGACACGCGACCGTGCGCACGCACACCGTGGCACTGCGAGACGGGGTCCTGGCCGGAGGGCGTGCGGTGCGGCCTCCCGCCCGCCGCGCCTGCCGCAACTCGCCCCGGGTGTGGTGGATCCGCGGGTCACGTCGTGACCTGGCCGGTGGACCGGCCTGCGGGACGCCCGCCCGGCAGAGGAGTGTGCCACCTCCCACACCGTGTCAGCGGACGCCGAGTGCTAGGGTCCGTGTGGCGCTCCCCGAGGCGCCGTACTCCAAGGCACAAGGCGCAGCACGGCTGGCGCCCCTCGCCGTATCTGCGTCCCCCAGGCAGAAGGGGTCCCCGCACGCCTTCCGGCCGCCCGCGGTCGGCCGGTCCGCCGGCGCGGGGTGCCCGAGGACGGACGAGCGGGCGGATTCCCTGTTCGTGCGGCCGGGCTTCTTCTCGCCACTTCTGATCCTGGAAGGACGCAATGACGGCTTCTCCCAACGACGGGACGGCGGCAGCCGACGGGACCCGGGCGGCGCCGCCCGCAGGCTCCACGCCGCTGCCCCGCCGGACGCAGAGGACGACCGCTATCGCCGAGGCAGCCGCCAGTACGAGTGCGACGCCCGCGGACTGGACCGACGGCCGGACCGTGACGGAGCGCTCCCGGCGGGCCGCGGAGATCCCCGAGGAGCCCGAGGACCCCTCGGGGGCGCCCGGGTCCACGTTCGCCGACGGGTTCGCGGCGGGGCTCGCGTTCGCGCCGCGCCCGGCGACCGAGGAGACCGGCGGCGGGGGAGCCGCCCAGGCCGCGGCCGGCGCCGCGGCGCCCTCCGCTCCTCGCCCACGGTCCCGCAGGACCGTCCTCATCGGCGCGGTCCTGGCCGTGGGCGTCCTCGCATGCGTCCCCTTCGCCGTGCGCGCCGTCGACGGCGACGGCCGGGGCGCGGCGACGGTCACCATCACCGACGCCGCCTCGGGCGACCGGATCCCCGGGGACGTCACGGCCCCCGCGAGCCCGTCCGCGGCGCTGTCGCCCTCCGCCCCGAACAGTCCGCGGCAATCGCCCGGGACCAGCGCGAGCGCCGGTGACAGCGCCGGCTCCACCCCGTCCCCGGACCGGACCGGCGGGAACGAGAAGCCGGGCGGAGCCGGGAAGCCCGGCGGCACCGCGCAGCAGCCCACGGCGGGCACCTCGTCCACCGGCGCCCCGGCGGACGAGACCGTGCCGGACGGGGCCATCCTCAACCCCGCCTCCGGCCGCTGCATCGACAACAGCACCCCGAACAACACGCCGCTGCAGGTGTGGGACTGCACAGGGAGCCCCCAGCAGACCTGGCAGGTCATGCCGGACACCAGCATCCGGTCCGTGGGCCGGTGCCTGGACGTCGTGAACGGCTCACGGGACGACGGGGCGGGGATCCAGCTCGCCGACTGCAACGGCACCGGCGCCCAGCAGTTCCGGTTCGACTCCGCGCACCGGCTGGTCAATCTGCAGGCCGGCAAGTGCGTCACCCTCGAGGACGCCTCGGGTGCCAACGGCACCAGGCTGCACCTGTGGACGTGCGGCTCCGCCGCCGGCCAGAAGTGGACGGCCCACTGATCCACGGGCACGCGCCGGCCCCGGTGCCCCGCCACGCCGACGTGGCGGGGCACCGGGAGAACCGCCGGTCGGCTACCGAAGCGACCGCAGGCCCGTGCGGACCTCGTTCACGAAGAGCTCCGGCTGCTCCCAGGCGGCGAAGTGGCCGCCCTTGGGGAGCCGGTTGTAGTGGACGAGGTTGGGGTAGGCCTGCTCGGCCCAGCTCTTGGGCGCCTGGTAGAGCTCGTCGGGGAAGACGCTCACCGCGACCGGGAGCCTGACGCCCTTGGCACCGAAGAACGGTGACGTGTTCTCCGCGTAGAGACGCGCCGCGGACACCGCGGTGTTCGTCAGCCAGAAGAGCGTGATGTTGTCCAGGACGTCGTCCCGGGACAGGCCTTCGGCCACTCCGTCGAAGGCCCGGGAGATGAGGGCCAGACTGGCCGCGTCGTGGTCGAGCATGAAGGCGGCCAGGCCGACGGGGGAGTCCGCGAACGCGGTCAGCGACTGCGGGCGCGAGCCCATCATGTAGGCGTAGTAGACGTGCCGGTACACGAAGTCCAGCTGCGCGACGGCCGCCTTCTCCTCGTCGTTGGCCAGAACGACGTCGGACGGCAGCGGGTTGCCGGCCACGATCGCCGCCTCGATGGCGGGCGGAACCACCTTGGGCATGTTGGTGTGGATGCCGACCAGGCCCTCGGGCTCCTGCACGCCCATGAGGTCCGTGACGACCGCGCCCCAGTCGCCGCCCTGCGCGGCGTACTTGGTGTAGCCCAGGCGCTTCATCAGCTCGCCCCAGGCGCTCGCGATGCGCTCGGGACCCCAGCCCTTCGCGGTCGGCTTGCCCGAGAAGCCGTAGCCGGGCATCGACGGGATCACCACGTGGAAGGCGTCGGAGGCGTCGCCGCCGTGCGCGGTGGGGTCGGTGAGCGGCTCGATGATCTTCAGCTGCTCGACGACCGACCCGGGCCACCCGTGCGTGACGATCAGCGGCAGGGCGTTCTCGTGCCGGGAACGGACGTGGATGAAGTGGATGTCCAGCCCGTCGATCTCGGTGATGAAATGCGGTACGGCCTTCAGCTTCGCCTCGACCTTGCGCCAGTCGTACTCGGTGGCCCAGTAGCGTGCGAGCTCCTGGATCGTCGCGAGCTGCGTGCCCTGGGACTGATCTGCGACGGTCTCCCTCTCGGGCCAGCGCGTCGCCACGATCCGCGCGCGCAGGTCCTCGAGTACCGCATCGGGGAACTCGAACGTGAACGGGCGGATCGCTGTCTCTTCGGGGGTCACAGACATGTGGTTCTCCTTGCTGTCGTCGGCGGCTCGCTGCACACCGACCGGTCCACGATGGATCCGCGGGGTGCGCGTCGCCCCAGGGGAACCCCCGGGGGTCCGCCCCGGGGCCGGACCCCCGGGGGCGGGAGGGGCCCCCGGCCTGGACAGCGGACGGCATGCACAAAAGGGATAAAATGTGCACGTCGGGCGGATCCCGCGAAAGCCCGCCCGGCGTCCGGCGGACGGCGCCACGCCGACCGCGGCGCATCCGATCGCAGCGGTCGCACGGGCCGTGCGACGCACCAGGAGCGGATCAGGAAGTCGGTCCATGGGCGCACCCGTCGTCGACACACAGGTCGCACTTCACGGCCGGGGTCCGGAGCTGGCCGCGCTGGAGCGGGTGCTGACCACGGCGGGGGCGGGCAGCAGCGCGGTCCTGGTGCTCCGCGGTGAGGCGGGGATCGGCAAGACGGCCCTCCTGGACCATGCCGCCCGGCGGGCCTCCGGGTTCCGTACCGTCGGTGTGGCGGGCGTCGAGTCGGAGATGGAGCTCCCGTTCGCGAGCCTCCACCAGCTCTGCGCGCCCATGCTGGACCGGCTCCACGAGCTGCCCGGACCGCAGCGGGACGCCTTGTCCGTCGCGTTCGGTCTGCGGGAGGGCGGGGGAGAGCCGAAGGGGGCGGCGCCGCACCGGTTCCTGGTGGGACTGGCCGTGCTCAGCCTGCTGGCCCGCGTCGCCGAGGCCCGGCCGCTGGCCTGCCTCGTCGATGACGCGCAGTGGCTGGACGACGCGTCCGGGCAGGCCCTGGCGTTCGTCGCCAGGCGGCTGATGGCCGAATCGATCGCTCTGGTTTTCGCGGTGCGGGAGCCCGACGGCGACCGCACCCTGGCCGGTCTGCCGGAGCTGGTCGTCGGCGGTCTCAGCGAGCGCGACGCACGGGCCCTGCTGGCCTCGGTCGTGGGCGTACCCCTGGATCCCCTGGTTCGGGATCGGATCGTCGCCGAGGCGCACGGCAACCCCATGGCCCTGCTGCAGCTCCCCAGCGCGCTCGGTCCCGCCGAGCTGGCGGGCGGATTCTGGCTTCCCGAGGGCCGCCCTGTCGCGAACGGCATCGAAGCCGCCTTCCACCAGCGGTTCCGCTCCCTGCCCCAGGACAGCCGGCGGCTCCTGCTGACCGCCGCGGCCGAGCCGACCGGGGACGTGGGCCTGCTCTGGCGTGCGGCAGGCCTGCTGGGGATACCCGCGGATGCCGCGGCCCCGGCCGAGGCCGCGGGACTGGTGGAGTTCGGGGCCAGGGTGCGGTTCCACCACCCCCTGGTGCGCTCGGCCGTCTACCGAAGGACGCCGGTGCCGAATCGCCGGGTGGCGCACCGGGCGCTGGCCGAGGCCACCGATCCGCACCTCGATCCCGATCGCAGGGCGTGGCACCGCGCCCACGCGGCGGCCCGGCCCGAAGAGAGCGTCGCCGTCGACCTGGAGCGCTCGGCGGGCCGGGCCCAGGGCAGGGGCGGAGCCGCCGCGGCCGCCGCGTTCCTGCGGCGGGCGGCGGAGCTGACGCCCGGTCCCGCCCGCCGGGTCGACCGTGCGCTGGCCGCCGCGCAGGCCGCCGTCGACGCCGGCGGGGCCGACCAGGCCCACGACCTGCTGGCGGTCGCGGAGGCCGGCCCGCTCGACGACCTGCAGTGTGCGAGGCTGGAGCGGCTGCGGGCGCGGTTGGTGTTCTCGCAGGTGCGGGGCGGCGACGCGCCCGGCCTGCTGCTCGACGCCGCGCACCGGCTCGCGCCGCTCGACAGCGCTCTGGCCCGTGACACCCTGCTGGAGGCGTTCGGGGCGGCGATGTTCGCCGGCCGGCTGAGCACGGGCCCCGGGCTGCGCGAGGTGGCGGAGGCGGCCCGCGCGGGACCGCCGCCGTCGTCCCCGCCGCGGATGGTCGACGTCCTTCTGGACAGCATGGCGGGCCTGGTCATCGACGGCCACGCCGCCGCCGGCGAGGTCCGGCGGGCGCTGCACGTGGTCCGGCAGGAGCAGGGGGCGGGAGCGACGGATGCGGACCGGCGCTGGATGTGGCTGGCCTGCCGGGTGACCCCGGAGCCCCTCGCGCCGGAGCTGTGGGACGACGACGCGTGGCAGGAACTGGCGACCGGCGCCGTGGGCATGGCCCGCGAGGCCGGGGCGCTCGCCGTGCTCCCGATGGCGCTGACGTACCAGGCGTGCTTCCACGTGTTCGCCGGCGGGTTCTGCACCGCCGAGGCCCTGATCGACGAGGCGACGGCGATCTCGGAGGCGGTGGGCGGGGTACCCATGATGTACACCTCACTGCTGCTCGCCGCCTGGCGTGCCGAGGAGTCCCCGGCGCGGGACCTCATCCGGGCCACCGCCGACGAGGTGGCGGCCCGGGGCGAGGGCCGCGCGCTGAGCCTGGCCGAGTACGCCACCGCTGTCCTGGAGAACGGCCTCGGCCACTACGACGCCGCCCTGGCCGCCGCGACGCACGTCTGCCGGTACGAGGACCCGGGATTCCTCGGATGGGCCCTGTTCGAACTGATCGAGGCCGGCGCCCGCAGCGGGCGGCCGCAGGCCGCCGTGTCGGCGCTGGACAGGCTCTCGCACCGTGCACGCGCCGCCGGCACCGAGTGGGCGCTCGGTGTGGAGGCCTGCTCACGCGCCCTGCTGAGCGACGACCGGGCCGCGGACGCGCTCCACCGGGAGGCGATCGACCGCCTCGAGCACTGCCGGATCGCCGTCCACCTCGCCCGCGCCCGTCTGGTGTACGGCGAGTGGCTGCGCCGCCAGAACCGCCGCCGGGAGAGCCGCACCCAACTGCGCGCCGCCTACGAGGCGTTCAGCCGGTTCGGAGCGGACGGCTTCGCCGAACGGGCCCGCCGGGAGCTTCTGGCGACGGGGGAGACCGTACGGAAGCGGGTGGTCGACACCGCCACCGAACTCACCGGCCAGGAGTCCCAGATCGCCGGGCTGGCCAGGGACGGGTACACCAACAGCGAGATCGCCGCCCAGCTGTTCATCAGCCCGCGCACGGTGGAGTGGCACCTCGGCAACGTGTTCGCCAAGCTCGGGGTCAGCTCCCGCAGACAGCTCCGCTCGGTGCTCTCCCCGCCGTGATCCCGGTAGCGCCTCCTCCCCCGTGATCGTTCCGGACGGGCGACGAACGAACGCGCCGACCCCGGGCCGTACGGGCTTCCCGGACGCCTAGGCCACCTCGATGCCGTACTCCTGGACCAGGGCCTCCAGGCCTCCGGCGTAGCCCTTGCCGCCGATGACGAAGTCCCAGTCGCCGGTGGCGCGACGACGGAACGAACCGAGGACCAGCGCGGTCTCGCCCGGGCGGCCGTCGGACACCTCCAGGCGGTCGAGTTCGGTGCCCGAGGCGTCCAGGAGCCGGATGCCCGCGTCGGTGAAACCCGACAGGTCCGCCCGGGGGTCGGCGACGGGATCGACCGCCGCCACGAGGACGAGCCGGTCGGCCCGCTCCGGCAGCGCGTCGAAGGCGACGCGGAGCGCCGCCTTGTCGGGCGCCGCGTCGCCGACCGAGCGGACCGCCCCCTCGGGGGTCCCGGGGTTGTTGTAGAAGACGAAGTGGTCGTCGCTGAGTACCCGGGACCCCCGGCAGACGAGTGCGCACACGTCCACGGCGACGGCGCCCGACCACGACATGCCCAGCACGTTGTGATCGACGGGCTGTTCGCCGGCCGCGCGCTCCGGGGCGGGCCGCCGACCGGGACCGCCGGACGCGCCGGACCCGCCGTCGCCCAGCCTGCCGCGCAGCCCGTGACGGTGCAGCAGGTCGACCAGTTCGCCGCCGGACACCAGCTCCAGCGGCTTGCCGTTCGCGAACGTACGGGACCCCGGGCCGAACCCGGAGGTGGTGACCAGCACGCCCTTGTTGGCGCCCGCGTCCTGCACGGTGCCGTACAGATCGCGGACCGCGGTCGGCGGGACCGTGTTGCGGTAGCGCTTGACCTGCACGACGATCTTCCCGCCCCGTATCGGGGTGGGATCGTCCGCCTCGACGTCGACGCCGCCGTCGTTCGAGCGCTGCGTCGTCACCGCGCGCATCCCCATGGCGCGGAACAGGTCCGCGACCAGCGACTCGAAGGCGATCGGATCCATGGTGTACAGGTCCGGCTCGTCGTCCCCTCCGTGCGTGACGACGTCCCCGCCGACGTCGCCGGGCAGCCGCCCCGGCCTGACCGCGGCGCGCTGGTCGGGACGCACGGAGAGCTGACCGCGGAGGCCGTCCACGAGGCAGTCCACCGCGTTGACCTGTTCCAGGTTCAGCGCGGCGAAGGCCGGGCGGGCGGCCATGACGGTCGCCAGGACGATCTCGGCACGCCGGCCGGTCGCCGGATCGTGGTCGTCCACGAAGCCGTTCAGCGCGACCGACTCCAGCGCCCCGAACTCGTCGGCCGCGAACAGGTCGCGCAGCACCAGCAGCAGGCACTGCGCCAGCACGTCGCGGTACAGCGCCCGCCGCTGGGCGACCGGGCGTGCCGTCTCCTTGTCCTGGTCGGCGGACGGCACGTAGCGCACCGACTTCGCCTCCGGGACGATGTCGTACGCGGGCAGTTCCCAGTTCACCACCAGCTGCCGCCCGGACGGGTCGTAGGCGGCGGACAGCTGCCGCGGCATCGCCTCGGGCCAGGCCGAGGACGCGTACAGCGCCGCGGAGAAGTACTCCACGGCCGCGTCCGGGTCCCCGTCGCGGAGCGCCGCGGCCATCTCCGCTATCGCGGCGTTGTGACGGCGTATCTCCGCCAGCTGCGCGCCCGCCCACTGGTCGTACTGCTGCCGGTACGTCGCCAGCTGCCGCTGCCGCTGCTGTTCGGCGGCCTGCGCGGCGTGCCAGTCGCGCTCGAACCGGGCCCGCGCCTCGTCCTGCGCCTGGGCACGCCGATGCGCCCCCAGGCCCCAACCACCCTGCGCCTGGTACTGGTTCGGGTCCGGCATCGCGAGGGGCCGGGCCAGCGGGCCGGGGGCGAACGCCTCGATCTGCTCCGGCCGGACGAGCGCGGCCGACCGGAACGCCGGAGCCCGGCACCCGGCGGCCAGCAGACCCCCCAGGGCCGCGACCCGCGCGTCCAGCTCCTCGGTGCGGCGACGCGCGTCCGCCTCCCGGTGCCGCCGGTACGCCGCCTGCTGCTCACGATGGCCGCGCGCCATGTCGCGCTCGTGGGCCCGCTGCTTCCGCTCCGCGTCCCTTTGACGCTGCACCTGCGAGCGCAGCTGCGCCTCCCGCTGCCGCTGCTGCTGGCGCTGCGCCTCGGCCCAGATCCCGGCCAGTCCGCTGGAACGACGACTCATGGCGGTACACGTCCTCCCCAGGGACACCATCGCCCCACACAACCGTTCGTCCGCCGGCTCCCCACCAGCGGTAACCGGACACCTTAGTCGCGATTCGGCCCGGTTCCCACGGGCTCGGCGCACGCTTTGAACCGCTGGCCCACTGCTGCCCGGGGTGTCAGGCGTCATGCCACGGCAGAGGATCCGGCCGCCGGTTCCACCACCAGCCGCGTCCGCCCCGGTCGCGGTCGTCTCCCGCGAGCTCGCGGACGAGCACGCGCCCGGGATCGTCCACGGTCGAGCCGGCGAACACGTCGTCCATCTCGTGCGGGGCGAGCAGGAGCGGCGACGCGGCCCGCTCGGGAGGGTGCGGAGCGGTCTCGGCGATCCTGTCCCGCGCCTCCAGCCAGTCCGCGACGGTCTGCGCCGGTGCCCCCGACTCGTCGATCATGGGCTCGACACGCGCCAGGTCCGCCAGACGGCCGCGGACCGCGTCCGCGACCGGTGTGGCGCCCCACGGTTCCCCCGCGCGCCGCCCGGCGTCAAGACACCGCTCGCGTCACGGTCTTCGGCGCGACATATGACCGTGGCACACTGCCGCCCCCGGAGAGTGGGGGAGGGGTCTTCACATGCAGCGGGTCAAGGGTGCCAGACCGGATCTCGGCAAGACCGATCACTGGTCGAGGTTCCGCGGGCTCACCTGGTGGCAGTGGGTGCTGTCGGTACTGCCGTTCGGCCTGTTCGTCGGCGGCGCGCTGGGCGCGGGCATCGGCCTGCTGGGCATCGCCGCGAACACCTCCATCGCCAGGAAGCAGTTCCCGGCGCCGCTCAAGGCGCTCGCCATGACCGGCGTCGTCCTGGCCGCCTACCTGGTCTGGCTCGCGATCGCGGTCATCCTCAACACCACGGTGAACTGAGGCCGCGCCGCGCAAGTCGCGGGGCCATCGCCGATCACGTTGTCCCTCTCTCACCGCGTGCCGAAGAAGAGGACATGGCCGGGGCCCCGCGGCGCTGCGGTCGAACCGGCGGGTCCGCTGGGCCCATGACCGTGGTGACCGGTAGGAGAGGAACGGCTCCACGGGGCCCGGCAGCACGCTCCGCGAGGTCTTCCGACGGCTCCTCGCCGCGATTGAGGGCGGCGACGTACTCGCGAACCTGCCCCAGCGTCAGGTGAGTTGCGCGCTTGCGCAGCAACCGCATGGCCGCGACGCGGCCCTCGGCCGCCAGGACACGGGCGGCCACGACACCCAGGTCGTCCGGCGCGGCCGGCCGTGGGCGGCCCTTCACACGGTGACGGTAGTCGTCCTCCCACTCGCCCATGCGGTACGCGACGTAGCCGATCGTGTGGACGCTGCCGTCAACGGCGTCCACCAGGTAGGGGCCGACCCCGAGGAACACGGCCCTGCTGTCCCGGGTCCTGACCCACGCCGCGGACTGTGCGAAGACGAGCCAGCCAAGGGCGTGCCGCCGGGTCTTCCAGACGACCATGGGAGGGGCGGCGGTGTGCGGCGACTCCGCCTCCTCGCGCGCCAGCACCTGCTCGACCAGCGCGATGGCCCGCTCCATGGGGATCATGCGCTCATGCCTGACCTGCGGCGCGGGTTGGGCGGGAAACCGGCTGTGCGGCGTGCCACTGGTCCACCGTCATCCGCCAGACGACGTCGATCCCCACTTCACCGGGGGCGGCAGGGCCGCCCGGCACGTGGAAGCGTTCGACCTCGGTGAAGCCCAGGCGGAAGGGCACGGCGCCACTGGCCGTGTTGGCGGCGTCGTGATGGATCTCGACGCGGTCGACGCCGGGGAGTCGGAAACCCTGCCCCGCAAGAGCCGCCGCGGCCATCGTGACGAGTCCCTGACCCGTCCACCGGGGGTGGATCCAGTAGCCGATCTCGAGGCCGCCCGCCCCGATGCGGCGGTGCAGGCCGCAACTGCCGATCACGGCACCACCCGACGTGATCGCATAGCCGAAGGCCTCCCCGGTCTCCCAGTCGTCGTGGGTACGCGCCAGGAAGTCGGCGGTCGCCTGCCGGTTGTGGCCGGCCGCCCAGACCATCCACGGCAGGAGCGTGTCCAGGGATTCGGTGGTCGCCCGGTCCAGGGCGTCGAGATCGTTCATGTGCCATCGGCGCAGTTCGACCCGGTCGAAACGGATACTTTCGGCAGGTGCGGAGGGCTCGTCGTCCATGCCGGGATGCTCTCGCGGCCCGGCTGAGGCCGACAACGCAATATCGACAGCCCGTTGTCGGGTGTGACCGTCCTCCCCCGGCGCGTCCCGTCCATCGGGGGCCCACCCGGGCAGGAGGCGCTAGAAGGGGGCGAAGCTCACCGCGGCGAGGGTGCCGTGTTCCACGGCCTCGCGCGGGAGGCCCAGGCCGAAGTGGCGTTCGCCCATGTCGAGGATCTTCGTCTCCGCGTCCACGTCGGGTGCGGCGGTGCCGTCGGTGAGCAGCAGTCCCACCTCCCGCATCGCCGGCACCAGCCGGCCCGGATCGTCCCCGCCGAGCTGGGGGGCTCCCCAACCAGGCTCGAAGTCGCCGAGCACGCGCCCGTCTTCGGCGTACAGGAACCAACGAGGCGGAGCGCCGCCGTCGAGGTACACGACCGCCTCGGTTCCCCGCGAGACGTCGCGGAGCGCCCCGCGCTCCATACCTTCGGCGCTCCAGTGCTCCAGCGCGAACGCCCACCCACCGCAACTGCCCAGCCGGGCCACGAGCCCCTTCTCGTACGACCAGTCCATCGCCTCGTCGGCCGAGAGTCCTTCGCGGATGGCACCGGGGTCATCCCCCATCCGGCGGACCAGTTCGCCGATCTCCAGCCCGCGCGCGAAGGTCAGGCAGTAGGTGTCAAAGGCCGTGGTGATCCACTGAACTCCGCCGCCTGTCCCAAGGACTCCCGTGGGCCACGAGTTGCCGTGCGGTGCCCATGCGAGGGGCACTCCGCGCCGATCAGCCGATGGAGGGCTCGGTACGACCGCTCAATCCGTGGTCGATCCGCATCCGCATGGAGGGGTGGATGCGGAGCTTGTCCAACTCGCTCGGGGGTACGAAGGCCACGTCCTTGCTCTCGCTGCTGGTGCGGAGCTCGCCGCCGGTGATGCGGGCCCGGAAGCAGAGGGAGAACTGCTGGCGCACCTCGCCGTCGTCGTAGGCCATGACGTGGGCCGGGTCGGTGTAGATGCCGATCAGGCCGGTCACCTCGACGTCGAACCCGGTCTCTTCCTCCGTCTCCCGCACGGCCGCGGCCGGCGCGGACTCCCCGATGTCGACGCCGCCACCGGGGAGCGCCCACAGGTCGTTGTCGGTCCTGTGGATGAGCAGGATCTCGCCGGCCCCGTTGAGGGCGACGGCCGTGACCGAGGGACGATGCTGTTCGCCCTCGGGGCGTTCGGGTCGTCGACGCAGTCGGCGCGGGCCATGACTCCAGCCTCGCACAGGCGTCCTTCCCGGTCAGGCGACCCGGGCCCGGCGGGGCATCGGATGCCGTCGGTGAGCCGCGGCGCGGCACAGCGGCCCGGCATCCCGCCGTCGGGGTCCCGGGCCGCGGCCGTGCGCGCGGGCGGGCCGGACGCATCGCGGGAGAAGCCTCAGGCGAGGGCCGAGCCGGCCTTCCACTGGTCCCAGGACATGTTCCAGCCGTTGAGGCCGTTGTCGGGGGCGATCGTGTGGTCGTGGGAGTGCTTGACCACGACCACGTCGCCGAGGAGGGAGTGGTTGTAGAACCACGCCGCGTCCTGTCCGGAGTCGCCGCCGCCGCGGACGTCGTTCAGCCCCACGCAGCCGTGGCTGACATTGGCGTGGCCGAAGGTGGAGTCCGGCGCCCAGTAGTTGCCGTGGATGAAGGTGCCGGAGGTCGACAGGCGCATCGCGTGCGGGACGTCGGGGATGTCGTACTCCCCGGCGTATCCCACGCTGGCGCCGTCCATGCGGGTGGAGACGAGCTTCTGGGAGATCACCATCTGCCCGTTGTACGTGGTGCGGCCCGGTGCGCCGGAGGTGATCGGGATCGTGCGGACGGTGCGGCCGTCGCGGACGACGCGCATCGTGTGCGTGGCGGCGTCGACGGTGGAGACCTGACGGCGGCCGACGGTGAAGCGGACCGTCCTGTCCTGGGTTCCGTAGGCGTTCGCCGCGGCCTTCACGCCGTCCAGGCGCAGACTCAGGGTGACCCGGGTGTTCGCCTTCCAGTACGTCTGCGGACGCAGGTCCAGGCGCTGGTCGCCGAACCAGTGGCCGACGACCTGCTGGCCGCTTCCGCTGGTGACGCGTATGCCGCCCTCGACGGCCTTCTTGTCGGTGACCGGCTTGTTGAAGGTCAGCGACACGGGCATGCCGACCCCGACGGTCGAGCCGTCCTCGGGGGTGAACGTGCCGACCAGGCGCTCGTCCTTCGCGAGGGTGGTGAAGGACAGGCGGCGGGTCTGCTCCCGGCCCGCCTCGTCGGCGGCCCGGACGACGAGGCGGTACGCGGTCCCGTACGCCAGGGCGGCGTCCGGGGACCAGCGGCGGTGATCGCCGGCCTCGGTCCCGCGTACCTGTTGTCCGGTCGTGGTGGTGAGGGTGACGGACGAGATCTTCCCGCCGGAGACCTCGACGTCGCCGGCGGCGGCGACGGAGGCGTGCCGCTCGCCGTCGGCGGCCCCCGTGGTGAGCCGGAGGGCTGCCGCGGACCGTGGCTCGCCCGAGGCGGCCCGGGACGGCGCCGACGCCTGCGCGGCGGGCGTGGCGGCGGGGTGCGGGCCCGCGCAGGCGGTGAGTACCGAGGCCCCGGCGACGGCAAGGGCGATCACGGTGCGGTGGGAAAGGGACGACACGCTTACTCCTGTGGACCGCGGGACTGTCATCGGGCGAGAGAGGCCGCGTCGCCCATGACGACGACGGGGTGGTCGGCGGGGTCGAGGACCCGCAGCAGCTGGCGCATGTGCGTCTTGGAGAGGCTCACGCAGGCGTGCGTGGGGCCGCCGTGGTCGACGTGGATCCATATACCGCCGCCGCGGTTCGCGCCCATCGGCTGGGCGCCGTCCATCGGTGAAGTGCCGGGCTGCCGGTTGTAGTTGATGGCGATGACGTAGTCGAAGGACCCGGCGAGCGGTTCGCCCTCGAAACCGGTACCGCTGATGGAGAAGGCGCCGGAGCGGTGGTAGGGCAGCTTGGTGCCGGGGTCGGCCAGCCGTCCGCCGGCGTCGGTGAGACCGAACACCCCTATGGGGCTGTGCAGGTCGCCCGCGTAGTGCTCGTCGGTCCAGCCCCGGTAGCCGTTGTGCGCGGCCCACACCGCCCCCGGACGCCAGCCACCGTCGACGCGCTGCCAGAGCACGACCCTGGAGGACGCCGACTTCTTGCCGGTGCCCGTGACCAGGACGACCTGCCGGGTGCGGGCCGGGATCCGCGACAGGGTCTCGGGCCCGAGCCCCGGCAGCCGGGCGGGGAACTCCGGCTCCGGCGGGGCCGTCGTCCGCGGTGCCGCGGGGACGGCGGCCGGCTGACCGGTCGCGGGGGCGGCGGCGTCCTGGACGACCGAGGCGGTCTCAGGGGCGGAGTGGGCATTGCCCTCGGGTGACTGGAGGTACGTGGCGATCCCCAGCGAGGAGACGACGACCGCGGCGGACATGGATATGTAGGGCCTGTGGAGGCGCATGGGCGCGGGCTTTCTCAAGAGGTGGGAGACGTTGCGGGGGCAGCCCTGCGGCGGGGCTCGCGTGTCCGGCGGGCCGGCCCGCGTCCAAGGGGGATGCGGCACTCCTGGCGTCGCCGCCCACGTCATGGGCGCGGTCCGGGGCCGCGGGGGTGGTTCCACACCCGTTCAACCAGGCGGACTCCTGTTCGGGTTGCCTGGACGTCGGAGCGGCGCGGGCTGGGGCGTGGCGGGGCCGGGGGCCGGGTGGGATGCGGGAACGGGGCGCCCCGGGTGGCCGGGGGCGCGGGAGACTTCGGCGGGCCGGGGGCCGTGGGCGTCGCCCGGAGACCTGCCGCGGCCTGTCGGCGGCGGTCGGCGGCGGTCGGCGGCAGGTCTCCGGGTCGCCGGTGGGTGCGGGCCGGGGCGAGTCGCCTCGGGACGGGTGTCCTGCGCGCGGCGCGGCCCCGGCCCCGGCCCCGCGGTTCAGCTACGGGCGTTCTTCGGCACCGTGATCTGGCGCTCGCCCCAGCTCATCCGGGTCGTCGCCGAGTAGTTGACCGTCGTGCCCGCGCCGAGGCCCGCCGTCCTCGCCTGGGCGGAGGGTTCGAGCAGCACGACCTCGTCGCTGAGCATCGCGCCGGTGGACGGGTCCACGACCAGCCGCTCCCGCGTGGTCCCCAGCGGCGTCCGGTAGCTCACGGGGAAGTCGACGCCGACGCCCGCACGCCCCAGGGGATCGGTCACGCGCCCGGTCACCCGGACGCCGGGCAGATCCGCCATCACGCGGTACGCGGCCGCCCGGACGCCGGGCTTCACGGGCATCGTGACCAGGTTGGCCGCCTGGCGCAGCATCCAGGCACTGCGGTTCCCGGCGCCGGTGTCGGCACCGTTGTCCTGGGCATGCAGCCGCTCCAGGTAGCGGCTCAACGCGCCGCTGGTGGAGGGCAGTGCGCGCAGGTCCTTGTAGGTGACGTTGTTCGGGCCGACGGCGTAGATCTTGTCGTCGACGTTCGTCCGCATGACCATCGGCCCGCGCCCGGTTCCCATCGTGAACATGATCTTGCCGGTCCCGGCTGCCTTCCCGATCCCGACCTCGACCGTGCGGGGAGAGCCCGCGGCGTGCCAGCGCGCCGTGTCCGCCGCGGTCCGCGGCCCGGTCGCGGATTCCAGGCCGGACACCATGAGGCTGGCGGTGCCGGGGCGCACGCCCACCGACCACTCGTCGGTCGACGTGCTGCGCACGGCGAAGACCTGCCCCTTCGCCTCGGTGACCTCCAGGTGCTCCGAGCGCGTGGTGGTCTGCCAGTACGTTCCCTCGGCGGCCGAGGACTCCGCCTTCCTGGCCGCGCTGAGCAGTTCGAAGTGGCCGTCGACGCGGAGGTCCTCCCCGGCGCCCGGTCCCGCCCCGTCCGAGGGGGCGGCGGCGGAGGACGGTGGCTGCGCGGCCGTCCGATCGGCCGGCCCCTGCGAGTCGAGCGTGCTCACGACCACCACGGACGCCGCCACGGCGGCGAGCGCCACGGCTCCCAGCGGCCGGAACCCACTTCTGCGGCGCGGTGCGAGGAAGCGTGCCGCGCGGCCGTCCGTCTCCCCGGCGACGATCCGTGCGAGGTCCTCCCGCTGCCGTACGGGGTCCACCAGCCGGGACGGGTCCAGTTCGCCCGGCCGCGCGTCGGCGAGCACCTTCATGACGTCGGGCCGCCCGGACGGCCTGTGGGTGTTCTTCACGCGGGTGCTCCTTCGCGGTGGGTGGGGTACGGGGCCTCTACGGCAGGTGCGGAGGCGGCCTGCGGCGCGGGTGCCGCCTCCAGGGCCTTCTCCAGTCGACGGCGGGCCCGGTACAGCCGGACGGTCAGCGTCGCGGTGGTGCAGTGCAGGACCTGGGCGGCCTCCTTGGCGCTCAGACCGTGCCAGGCGATGAGCGTCAGCAATTCCCGGTCGGCCTCCGGCAGGCTCGCCAGGGCCTGCAGCGCGTCGTGCCGATCGGTGACCTCCGCCGCGACGTCACCGGCGTCGGTCCCGGTGCCGCTGCTGATGCGCCGCGCTTCCTCGGCGGCGAGGAGGTACTGGTGGGCGTCCCGGCGGCGCAGCTCGCGCACCAGGTTGCGGGCCACGCCCAGGAGCCACGGCAGTGCCGGCTGGGGGATGTCCCGCACCCGCCGCCAGGCGACGGTGAACGTCTCGCTGGCGACGTCCTCGCCTACCTGTCGCCCCACCAGGCTGGTGGCATAGGCAAGGACCCGCGGATAGCACTCCTCGTAGACGTCCCGGAAGCGTTGGGCATGTGTCACGCTCCGTCCCTCCATCTCGGCTCTCTCTCACCGAGCAATGCGCGCGGAGGCGGGCTTCTTACATCCCGAGGCGAAGATTCCGGCGGATGTGGCCCATGTCACGCGGTGGCGGGGCGGCGCGGCGGCGCGGCGTGCGGAGCCCGTCGCCCGGAATCCCGGGGCCGGCGGGAAGCCCGGCCCCCGGGGACGCACGCCGCTGGGGCACGAGGGCGTGGTGGTGGCGCCGCCCCTGAAGACGGCGAGGAGCGTCACCGCGAGGACGCGGGCACGCGGAGCTCGGCCGGCTCCAGCCGAGCAGAGGAAGAGGAAGCCGTGGTCGGCCGCGTCGTCCACCCCGGCGTCGCAGGGGTTCCACGCCTGCCCGAAACGTGGCGGCCGGCACCGCGAGAGCCGGCCGCACCGCCGTGCCCGGACATCAGTGGGCGCGCATCCCGGCCCGTAGCGCCTCGAGCTCGGATCGGGGGAAGGGACGGCCCCATCGGGATGCGTAGCCCTCCTCACCCAGCTCATGAACGACCTGGTCGAATGCGCGCACAGCCACCCGTGCGAGTGCCCTGACGGCGTGGCGTCCCGACCACAGGACGGTCCCTGAACCGTCGGGCGTGCGACGGTCCTTCACCTCGACCAGCCGGATACCGACGTCGGACCCGTCTCGGTGGAAGAACCACCGGTAGACCTGAGGTTCCCCCTCGAACTCGGCTCCCGCGTCTTCGTCGCCACGCAGAAGCCGTGTGATCGCGGACAACAACTGCCCCGGCGCATCCGTGACGTAGGAGGCGAAGACCTCGGCCTCACCGTGACCGTCAGCGATGTTGACGAAGGCCCAGCCGTGATGGTGCGGCGTCCACGTCAACGTAAGAGAAGCCATCCACCCCCCCATGGCGCCCGAATGCTACCGCGGAGGGTTGGCCGCTGCCCGGCAGGCACCGGTGGCGGCGCCGCCCGGTACACCGAGCGCGGTCAGGCCGCTCACGCAGCCCTGCAGATCGCCGTGCACCCCGAGGGTGCATGCCGACGTGACGGCGCCGGAGACCTCGACGCCCGTCTGCTGGACCATGTTCGTGCAGGCCGGGATGTCCGCGTGGGCGGCGGGCGCGGCGAAAGCCGCACCGCCGAGGGCGACGGCCAGACCGGTGAGGACTTCGGCGATTCGGATCGACGTGCGCATGGGAGGCACCTGCTCTCCGGGGCTGGTCGGGGATTCAAGGCGCCGAGGCGGGCACGACCGCAGCACTACCGTGAACCGGGCCCCGTACCCGTCGGCTCGGCAGACCACCCCTCGGTCCGACACTAGAACAGCGCGCCACCACGCGCACGCCGGCTCGGTGCCGCTGGTCGCCCCCTGGCTGACCCTGGACGACGTGGGAAGAGCGGGACCGGTCGACGCGTCATCGTGTCGTGGGAGCCCTCGAAGGAGCATTGCGGCGGACCTGCGCCAGGCAGGCGGCGCCGCGCACGGCTTCACGCCCGCGTCGACGCCGCGATCGCCTGTCATCGGCGCGGAGACGGCCCACGGCGCTGCTTCCGACCGCCGGATCAACCGGTCAGCGCGATGCCGACCGCCGAGACGAGGCACAACGTGCCGAAGGCCAGGCACGTCCATCCGCACACGAGGTACGCCTTGCGCCCGAAGGCCGTGACGGCTGCCTGCCCAACGGACCGATCAAGGCCGGGGGATTCGCCCTTCCACTGACCGACCCAGTGGACGAGGTAGCCCCCGGCCAGCAGGAAACCCACTGCGATGAAGAGCAAGTGGCCTGCTGACGGCGAACCTTGCTGTGCCGCGGCGTACGAGCGGATCATGGCCCATCCCGATGAGGCTGACGTGTGGGGTGATCACCTCACGCGCGGTTTCGCGCCGTCAAGAGGCACGTGCCGGGGCGGGCGACGGGGGAGCGGCGTTCGGACGGAAGCCGCCCGTAAGCCTGCGGCGGCTCGGGCGGTCCGTAAACCTGCCCACTGAGCAGTCAAGCGTCACCCGAGGCCGAACCGCCAGGCCCCACGCGAGACGCGGCGACGACTCGGACTGCCTGCCCGTGTCGGGCGTGTGGATCACGTCCGTGACGCGCGGGGACCGACAGCCCTGGAGTGACGCGTGGTTGCCGCCGGTTGCGAAGGTCCGCCGCTGGGCGGTCCGGTGGCTGACATCTGGGGGGATGAAGTGTTCGGTCCGGCGATTCCGGTGGCCGTGGTGTCGATTCCCGTCCTCTGGCTCTCGTGGCGCGTCCGCCAGGGAGGTGCCGCGTTGCGCAAGCGCGGGGTCCGGACCCGAGCGACGTGCGTGAACATCGGAGGAGGGCCGAATGGAAGCGTCACGCTCATGATCCGGTTCACGTCGGACAGCGGTGAGGACATACGCACCACGATCGGGCCGTTCAACTTCCCGCCCGCCCGCGTGGGGGGCGTGGTCGAGGTGGTCTACGACCCGCGGGAACCGGTCAACGTGCTGACTCCCGACAACGTGGGGAGCGGCAAAGTGGCGCTCTTCTTCGTGGTCGGCTCGGCAACGACGCTTGTGCTCTCGCTCGCCCTGCTCGTCCTCGGCTAGCCAGAAGCTGCCCGGCCGGTATGTGGCCGCGGTTCAGTCCTCATTCGTCTTCCGGCAGGTGGAAGTAGACGGTGCCCGAGCGCCAGGGTCCGTGCTCGGTCATCTCGTCCTCGATGACCACGTGCTGGATCTCAACCGGGCCCAACTCCTCGATGGAGTCGGCCAGCCGCCGCAGGAGAGCCGGAACGCTGTCGCAGCCGGGGCCGGCGGGGTTGGCCTGCGAGAAATGGCGCACGGTCCAATGCGTCGGAGTATCAGTCACGGACTGATCGTAAGACCTGCCAACGCCTGGTCACGGGCAACCGCTGTACCGGAGGGCTCAGGTCCCCGGGCAGTCGAACCGCGATCGACCGGACAGGTCCTGGCCCGCGCCGGCGGCACCGGCGCACGCGGGTTGACTGATTCCCCGGCAGGCCACCCGTGCCGATCCTCGTGGACGCGGGCCTGACTCCACGGGCCGTCACGGACAGCGTCATGGAGGCTCTGGCGCGGGCCGCCGCGGCCATGCCCGAAAGGTGATGGAATGCGCAGATCGGCACAATGCTGCTACCGCTTCAGCGACCGGAGGATGCCCGATGGTCAAGATCATCCGTCGCAGGAACGATGAGCAGGCGCCTTCCGGACGCCGCGCGGCGCTCTCCGCCGCGGTGGCCGACGTCAACGCGGGTGCGCTCGCCTTCGTCATGGGCACCGGCATCGTCTCCACGGCCCTTGCCGACTCACCGCATCCCCCCGCAAGGGTGCCGTCACCCGAATGTGCCGCCAGGGTTGCCGGCCCGCTCGAGCGGGAGCCGGCGGCCGGTCATGCCGGGCGGCCTGGGCTGTTGGCCTCAAAAGGACGGTCCCGAACCGTCGGCATCTGCCTTGCGGGTTCGGGCCAAGCTCTCTGCGTCCTGCCGGAAGAGGCCTGCACGGGCGGCCGTTGGTCAGTCTCCGGTGAGCCTGGCTCCGGGGGTCGTCCTCTTGCGCTGATGCCAGCCGCAACGGGAGCAGGCGCCGAGCCGTCGAGTCCTTTGCGGGCGACAGCGGCGGGGCGACGCTACGCCGCTGCCGTGCCTGGGTCGGTCGATAGGCTGCCCGGGTCCGGCCGTCGGGCCGGCCGTATGCCGACGCACAGCGAGAGGACCCGCTTTGCCCCAGCACCGTCCTGTCCGATCGGCAGTGTTCTCGGCTGGTTCCTGGGGCACCGCTGTCGCCAAGATCATGGCTGATGCCGGCACCGACGTCATCATGCACGCCCGCCGCGGCGAGATCGCCGACGCGATCAATACGGTTCACCGCAACCCTGGGTACTTTCCGGACTTCGAGCTGCCCGCCTGCGTGACCGCGACGACCGATCCGGCCACCGCGCTGCGCGGTGCCGACTTCCTCGTGCTCTCCATCCCCGCGCAGTCGCTGCGGGCCAGTCTCGCCTCTTGGGCATCGCACATCGGGTCCGACGCCGTGATCGTGTCGTTGATGAAGGGCATTGAACGGAGCAGCGGCCTGCGGGCGAGTCAGGTCATCGCCGAGGTGACCGGCGTGAGCGCGGACCGTGTCGTGGTGCTTTCGGGTCCGAACCTCGCTCCCGAGATCATGGCCGGACATCCCGCTGCCGCGACTATCGCGTGCCCCGACGAGGACGTCGCACGCCGCTTCCAGCAGGCGTGCCATGGTCCCTCCTTCCGGCCCTACACCAGCACCGACGTGGTGGGTTGCGAGCTGGGCGGCGCGGTGAAGAACGTCATCGGTCTCGCGGCCGGCATCGCCTCGGGCATGGGCCTGGGCGACAACGCCGCAGCCATGCTCATCACCCGCGGGCTTGCCGAGAGCACCCGGCTGGCCACGGCTATGGGCGCCCACCCGGCCACCCTGGCCGGTATGGCGGGGATGGGCGACCTGGTGGCCGCCTGCTCCTCCCCGCTCTCGCGCAACCGCACGTTCGGCACCCACCTCGGGCGGGGCCTCAGCGTGGAACAGGCAGCGGCCGCCACTCGACAGACCACTGAGGGCGTCAAGTCCGCTGAAGCGGTCCTCGCCCTGGCTCATACCCACGGTGTCGAGATGCCGATCTCGGAAATCGTCTCCGACCTGCTCAACGCGAAGGTCAGCCTCGATGAGGCAGCCGCCGTACTGATGCAGCGGCCGCCCAAGCCCGAGCTCTGACTTCCATGGAATCGTGTGCGCGCTGAACACCTGCCTCGTGAGCCTGGTGGTCAGGGCTGTCGAGGTTGCGCAGGTCAGAGGGGGCTTTGGAGAGTCCCCAGCTCAGCCGGTCATCGCGACCAAGGCGACACCTCGCTGTTCGTGGCTGACCGCCTGCTGTGGTACGGCTGTGGCAAGGAACACGTCCTGCGCGACCCGCAGTGAGGGTCGGACGGTCGTGTCCTGCGAGCTGGGCCCGCATCCGCGAACAATGTGGTCGCCCTTCGCACGAGACTGCCTCCACGCTCGCCGAAGCGGGATCGCGCGGTCCCGTAGGTTGCGGCGCCGTGGCAGAGCGGTCGATTGCGATCGTCGTAGGGGAAGGTCCCTCCTACGACGCTCCAGTGCGGGTCCGGGCGGCCCTTGCCCTACCCAGCCCGCGGGTTCGAATCCCGCCGGCGCCGCACCCGACCGCTCCCCTCGGCACGAGCGGACAGCGTCATGCCCCGAGGCAGGCTCACGTTCCGCTTCGTTGCCGATCCGTGGCTTTGTCAGTTCGGGCGGGTTCTGGGCGGGCCCCAAGAGGGCGCCCACACGGGCGCGCTCTGGTCGGTCTTCGGCTGCCTCGTGCCGTCGTCGTTCCCGGGCGCTGATGTCATCCAGTGATGTCAGCCACGACCGAGCCGGCGTTCGGAAGATGCGGGCTCCCCCCTGTAGCTCGCGCCGGCAGGCTTCCGGGGGAGAAGTCCCGGGAAGCGGTCACGTTCAGAGCATTCCGGCTGGCAGAGCACTGTGGCGGCCCAAAGGATGTGCATTGACGGACGGCTGGGCTCTTCTTACTGCTCAGCCGTCGCAATTCATCATGACGGCTCCCAAGAGCCGACCGGCCTGGAGGAACGATGCCCCTCATCCCCCCTGAGCTCATATCCGGCGGCCTCTGCGCAGGCCTACGCCGCAGCGCACGGCACCAATGGCTCACCCGGTTGAGCGTCATCCTGGCTGTGCTTTCCCTCGCCCTCCTGCCCACCGCTGCTCCCCACGCCTCCGCAGCAATACGCAAAGACCTGCTCCACAAACGCTTGAAACCCGGTGGAGAAACTGAGGCGTTGAGCGCGGCGTTCTCCACGGTGACGATCCCGGCGGGCACGACCCCGCTGGCGGCGGCGGTGGCGCAGAACGGCAACGTCTACGTCGGCAATGCCAATTCGGGCAACGTGACGGTGATCGACAGCACCACGAACACCGTCCTGGCCACCGTCCCCGTCGGCTCGGACCCGGCCATGATTGCGGTGGCGCAGAACGGCAACGTCTACGTCACCAACCAGAGCTCGAACAACGTGACGGTGATCAACAGCGCCAATAACACGGTCCTGGCCACTGTCCCCACCGGCGGGGGCCCGTTCGCGTTGGCGGTGGCGCCCAACGGCAGGGTCTACGTCGCCAACTCGACGTCGAACAGCGTGACGGTGATCGACAGCACCACGAACACCGTCCTGGCCACCGTCCCCGTCGGCGCGGTCCCGGACGCGGTGGCAGTGGCGGCGAACGGCAACGTCTACGTCGCCAACCGCAACGCGAACACCGTGACGGTGATCAACAGCGCCAATAACACCGTCGTGACCACCCTCCCCTCCGGCGGGTTCCCGGGCGCGGCGGCGGTGGCCCAGAACGGCAACGTCTACATCGCCAACCAGACCTCGAACAGCGTGACGGTGATCGACAGTTCCACGAACACGGTCGTGGCCACCGTCCCCGCCGGCTCGGTCCCGGGGGTGTTCGCGGTGGCCCAGAACGGCAACGTCTACGTCACCAACACCGTTTCGAACAACGTGACGGTGATCGACAGTGCCACCAACACCGTCCTCGCCACCGTCCCCACCGGCGGGGGCCCGTTCGGGATAGCGGTGGCGCCGACCGGCAACGTCTACGTCGGCAACTCGAATTCGAACAACGTGACGGTGATCGACAGTACCAATAACACGGTCCTGGCCACCGTCCCCGCCGGCGCGTTCCCGTTCTCGGTGGCGGCGGCGCAGAACAGCAACGTCTACGTCACCAACGCCAATTCGGCCAACGTGACGGAGATTTCGCCCTTGACGGTGACGACCTCACCCACGTCGCCGACGTGCGGGCAACCGGTGACCTTCAGCATTTCCGGGGGCACTCCGAGCGGGACGGCGGTGGTGGACTTCGGGGACGGCAGCCCGACGGTCACCGTCGCCCTGGACGCCACCGGGAGCGGGCAGACCAGCCACACATACGCTGCCGGTACGTTCACCGCGACCGTGAACGGCAACCCCACCTCCGTCACCGTGGCGAGCGGATCCGGCGGGTCGTGCTGTCGCGATTGGTCCCTCGCGGGCGATGGCGGGAGGCCTTCGCCGTCACCGCGACCGCACTGCTGCGCTGACATGGGCAAGTGGCCCACCGCAAATGGACCTTCGCCCAGCACCGCGGCCCCGGCCGCCCATCCACCGCACCGGCCGTCAAACGGCCCATCCTGCCCGTGGCCCGCGAAAACAGCAGCTGGGGCCACCGCCGCACCCGGCGCGTCCACCTCGCCGACATCACCGCCCAGTGGACCGCGCAGCAGGCCAGGAACATCGCCATGACGTCGGAATGCCGGATGGAAGAGCCGCGCTTCCTCCTCCGGGATCGTCGAGCCGCGGAACCTGCACCGCTCGTTCACGCGCGTCGCCGGCAGCGCCGGTCGTCGCGTGATCCGGCTGCATGACGCCCGGACGGCTGCGCCGCGCTGCTGACCGCGGCGGGCGTCGCGTCCCGCGTGGTGACGGAGATCCTGGGGCACCGCCAGATCGCGGTCACGATGAACGTCTGCGCACACGTCGTGCGGGACACCCGGCGTGAGGCCGTGAGCCACATGGACCGGCTGCTCCGGAGGCGTCCCGGCGGTGAGTGAGCGTGGCCGTTGATGTCAGATCGGGATGTCAAAGACCCCCAGCCCTGCCCGGCTGGGGGTCTTCTCGCTGGTGGGCGTGGACGGTTTCGAACCGCCGACATCTGCCTTGTAAGCCTGGTGGTCAGGGCCATTGAGGGCACGCAGGTCAGTGCAACTTTGCAGAGTCCCCAGCCCAGCCAGTCATCGCGACCCCGGTGCCCCGTCGTTGACCGTGGCTGACCGCCCAATGTGGCACGGTTGTGGCATGCCAACGTTCCTTCGGTTCCCATGCGAGGGAGCGGGCGTCTACACCACTGGTTGATGTTGCCCCACCGCCACGCCAAAAACTTTGCTCAGCCTTCCCAGATCAACCGACTCCCCCTCTGCAGCGCACGAAGGAGTCTCATGGGGTAGTACCCGATCATTACGGGACAGGCCTTAGTTGTTTCTTCTCAAGCCAAAAGCATCAGGTCGCGATCCGTGCAGGTGGCACGACAGTGAGCGCAGCGCGGCTCCCATGACATCAATGCTGGGGATGTCGTTGAGAGACCACGATTTACGTATGTTGATGATTAGAGTACGCGCACTGTACGGGGATATTCCCAATTCTAGACGGGCCTCCGCCAGTTGTTCCTGACCGCCGCATTCACCCTGCATTATGGCGCGTACGGTGCGGCGATCGAGTCCTGGTGCAGTGAAGATCTCAAGCAGAGTGAGGGAGAAGAAGCTGTAGGCGGCGGCTTCGTCGATTAGTTGCCTAGCGCCGTCGGTGATCTCACCAGAAGCCGAGTGTCCGCCATTAGGCTGGTGCGCGAAATGTGCGAGGGCCTGAAGAAGGGGTTCATCAGAACAGGGGCACTGTGCCGACTTGAGGTGTCCGCAGAGAGTGCGGAAATCACTGAGGATGCCGCTAGTGTCCTGCGACCACTGTTGTTTGCTTAGCAGTGTGCGGAAGCCAGCGAGTGTCTCGGAGAGTTCTTCAAGGATTAGCTGGCGTGAGATGTGGGCGAGTTCGTATGTGTTGGTTCGGGCCTGTATCTCTTCGATCTGCAGGCTGTAGCGCAGCAGGTCGCGGAGGAGGCCACCAGAGAGGCTATGAGCTAAGAGTGCTGTGTGCGCAGTGTGGTCCTCCGAACGTTTCTTAAGGATAGTTTTGGACTCTTCCAAGGTGCAGGCTTCGACATGAATTATGTCGTCGAGGGAACTGTCGGTGACGTCCCGGTGGGGGATGCCGCGGCGGACAAAGGCTGCACCAACGTCCTCGGCGACGGAGATCAGGTAGTAGACGTGGCGGATGCCAAGGATTGCTTTGATCTCGGCAAGGAAAGCCAAAGCCTGCGCATCGGAGCCGAGCCGGTCGACCTCGTCGATGGCGATGAGGACGCGTTGTCTTCTGGCTGCCAAGGTATTGGCTATGGCGGACAGGAGGCTGCGGAACTCCTCCACTAGGGCCGGATAGCTGGGCGGAACCGTTGCGATGGACGTGGCGTGTGAGCCGCCCACCGCCATGATCTGGGCAGTGCTGTTGGTCAGGGTGTTCGTTGTCGTCTGGATGGTCTGTAGCCGGTACAGATGGTTGCGGCAGCGGGTAACGAGGTCGGGTTCTGTAGGAGTGGGATGCCATCCGGCAGCGCGGGCTAGCAGGGCGCCTAGGACCAGGCCGGCTATCCGCAGGGGATTTTGAGAATCTGAGAGGAGTGCGTAGGTCTGTGGCGTACGGACGAGAAAGTAGAGAAGGTAAATAATCAAAGAGGTGGCGAGGATCTTGCAGACGTCACTGGCATGGATGGTCCATCGGCCCACATCGAGGTTTGCCTTAACCAAATGACTTGCCGCGAAAGCATAGAACCATCCGACACTCAACCCCAAAGCCCCGAGCAAGCTATTGGCAGGCACATCGGGTGCAAGCTCACGTATCTGAGGGTCGAAGTAGGCACTGGCTAAGCTGCCGATAGCTACGACTATGCCCAGTGTGGGCCCCAGAACCCTGAACAAGCGCAACAGCGACCGTGGGAGCCATGGATCATGACGCGAGAGCCACCAGGTGATTCCCGCGATGCTGATCACGACGCTGGTGACCACGGCGTGACCTCTCCACACTTCCTGGATCCAGTTTTGGGAGATGCGTTCCCAGGCGTGGGCATGGCCGGAAGCTGAGGCTATGTACTGGGCGTACAATGAGCGAACCGCCGAGGAGGTGCCCAATACGAGTAGTGCAGTCGCTGGCAGCGCAAAGGACAACCAGATGCCTAGAATCCTGATTCTGCGGCGTGCACTTCTCAGCATTCGATGAAATGGTGAAAGGCGCGCAAAATCCGGGGCTTGATATCCCTCATGATCGATATAATCCTGGCATAGGCGAACCGAGAGCGATACCAGAAAGTCGTGCGGAGCGTAGGTGGCTGGCGCCTGGATCAGGACGCCGAAGTCTGCTTCCTCTTTGGCCTTCTCCAACATGGTGGATTTGCCCACTCCGCGTGGGCCGCAGACTGCGATGGTGCCCTCTTCCAGGTGGCTGAGTTTACGTTGCAGCTGCTGCATGGCTTCGGTCTGGACGACGAACCCAGGTGCGCGTGGTGCTCGCAGGCCCTTCGACGTTCCCTGTGGGATGAAGAGAGAGTCTGGGTCTTCGCCCATGAGATGGCGGATCATGCCATCCATCACGGGAACGATGCCGGCGTCCAGGAGGACCACACCCCAGCGCACCGCTCGATAGCCGAGCTCTACGCGTCCGGCGGCACATGAGAAGCCGAGCATCGCCGCGATCAGGCAGTAGCGGAGATTGAACCATACTGAGGTGCCGCACCAGAAAAGGATGAAGACCAGCAGCGCTGCGCTGAACACCGCCACCATCAGGGTCATTAGGCCGCCGACGATGAGCAAGATCAAGCTGGCTGCGACGAGCAAGCTACAGGCGATCTTCCAGTTCCACTCGGATTCCTCTGCAGCGGCTTGCTGCTTTGTCCGTGCACGTTCCAGATTGGAAATCGATTTATCGTATTCGTTCCGCTCCGGACCATCGGCGTGGGTGTAGGTAGCAGTGCGGTAAATCGGCCGATGCATCTCACGGCGGACGTCGAGCCGCGACGTTCCTGGCCTCTTTCCCATTTTTCGTGCGCGTGAGGATTCATCCAGTGCGGCGTCAACACACCACTCGTAGACGTCATCACGGCCCGGTGTCGCAAAGAGTTGAACGGACCGCACCACAGGGCGCAGCCACGGTTCGTTCAATAGCGATAGCAGCACCGAGATCCCCCCCCGGAAGTTTTAATTCTGGTTTAGCGCTACTCCAGCCTTGGCCACAGTTTCATCGCTCCGACACTCCTGACGAAATCTGTCTCTTTTTCTTCTGCTTCGCTAAGAGCCAGGACGTCGACTGGCGGATACACAATAAGTGCTCGCATGCGACTACAGACTTCGTGTGCCAGCTTCAAATCTCCACTTCTATAGAGGAGTAGGATATCGATGTCGCCCGGTGACTGGCAGCCCCGAACAGCGGAACCAAAGACGTAAAGATGTGATCTTAGTCTGTGCTCTGAGCAGAGTGAAACAACTTCGGCAAGCACTTCTGTAACATGCGCAGAGGGGTTTTGATTAGGAATTTCTCAACTCCCCCATCAAAGAACTCAAATCGAGGAGGCGTACGCCTGCATGCTTGGCATGCTCTAGTGCCGACGCAGTCGCCCGCCCATTGGGATTTGAGTTCAACACAACATCGACGTCCGGGTGACGCTCCAGTTCCTTCACCAAGGTCTCTTCACCGAACTCATATCCGTACGCGACCGAGACCTTGACGTCTGACATCCCTCCTAGTCGTACGACCTTCATGGTGGATTCACAGATCATCTGGACCCGCTCTACGCGCGAGTGCTGACCCAAAATCCTTATTGTCGAGTCGACATCTTTATCCAGGAATCCCTGCGGATCAACCATGCCTAGCGCCCAGAAGACTTCACGCATCGTCTGAACGTCAGACCCTAGTTGATTAGCACGCTCCCGCGCCACCCACAGGTAGTGAGAGGTTTTCGGCACCAGACAGATAATGGTTGCCTCTCCATCTCTGAGCACTTCTTCTGCCACCGCCTGGGTCAGGACGTCGACCTGTATTGGCGCGATTGTCAGGAAGTCCCCACCCTTTCGGTGCACACCGAGGCGATTGGCCGAGATGCAAGAGGTCGATTCCACCGCGCTATGCGTTTCAATTTTCGGCCCAAACCAATCGACAAGATATTTCACTGGACTCACTCTTCCCTCTCCGCAAAGAGCATTTCGACCCCGCTAGGAAAACGAGGTGCCGGCCCCAGGAGGGCCTCGCCCAGATGCTTACTCTCCAGGGCGTCGGTATGCTGTCTAAGGATTTCCGCGACCTCGATTTCGCCTTCGAACGCCAAATCTTCATTTATTTCCACTAGCGCCACGATCAGGCGGTTATTCGGCACAATTTCATTAATGACACAACTCGACCAGACTGCTGCCCGCTCTCGCGATTCAATGTTTCCATTTTCGGGATCGGGGCCCTTCTCTTGAAAGGAGAGTCTGTTTTTCAATAGTATGCGCTTCACTGCTCTGTGCGCGTCGGCGCGGGTGAGAAATGAAGGCGTTCCGCCTATTAGGGCTACGGCTTGCCGTCTGGATTCTTTCGCTCTAAGCAGGTATTCGGCCGGATAGCCCTCTGGCGCTTTGTCTACTTTCGTGTGACAATTCGGACAGAGGAGCACTATGTTGGAAGGATCGTCACGCTGTTCCTGTGGGATTTCAGAATTTGCGCGCGGACCTTCATCGCTGTGAGCCACGACATGAGCTCGTTCGGCAATTGAAATTGATCTCTTGCGCTTCGGGTCCATTGGGAAGAGGGTGTTATTGCAAAGGAGGCAAGTGCCAGCAGATTCGGCAAACAGGGCTCGATCGGCGTCTTGGCTGAAGCTCGGCCGTCCCGAAGAGCACGCCACTCGGGCCCCCTTAGGTGAAGATTGTGTGTGTAGGCCTGAATGATGCCAGACGTTGGTGTTGCCTGCCCATCGAATCCGCACTACTGGTTCAAGCGAAGCGGCTTTGGGCGGGAGCTGCCATGGGGTGAGAGATCGGGGCCCGTAAGCTGCTGGCGACTCGGGCAGTCTGTTGACCTGCCCGCAATAGCCCGATATGGGCCCCGATCTTCGAGGCTCGCCCCATGGTGGCTGCGTAAAGCCGCGGAGTCGGCCGCCCCAGCCACAGCGGGTTGTCTCCTCAGCACCCCTTCGCCGTGTGGCGGGCGGCCGGCGGCCGGGCCGGAGCGGGACGAAGGCAGACATCCGATGCGGTTGATCTGTCAAGCCATGGTGGGGAAGGCGATCTCTTCGCTGTAGGGGATGCGCTTGGTCAGGCAGTGGTGGAGGC
>NZ_JBIVNJ010000039.1:36929-70462 GCF_044753585.1 Streptomyces sp. NPDC088354 | reverse complement strand
GAGCCGGCTGAGGCCACCGTCGAGGACGGGGCCGAGGCGGCACCGGAGGTCCCGCCGCCGTCCGCGCCGCACGCGGTCAGGGTCAGACCGGCGAGTGCCAGAGCGAGCACGGGGACGGCACGGCGGGCGGTGGTGTTCTTCACGGGAAGCTCCTGTTCCTGAAGGGGTCACGGGGTGTTCCCCCGTCGTGATCACCACTCTGGTCGGCGAATCCGCTCGCACACCAGCCCTGCCGAGCCCCCGTTACCCCGTCACAGACGAGCGGTTACCGATCGGCGACACATGGAACAATGCCGTGCTGAAATCCCGACGACTTCCTGACCGGAAGTCCGAGGAGGCCATTTCGGGTGCGGCGGCCGCCGGACCGCCGGACGGAACGCCTGCACACGCCATCGGAATCCAGGAAATGGAATATCGGGGACAGGTTCGTGGAATCCCGGCGCCAATGTCCGTCGGCTGAGCCGGTGAGCCGGGCACGACACCCGTGATACCCGTGACGTGGGGAGGGCCGCCGCGGCCGGAACGCCGCCGGCCGTGTCGACGAAGCTGCCGGTTTCCTGTGCGGTGCGTACTGTCGCGCGGCCGGCCCCGCCGGAAGGCGGTGCCGTCCGGTGATTCTCGGGCTCTTTCCCGTCGTGTTGTGCCCGTCGTGTCGTGCGCGGCATGGAACATCCACGCCGCATCCTCTCTGCGAATGACCGCGGGTGCCGCAACCCGTCGGCGGCCTCGGACGGTTGGACGAGCGATCGCAAAGTCTCGCCGATTGAATTTCCGTGCCGAGTTCGAGTGTGGTGATGTTCAATTCTCGGACGTCGGGGAGGCATGCGACGTACGTCGTCCCTTCCCGCCGCCTTCCTACTCTCCGGCCCATGAAGAGATCAGTTGTGAGTGGTGTTGCCGCGGTCGCCGCTTCCCTGACGCTGGTTGTGGCCGCTGCCGCACTCGGCGGGGGTCTCCCGTCGGCTGACATCGGCCTGGCCGCCGGCCGCGGTTCGGACGGCGCGTCGTACATCTTCGGAGGCCCCGGCGAGGCCGGGAGCACGCCGGCCGCCCGTGCCCACCGGGATCTGCTCGACCACGGAACCGACGCGAAGATCCTCACCACTGCGCACCGGGGCCAGTGGCGAAAGGCCCCCGAGAACTCGCTGGCGGCCTTCAAGGCGGCCTACGACGACGGCGCGGAGATCATCGAGACCGACATCCAGCTCACGAAGGACGGCGTCCCCGTCCTGATGCACGACACCACCGTCGACCGCACCACCAACGGCCGCGGAGCGGTGGCCGACATGACCCTCGCCCAGATCGAGCAGCTCCGCCTGCGCGAGGGACTCGGCGGCGGCCAGGCGGCGGTCACCGACCAGCAGGTGCCGACGCTGGAGGAGGCGATGCGACTCGCCAAGGACCGGGGGCTGATCAACCTGGACAAGGGATGGCCGTTCCGGGAGCAGGTCTGGCAGGTGCTCACCCGCACCGGTACCGTCCGCGACGGCCTCTACAAGAGTGACGCCCCGGTGCCGGAGGTGCGGGACTTCCTCGCCACCCACAAGGGCGCCCTCTACATGCACATGATCACGGACGACAACCTGGGGGCCGTTGCCGCGTTCGGCGACGACCAGCCGGTGGCCTACGAGGTGAACTACGACAGCGTCCAGGACGCCGTGGCCCGCAAGCCGTTCCTCGACGCCGTGGCCCGGCACAGCCGCGTCTTCAACAACACCATGTGGAACGGCCTGTCCGACCACATGACCGACGAGGCGTCGCTGACCGACCCGCTGCGGGGCTGGGAGGCCCTGGCGCGCAGCTTCGACACCACGATCTTCCAGACGGACGACGTGGAGAAGTTCGAGTCCTGGCTCCGCACCGGCGAGGGCGACCCCCTGCCGCACGGCGGCGTACGGGTCCAGGCCGAGGACTTCCTCCCCGGCGAGGACAAGGGCTACCACGACAACGACGGCGGCAACAACGGCGGGTTGAAGATGCGGCCCGGCGAGGACGTCGACATCGAGGACGCCGACGGCAACGTCCGGGTCGGCTGGATGCGCGGCGGCGAGTGGCTGACCTATGACGTGGACGTCCCGCGGACCGCGACGTACGCGCTCTCCGTCCGTGCGTCCTCGCCGTACTCGCCCGCGGGCACCTACACGGTCTCGTTCGACGGCGGCGCCGACAGCCCGCGGGTCGACATCCACAACACCACGAGCCACAGCAAGGAGGTCCTGCAGCCCAGCGGTGTGCGGCAGCGGCTCACCGCCGGCCACCACACCCTCCGGATCAGTCTTCCCCAGGACGCCTACCAGAACTGGAACCTCGACTACCTCCAGCTCGCCCCGGTGCGCCGCTGAAGCACTCCTGGCCGGCCCCCGTCCGGGGCCCGCCGGGACCCGGCCCCCCGAGCGCCCCGGTGGGGGCCGCCGATTTCGCGGGGGCCCGCCCGTGGTGATTGGCTTGCCGTCGACGGCACACGGATCACGGCAAGGCACCGGAGGACGGCGATGGCACAGGTCGAGGCCACCACCCAGCGCGAGATCGCGGCGAGCCCGGAGAGCGTCTTCGCGGCGCTCGCCGACTACGCGGGGACCCGGCAGCGGCTGCTGCCCGAGCAGTACAGCGAGTACGAGGTCCGGGAGGGCGGGAGCGGCGCCGGCACCCTGGTGCACTGGAAGCTCCAGGCGACGGAGAAGCGCATCCGCGACTGCCTGTTCGCGGTCACCGAGCCCACCCCGGGGCAGCTCGTGGAGACCGACCGCAACTCCTCCATGGTGACCACCTGGACCGTCACCCCGGCGGGCGAGGGCCGCGCCAAGGCCGTGGTCAGCACCACCTGGACCGGCGCGGGCGGCATCGGCGGCTTCTTCGAGCGCACCTTCGCACCCAAGGGCCTCAACCGCATCCAGGACGCCGTGCTCGCACGCCTGGCCGCCGAGACCGAGAAGCAGTAGCGAGCGGGAGCGAACCGCTCGGCCGTGTCGGCGCCGTCGCGCTCAGCGCGCGCCGGCGCCGTCGCGGATACCGGGCCGGTAACCCAGACAGCGGGAGGCCTCCGCGGCGGCCTCGACGACACTAGGGGCGAGCCTTCCCACGTCGGCCGGAGTGAGCCGCCGCGTCGGCGCGCCGATGCCGAGGGCGGCCACCACCTCTCCGGTGCTGCCGAACACGGGAGGGCTGATCGAGGCGCCCGGGGCACGCTCAGGACATGCACCGTCGGCGTCTCGGTGGCCTCCGTCGTCGCCGCCCTGCTGCTTCCGTTGAGCCTGTCCCTGAGACGCGGTCCGCGCCCCGCGACCCGCACCCCGGCATGGGCACGGACCTGCGAGCACGTCACTTGAACGGGTGGTTCCGGCCGCCCACGGCGCATCCCCGGGCCTCTTGGTCGTTGTCGAAAGGTCAGGCGCGACGAGGGGAGTGGACACGGCGATGGGCAGCACCATGGCGACGACGCCGGTCGAGCAGAGCGGACCCCTCGCCGACGAGTCCGGCGCCGGAGCGGGCGCGGGCGCGGACGACGGCGCGTCCTTCGGCCACGCGATCCCCGCCGCCGACCTCACACCCCGCAGGGTGCGGCTGGTCTTCCTCGGCCTCATGCTGACCCTGCTGCTCGCGGCACTCGACCAGATGATCGTGGCGACCGCACTGCCCAAGATCGTCGGGGAACTGCACGGGCTGGACCGGATGTCGTGGGCCGTGACGGCCTATCTGCTCGCGTCGACCATCGGACTGCCGCTCTACGGCAAGTTGGGCGACCTCTTCGGGCGCAAGATCGTCTTCCAGTTCGCCATCGTCGTCTTCGTCGTCGGCTCCGCGCTGGCCGGCTGGTCGCGCACCATGAACGAGCTCATCGCCTTCCGCGCCGTCCAGGGCATCGGCGGCGGCGGCCTGATGATCGGCGTGCAGGCGATCATCGCGGACATCGTCCCGCCGCGGCAGCGCGGCCGCTACATGGGCCTGATCGGCGCGGCGTTCGGTCTGGCCTCGGTGGCGGGACCGCTGCTCGGCGGCTTCTTCACCGACCACGCCTCATGGCGCTGGTGCTTCTACATCAACGTGCCCTTCGGCCTGCTGACCCTCGCCGTGATCGCCGTCGTGCTGCGGCTGCCGCGGCCCGCGGTGCGGCCGAGACTGGACGTGCTGGGGGCGCTGCTGCTGGCCGCCGGTTCCACCTGCGCCGTGCTGCTGACGAGTTGGGGCGGCACGACCTACGCGTGGGACTCGGACGTGGTGATCGGGCTGGGTGCCGGGGCGGCGTGCTGCGCGGTGCTCTTCGTGGTGGTGGAACGGTTCGCCGTGGAACCGGTCATCCCCCTGCGGCTGTTCCGCGACGGGATCTTCACCGTGTCGGCGCTCATCGGCGCCGTGACCGGCGTAGGGCTGTTCGGCGCGGCCAGCTACCTGCCCACCTTCCTGCAGATGGTGAACGGGGTCAGCGCGACCGAGTCCGGACTGCTGATGCTCCCCATGATGCTGGGCGTCGTGCTGGCCTCGGTCGTCTCCGGCCAGCTCATCAGCCGCACCGGCCGCTACAAGGTCTTCCCCCTGCTCGGCGGGGCGCTGTCGGTGCTCGGCATGTGGCTGCTGTCGCGGCTGGACATCGACACCCCGCGTGCCGAGTACAGCGTCTACATGGCGGTACTGGGACTCGGCATCGGCCTGGTGCTGCCCGTGCTGATCCTGGCCGTGCAGAACTCGGTGCGGCCCACCGACCTGGGCGCGGCCACCAGCGCCAACAACTACTTCCGGCAGATCGGCGGTTCGGTCGGCGCCGCCGTCTTCGGCACCCTCTTCGCCAACCGCCTCGCGGACCGGCTGGCCGCGGGCCTGCCGCGCGGCGCCGAGTTGCCGGACCCGCAGTCGATCACGCCGCAGATGGTGCACGCGATGCCGGCCGCATTGCGCGACGCCTATGTGCAGGCGTACGCCACCGCGATGCCGCGCATCTTCCTCTACCTGGTGCCCGTCCTCGCGATCGGATTCCTGCTCGCCTTCCTCCTGAAAGAGAAACCCCTGGTGACCCAGCACGTCCCCACCGCCCGCAAGTCCGATCTCGCCGGTGTCCCGGTGTGCGGCACGGTCCAGCACGCCGACGGCAGCACCGTGGGGCGTGCGGCGCTCACCCTCATCGACGTGACCGGACGTCAGGTCGGCCGGGGTGCCACGGGCGACGACGGGCGGTACGCGCTGAGCACGCCGGGCGGCGGCAGCTACGTGCTGATCGCGGCGGCCGGGGGACACCAGCCGCAGGCCGTGAGCGTCACCGTGGGCGAACGCCCCGTGGAACTGGACGTCGTGCTCGGTGGGGCCGGCCGGCTCGCCGGGATCGTGCACACCGCCGACGGCACCCCGGTGCGCGAGGCGACGGTGACGCTCACCGACGCCGGCGGCGACGTCGTGGCCGGCGCGCGGACCGGCCGCGACGGCGACTACACCCTCACCGACCTGATCGCCGGGGAGTACACGCTCGCCGCCAACGCCCCCGCCTACCGGCCCGCGGCCCTCCCGGTCTCCGTCCAGGCCGCCAGGGAGACCCGGCAGGACGTCGAACTGGCCGGCGGCGCCATGCTGCGCGGCACCGTGCGCGCCCCGGGCGGGCGGCCGGTGGAGGACGCGCGGGTCACGCTGCTGGACGCCGCGGGCAATGTCGTGGACACCGCCACCACCGGAGCCGACGGCACCTTCCGCTTTGTGGACCTGGCCGCGGGCGAGTACACGGTGATCGCTTCCGGCTATCCGCCGGTGGCCACCGTCCTCCGTCTGACCGGCGGCGGACGCACCGAACGCGACGTGCTGCTCGGCTACGAGGACTGACGCAGCGGCTTCTTCGTCAGTGACGTTCTGTCAATTTCACATTGGAGTACGCAAGTTTGCCGCAATGACGCGTGCGGCACCCGGTGACGGTCGTACCGTGGTGGTGGAGCCGCAGATCTTGTGCGGGGCGCCGACCACGCCCGGCCGAGATCGCTGTCCGGCGCCGCAGGGGAAGGAGCCGAGCGCGTCATGGAACGTCGCACCCCGCTCGGGGAGGGCAGCCGTCCGGGGCTGCCGCCGCAGCGTACGGGCCTTTCGGGACGCATTCCGCTGGCCGTGGTCGTCGTGGACCGCGACGGGCTGGTCTCCCACTGGAGCACCGGTGCCCGCACACTCTTCGGCAGCACCCGCGAGCAGGCGATCGGCCGCTCCGCGATCGACCTGCTGCCGGTCTCCGGTGCCCTCGGCGACGGGGCGGGCGGCCCCTACGGCACGGACACCGTCAGCGGCGCCGCCTACGGTCCCGGTTCCCTCGGCCCCTACGCGGGTCCCGACCTCGACGCCTCGCTGAGCGGCGAGACCTCCTACCCCACCGCGGGGCGCGCCCGTCTCAACCGAAGTCATGACACCGTTGTCGTCGATGCCCCGGTGGACGTGCTCTGGTGGTCCTACCCCCTGGTCGGGCCGGGGTCCGAGGCGCTCCTCGTCCTCGCCGCCGACGCGGCCCAGTTGCACGTCGGCCCCGGACAGGACGCCGACGCCACCGGGGAGTTCGAGCGGATCGCGCCCGGCTTCGCCCTGCACACCGAGTTCCCCGGCGCCGAAGGGCTGGCCAGGCGACTGCCGGAGATCCTGCCCAGCATGGGTGTCGCCGAGAGCGGCCGGATCGTCGCCCAGGTGCTCGAACTCGGTTACCCCGTCCTGGAGATCAGCCGGCACGACCGCGTCCCGGTCACCCCGGACTGGGGTGTGCCCCGACGGGCCGAGCGCCGCGCCGAAGGGCTGCGCGCCGCCCGCGAGGCCGCCGTCGACCCCGACCCCGGCGCCGCCGCGGCCGCGGCGGCGGCCGAACCCGACATCGAGTACGCCGCCGTCCGGGAGCGCCTGGAGTTCCTCAACGAGGTCAGCGGGCGCATCGGCAGCTCCCTGGACGTGTCCCGCACGATCCAGGAGATCAGCGCCGCCGCGGTACCCCGTTTCACGGACGTGGCGGCCACCTACCTGCGCGGACAGGTGCAGGCCGGCGAGGAGTTCCCGGCCGGGCCGCCGGACGTCACGACCCGGTGGCACCAGGTCGCCGTGGAGCACACCGACGAACCCGGCCGCTGGGACGACGTGGTGCCGCTCGGCGAGTCGACGACGTTCCCCGAGCACACCCCGTTCTTCCAGTGCGTGACCGGTGGGCAGCCCGTGCTCGTGCCGAGGATCACCGAGCCCATGGGCGAGGAGATCGCCGCGCAGTTCGAGAAGCGCGACATCCGGCCGCTGATCACCGGCCGTTCCATGCTGGTGGTGCCGCTCAAGGCGCGCGACCTGGTGCTCGGCTTCATGATCCTCCTGCGTCACCAGGAGCGGTCGCCGTTCAACGACATGGACCGCGTGACCGGCGCCGAACTCGCCGCCCGGGCCGGGCTCGTGCTCGACAACGCCCGCATGTACACGTACCAGGAGAACGTCGCCGACACGCTCCAGGCGGGCGTGCCGCAGCAGATCGCGGCACGCATGCCCGGCTGTGACGTGGTGACCCGCCATCCGCCCGGCATCCGGCAGGGCCGGATCGGGGGCGACTGGTCCGACGCCGTCAAGCTCCCCGGTTCCCGGGTGGCGCTGGTCGTCGGCAACGTCATGGGACACGGGCTGAGCGCGGCCGCCGTCATGGGGCAACTGCGCACGGCGGTGCAGACCATGGCCGCGTTGGACCTGCCGCCCGCTCAACTGCTGCGCGGTCTCGACGACCTCTCGCAGCGGCTCGGCGAGCACTACCTGGCCACCTGCCTGTACGCGGTGTACGACCCGGTTCACAACGAGCTGCTCATCGGCAACGCCGGGCACGCCGCGCCCGTGCTGGTGCGCGCCGAGGACGGTCGCGGCGAGCTGCTGGACGTTCCCACGGGTGCCCCGATCGGCGTCGGCGGAGTGGCCTTCGAGACCGTGCGGGTGCCGGTCGCGCCGGGCGACCGGCTGCTGCTGTGCACCGACGCACTGGTGGAGGCACGCGATCACGACCTCGGCACCGGACTCGCGGCGCTGTGCGAGAGCGCCGTGCGCCGGGCCGCTTCGATGGACGAGGCATGCGACACGGTCATCCGCGCGCTGGACCGGCGCGGCGGCCGCAGGGACGACGTCGCCCTGCTGATGGCCCGGCTCGGCGGCATCGCGCGGGAGGACGTCGTCAGCTGGCAGCTCGCTCTCGACACGCGCGAGGTGCGACGGGCCCGCGCGCTCACCCGCGACACCCTGGAGCGCTGGGGCGCGGCGGAGGCAGCCGAGACCGCCGCGCTGCTGGTCGGCGAGGTCGTCAGCAACGCCGTGCGGCACGCGCACACGCGCCACGTCGAACTGCGCCTGGTCCGCGCGGACGCGCTGCTGTGCGAGGTCACCGACGACGACCACGCGCTGCCCGTCCTGCTCGGCGCGGGGCCGGAGGAGGAGAGCGGCCGGGGGCTGCGCATCGTCAGCCGGCTGGCGCGTGAATGGGGCGCGAGCCGTACGGCGCAGGGCAAGACGGTCTGGTTCGAGCAGCCACTGCCGTGCCGGGACGCCGCCGCGGGGACGTGAGCGACGGCGGGTCACGACGGGCTCCCGACCCCGCGGGCGCGGGGCGTGCGGGCCGTCCGCGAGGGGTCGGCCGGGCGGGCCGGGGGCCGGTCAGGGGCCGATCGGGGGGCTGTCGCGGAAGTTTTCCACAGGCCGGGTGGGGGCCTGGTGTGCGCCGATGACCTTGCGTAACGTTCCGTGCCATGAAGATCCTGATCAGCGCGGACATGGAAGGCGCCACCGGGGTGACCTGGCCCGGTGACGTCGTGCCCGGCAGCGGCCAGTGGGAACGCTGCAGGCATCTGTTCACCTCGGACGTGAACGCGGCGGTCGCCGGCTTCTTCGACGGCGGGGCCGACGAGGTCGTGATCAACGAAGCGCACTGGAGCATGCGCAATCTGCTGCTGGAGCAGCTGGACGAGCGGGCCCGGATGCTCACCGGCCGCCACAAGGACCTGTCCATGGTGGAGGGCGTCCAGCACGGGGACGTGGACGGGGTGGCGTTCGTGGGCTACCACACCGGCGCCGGCACGGAAGGGGTGCTCGCCCACACCTACCTCCCCAACTCCATCACCGGGGTGTGGGTCAACGGGGACCGGGCGAGCGAGGGGTGGCTCAACTCCCTGGTCGTCGCGGAGTACGGAGTGCCGGTCGTGCTGGTCACCGGCGACGACCGCACCGCGCTGGACGCCCACCGGTACGCACCGGCGGCGCGGACGGTCGCCGTCAAGGACTACGTGTCGCGGTACGCGGCGGTGTGCCGGCCGCCGGCCCGCACCGCGGCGGACATCCGGGCGGCGGCCAAGGAGGCGGCCGGCGTCGCGGTGCGGCACGAACCGGCACAGGCCGGACCGTTCACGATCGAGCTCGAACTCGACGCGGAGCACCTGGCGGGCGCCGCGGCCGTGGTGCCCGGCGTCGAGCGCACCGGGGAGCGCCGCGTCGCGTACACCTCACCGACCATGTACGAGGGGATCCGCTGCTTCAAAGCGGTGACCACCCTCGTCTCGTCAGCAGTGGAGGAGCAGTATGGCTGACACCCAGGCGCTCGACGAGGCGGTCCGTTTCACCTCGGAACTGATCCGGATCGACACCACCAACCGCGGCGGCGGCGACGGCAACGAGCGCCCCGCGGCGGAGTACGCCGCGGGGGTGCTCGCCGAGGCCGGCATCGAGGCGGTCGTCTTGGAGTCCGCTCCCGGCCGCGCCAATGTGGTGGCGCGCATCGAGGGCACCGGGGCCGGCGACGCGGAAGGCGCCCTGCTGGTCCACGGGCACCTCGACGTCGTGCCCGCCCAGGCCGACGACTGGAGCGTGCATCCCTTCTCCGGGGAGGTGCGCGACGGGGTGGTGTGGGGCCGCGGCGCCATCGACATGAAGAGCACGGTGGCCATGGTGCTGGCCACCGTGCGGTCCTGGTCACGCGAGGGCGTACGCCCGGCGCGGGACATCGTGCTGGCCCTCACCGCCGACGAGGAGGACAGCGCCGCCTACGGATCGGGCTTCCTCGCCGACCGGCACGCCGGGCTCTTCCACGACTGCACCGAGGGCATCAGCGAGTCGGGCGGCTTCACCTTCCACGCCGGCCCGGGCAAGCGGATCTACCCCGTCGCCGCGGGGGAGCGCGGCACGGCCTGGCTGAAGCTGACCGCCGACGGCAGGGCGGGACACGGCTCCAAGGTGAACCGGACCAACGCCGTGACGCGGCTCGCCTCGGCCGTCAGCCGCGTCGGCGAGCACCAGTGGCCGGTGCGGATCACCCCCACCGTCCGCGCCGCCCTGACCGAGCTCGCCGCGCTCTACGGCGTCGAGCCCGACTTCGCGGACGTGGACGCGCTGCTCACCAAGCTCGGCACCGCGGCCGCGCTGGTCGAGCCGGTGATCCGCAACAGCGCCAACCCGACCATGCTGGAAGCCGGTTACAAGATCAACGTCATTCCCGGCCACGCGGTCGCGCACATCGACGGACGTGTGCTGCCGGGGGGCGAGGAGGAGTTCGCCACGACGATGGACGAACTCACCGGACCGGACGTGGAGTGGGAGTACCACCACCGGGAGATCCCGCTGGAGGCGCCCGTCGACAGCCCGGTCTTCGCGGCGATGCGCGAGTCCCTGCTGCACTTCGACCCCGGTGCGCACGTCGTGCCGTTCGTGATGGGCGGCGGCACCGACGCCAAGCAGTTCTCCCGCCTGGGCATCACCGGTTACGGCTTCTCCCCGCTCAAGCTGCCCGAGGGCTTCGACTACGCGGGCATGTACCACGGCGTCGACGAGCGCGTTCCCGTCGAGGGGCTGCACTTCGGTGTCCGGGTCCTGGACAGGTTCCTGCTCGGCACGCACACCCCGGCCACCGGAGGAGAGCGATGAACGCCACGCCGCGCACGGCGCCCTACGGTGCATGGGAGTCGCCGGTCGACGCCCGCACCGCTGCCGCCCACGACGGACGCCCGGACTTCCCCGGCTTCGTCGGCGAGGAGGTGTGGTGGACCGAGCCCCGCCCCGCCGAGGGCGGCCGGCGCGCGCTGGTGCGCCGGCTCGCCGACGGCAGGGTGGAGTCACCGTTGCCCGCGCCGTGGAACGTCCGCACGCGCGTCATCGAGTACGGCGGCCGGGCCTGGACGGGCGCGCCGGGGCCGTCCGGTCCGCTGATCGTCTTCGCCGACTTCGCCGACCAGCGGCTCTACGCCTACGAGCCCGGGGCGGCCGATGCCGGGCCCCGGCCGCTGACCCCCGTCTCCCCGGTGGGCGACGGGCTGCGCTGGGCCGACCCCCAGCTCCACCTCGACCGCGGTGAGGTCTGGTGCGTGCTGGAGGAGTTCACCGGCGACGGTCCCCTCGACCTGCGGCGGGTGCTCGTGGCGGTGCCGTTGGACGGCTCCGCGGCCACGTCGCGGGACGCCGTGCGCGAACTGTCCGACGACACGCACCGCTTCGTGACCGCGCCCCGCCTCTCCCCGGACGGACGACAGGCCGTCTGGATCGCCTGGGACCACCCCCGTATGCCGTGGGACGGCACGGAGCTCCGGCTCGCGGAGGTCGCGGCCGACGGCACCTTCGGCGGCGTCCGCACGATCCTCGGCGGGCCCGCCGAATCGGTCGCCCAGGCCGAGTGGGCGGCGGACGGCACCCTGCTCGCGGCCACCGACCGCACCGGCTGGTGGAATCTGCACCGCGTCGATCCCGCCACTGGCGCGGCCGTCAACCTCTGCCCCCGGGACGAGGAGTTCGCCGGGCCGGCGTGGCAGATGGGGGCGCGATGGTTCGCGCCGCTCGACAGCGGCACGGTCGCCGTGCTCCACGGGCGTGGCGCGCAGCGGCTCGGGATACTCGAGCCGGCCACCGGCGAACTCGCCGACGCGCCGGGGCCGTGGAGCGAGTGGACCGGTCCCCTCGCGTCGTCCGGCACGCGGGTCATCGGCGTCGCGGCCTCCCCGCGCACCACCTTCGAGGTCGTCGAACTCGACACGTGCACGGGCCACAGCCGCGTCGTCGGCGCCCGCCACGAGGACATCGTGGACCCGGCGTTCGTTCCCGAACCCGTGGAACGGGTCTTCACCGGGCCCGGCGGACGGGAGATCCACGCCCAGCTGTACCCGCCGCGCAACCCCGGCTTCGCGGCGCCCGACGACGAACTGCCGCCCTACGTGGTGTGGGTGCACGGCGGCCCCACCAGCCGCACCCCGCTCGTGCTCGACCTGGAGGTCGCCTACTTCACCTCCCGCGGCATCGGCGTCGTCGAGGTCAACCACGGCGGGTCCACCGGCTACGGACGTGCCTACCGGGAGCGGCTCCGGGGGCAGTGGGGTCTGGTCGACGTGGCGGACTGCGCCGCCGTCGCCGAGGCGCTGGCCGCCGAGGGCACCGCGGACCGTGCCCGGCTCGCCATCCGCGGCGGCAGCGCCGGCGGCTGGACCAGCGCGGCATCGCTGACCACCACCGACGTCTACGCGTGCGGCGTCATCCGGTATCCGCTGCTCGACCTGACCGGCTGGGCAGCGGGTGGCGAGACCCATGACTTCGAGTCGCAGTACCTGGACTCGCTCGTCGGTCCCTGGGCCGAGGTCCCCGACCTCTACCGGGAGCGGTCGCCGATCACCCACGCCGACCGGCTCACGGCGCCGTTCCTGCTCCTGCAGGGCGCGGACGACGTGATCTGCCGGCCCGTGCAGTGCGAGCGCTTCCTCGACCGCGTCGCCGGGCGCGGCATCCCGCACGCGTACCTCCTGTTCAAGGGGGAGGGGCACGGTTTCCGGCGCGAGGACAGCCTCATCACCTCCCTGGAGGCCGAACTCGCCCTCTACGGGCAGGTCCTCGGCTTCACCCCGCCCGGCGTACCCCCTCTGGAGCTCGGCACGTGAGACCACTGCGTCCCCTCGACCCCTCGGCACCCCTGGCGCCCCTCGTCCGTCCGCGCCGGCTCGTCCCCGGCGACCGCGTCGCCGTCGTCGCCCCCAGCGGGCCCGTCGTCCCGGAGCGACTCGACGCCGGGCTGGACATCCTCCGTGAGTGGGGCCTCGACCCGGTGGTGGCACCGCACGTCCGGGACCGCCACCCCCGATTCCGCTACCTCGCGGGGGAGGACGCCGCTCGGGCCCACGACTTCCAGCAGGCGTGGTGCGACCCCGACGTGGCCGCCGTCCTGTGCGCACGCGGCGGTTACGGCGTCCAGCGGATGACCGATCTGCTGGACTGGGACGCCCTGCGGGCGGCCGGCCCGAAGGTGCTGCTCGGCTTCAGCGACATCACGGCGCTGCACGAGGCCTTCGCCCTCCGGCTGGGCCTGGCCACCCTGCACGGCACGATGATCGCCGCCCAGGCGTTCGTGAAGGACGGGCCGACCCGCGACCACGTGCGGGCGACGCTCTTCGATCCCGAGAGCGTACGGGTGCTCGGCTCCGCCGACGCGCGCACGCTCGTCCCCGGTACCGCGCGCGGAATCACCGTCGGCGGCTGCCTGTCCCTGATGGCGGCGGGGATCGGCACACCGGACGGGCGCAGCGGCATGGCCGGCGGCATCCTGCTGCTGGAGGACGTCGGCGAGGAGCCGTACCGCATCGACCGCACGCTGACCCAACTGCTGCGCTCCGGCCTGCTGGACGGCGTCGCGGGCATCGCCCTCGGCTCCTGGCAGGACTGCGGCCCCTACGAGCGGGTCCGTGAGGTGTTGCGCGACCGGTTGGGCGGACTGGGCGTACCGGTCCTGGAGGAGCTGGGGTTCGGCCACGGCGACAGGAGCCTCACCGTGCCGCTGGGCGTGCCCGCCGTGCTCGACGCCGACGCCGGCGCGCTGACCCTGGAGGTGCCCGCCCTCGACGGATGACCTCCGGCACACTCGCCGCGGAAGTCCTCAGGACAGCCTCCCGGAAGTCCTCCGGAAGTCCCGGAAGTCCTCCGGAAGCTTACGAACCCCTGACGGCCGCGCGCGTCCGGGTGGAGTCGGGCCTGCCAGGACCTACGGTCGACAGCATGCTGGTACTCGTCACGGGCGGCGCGGGCTTCATCGGCTCGCACATCGTCACCGCCCTCGTAGAAAACGGCCACGGCGTCCGGATCCTGGACCGCGCGGACGGCCCCGCGCCCGAGGGCACCGAGCTGCGGCGGGCCGACGTCCGCGACCCGGCGGCCGTGGCCGACGCGCTGCGCGGCGTCGACGCCGTGTGCCACCAGGCCGCCATGGTCGGCCTCGGCAAGGACTTCGCCGACGCGCCGGACTACGTGGCCTGCAACGACCTGGGCACCGCGGTGCTGCTGGCGGCCATGGCCGGGGCCGGCGTGCGCGAACTGGTGCTCGCCGGCTCGATGGTGGTGTACGGAGAGGGTCGCTACACCTGCGCCCGGCACGGCCTTGTACGCCCTGGGCCGCGGCGCCCCGAGGACCTCGACGCCGGCCGTTTCGAGCCGCCGTGCCCGCACTGCGGCGAGCCGTTGCGCCCCGGCCTCGTCGAGGAGGACGCCCCTGCCGACCCGCGCAACGTCTACGCGACCACCAAGCTCGCCCAGGAGCACCTGGCCGCCTGCTGGGCCCGCGCCGTGGGCGGCCGCGCGGTCTCCCTGCGGTACCACAACGTCTACGGCCCCGGCATGCCCCGCGACACCCCCTACGCCGGAGTCGCCGCGCTCTTCCGCTCCGCCCTGGCGCGCGGCGAGGCGCCCCGTGTCTTCGAGGACGGGGGCCAGCGGCGGGACTTCGTGCACGTCCGCGACGTCGCGGCGGCGAACGTCACCGCCCTCACCGCCGTCCGCTCCGCCGCCGGTTCGGGCGACGCCCCCGGAACGCTGCGCGCCTACAACGTCGGCAGCGGCGAGCCGCGCACCGTCGGCGACCTCGCCCGAGCCCTGTCCACGGCCTGCGGCGGGCCCGAACCGGTGACCACCGGTGAGTACCGGCTCGGCGACGTCCGGCACATCACCGCTTCGTCCGGCCGGCTGCGCGACGAACTGGGCTGGAAGCCGCAGGTCGGATTCGCCGACGGAATGGCCGAGTTCGCCGAAGGGGCCTGAGCCGCACGGGCGACGCCCCCCGTCCGACACCCTGTCGGGCGACCTGCCGTCCGGCGACCCCTCGTCCGGCGACCCGCGGTCCGGCGACCCCCCGTCCCGCGAACCGCAGGGCGGGGCGCCGCTCACCCCGCGACCGGGAGCACCACCTCGAAGCGGCAGCCGCCGGGGACGTTGCGCACCGCGGCCCGCCCGTCGTGGGCCTCGACGATGCCGCGCACGATGGCGAGCCCGAGACCGGCGCCCGCCGGGGGTGTGCGGGCGTCCGTTCCCCGCCATCCGGTGTCGAAGACACGCGGCAGGTCCTCGGCCGGGATGCCGCCACAGCCGTCCGTCACCGACAGCACGACGGAGCCCTCCGCGCGGTGCGCGGCGACCGCGACGGTGCCGTCGGCCGGAGTGCGGTGAATGGCGTTGACCAGCAGGTTGGCCAGGACGCGGGTCATCTCCCGGCCGTCGACCTCCACCGGCACCGGGTCGCAGGCGCCGTCGCGGTCACCGACGAGCAGTACGCCGTGCTCCCGGGCGAGGGCGTCCGCTCCGGCGAGGGCGTCGTCCACGAGGTCGTGGACGGACATGCGGGTCGGTGCCAGGGCGAGCACGCCCGCCTGGATGCGGGAGAGTTCGAACAGGTCACCGACCATGCCGGAGAGCCGTTCGACCTCGGCGCGGATGCGCCGGTGGTAGCGGACGGGGTCGTCGACGACCCCGTCCTCCAGCGCCTCGGCCATGGCCCGCAGCCCCGCGAGTGGCGTGCGCAGGTCGTGCGAGATCCAGGCGACGAGCTCGCGCCGGGACGCCTCCAGGGCGCGCTCGCGCTCGCGGGAGGCGGTGAGTTTGGCACTGGTGGCGGCCAGTTCACGGCCGAGCGCGGCGAGTTCCGCGGTGGGCGCGGCGGCGGGCGCCGAGAAGCCGCCCCCGTCCCCGAGGACGCGGGTGGCCTCGGTCAGCGCGCGGCTGCCCGCCACCACCCACCGCCCGAGCAGCAGGGCGACGGTCAGGGAGACGGCGGCCGCGATGGCGCAGACCGTCGTGACCACGCCCAGGTCGTGCGACGACAGGAACATCGCCCAGGCGACCGACAGCGTCCCGGCGAGCATGGCGCCCACCGCCACGGCGGCCACCACCGCGAGCGACAGGGCCAGCGAACGGCGCCGCAGCAACCGCAGGGCGAACGCGCCGAGCAGGCCGGCGGCGGCCGCGCCGAGGGCGGCGTAGGCGGCGATGAGCAGCAGATCACGCATCGGCGGCCTCCGTCGTGGGAGTGGTCGGCGGGTCGAAGCGGTAGCCGACGCCCCAGACGGTGCTGATCAGCCGGGGCCGTGCCGGGTCGTCCTCGATCTTCTCGCGCAGCCGGCGCACGTGGACGGTGACGGTCGACAGGTCGCCGAACTCCCACCCCCACACCCGGTGCATGAGCTCCTCACGGCCCAGGACCCGTCCGGGATGCTGGAGGAAGAACGCCATCAGTTCGAACTCCCGCATGGTGAGGGCGAGTTCGATGCCGTCGCGGGTGGCGCGGCGGGCGGCAGGGTCGAGGGTGAGCGGCCCGGACCGCAGCAGCGCGCCGGTGCCCGGGCCGGTGTCCGTGCCGGACGCGGCCTCGCGGCGGGTGCCCGCCCGGCGCAGCACCGACCCGACGCGCAGGACCAGTTCGCGCGGGCTGAACGGCTTGGTCACGTAGTCGTCCGCGCCGACCTCCAGGCCGAGGATGCGGTCGTCCTCGTCGCCGCGTGCCGTCAGCATGACCACCGGCACCTCGCCGTGCTCGGCGCGGATGCGGCGGCAGACTTCCAGTCCGTCCAGGCCGGGCAGCATCAGGTCCAGCACGACGAGGTCGGGCCGGGCGGCCGCGGCGACCGCGAGCGCGGCGTGGCCGTCGGCGGCGCGGTCGACGGTGAAGCCCGCGCGGACGAGGTAGCCGGTCACGACCTCGGCCACGGTGGGGTCGTCGTCCACCACGAGGACACGGGCGGGGGGAGCGTCGCTGGTCACGCTCCGAGTCTCGCACCGGGCGGGCGCCGGACGGCGGGCCGGTGGCCCCCACAGGAGGGACGTCCGTGTTTCGTAAGGACTGCATGTCCGAAATGACCGGTCCGTGTTCGTAGGGTGAGGGAGGTGACCGACACCTTCCCCTCCCAGGTCGACGTGATCCTGCCCTGCCTCGACGAGGCCGCCGCGCTCCCGTGGGTGCTGGAGCGCGTCCCGGCCGGCTGGCGCGCCGTCGTCGTCGACAACGGCTCCACCGACGGATCGGCCGCCGTCGCCGAGCGTCTCGGCGCCACCGTCGTGCGCGAACCGCGCCGCGGCTTCGGCGCCGCATGCCACGCGGGGCTGCTCGCCGCGACCGCCGACGTCGTCTGCTTCTGCGACTGCGACGGCTCCCTCGACCCCGGTCTGCTGCCCTCGGTCGCCGACCCCGTCCGCGCCGGCGACGCGGACCTCGTGCTGGCCCGCCGCCGCCCCGCCGGACCGCGGGCGTGGCCGCTGCACGCCCGCCTGGCCAACCTGGAGCTCGCCCGGCTGATCCGCCGCCGTACGGGTCTGCGCCTGCACGACCTGGGCCCGATGCGCGCCGCCCGCCGCGAGGCGCTGCTCGGGCTCGCCCTCGACGACCGCCGTTCCGGCTACCCCCTCCAGATGCTGGTCCGCGCGGCGGATGCGGGCTGGCGGATCCGGGAGACCGAGGTGCCGTACCTGCCGCGCACCGGACGCTCCAAGGTCACCGGAACGTGGCGCGGCACCTGGCACGCGGTGCGCGACATGCGCGCGGTGCTGGCCGAACCGCCGGGACCGCCGCAGGCCCGGCCTACGGCAGCGCCCCTCGCCGACTCCCCGGCGGGGGAGCGGCGGTGACCGCGCGTCCACGCGAGGACGACCCCCGGTCGACGCCTGACCGGGGCGGCTCCGCCGCCGGTCCCACCACACTGCTGGTCATCGCCAAGGAACCGCTGCCCGGCCGGGTCAAGACCCGGCTCACCCCTCCGTTCACCCCGGAGCGGGCCGCCGCCCTGGCCGCCGCCGCGCTCGCCGACACCCTGCAGGCCGTGCTCCGCGCGCCCGCGAGACGTCGCGTGCTGGTCCTGGAGGGCCGTCCCGGACCGTGGCTGCCGCCGGGGATCGACGTGGTCCCGCAGGGGGCAGGCGGTCTGGACGAACGCCTCGCGGCGGCCTTCGCCGGTTGCGACGGCCCCACGCTGCTGGTCGGCATGGACACCCCGCAGATCTGCCCCGAGGTCCTCGCGCCCGCACTGGCCGAGGACGCCTGGGCGGATTGCGACGCCTTCCTCGGCCCGGCGACCGACGGCGGCTTCTGGGCACTCGGCCTGGCGGCTCCCGACCCCGGCCTGCTGCGCGGGGTGCCGATGTCCACACCGCGGACCGGCGCGTTGCAGGAGCGGCGCCTGCTGGAGGCGGGCCTGCGGGTACGTCACCTTCCGGTCCTGCGGGACGTGGACACCGCCGCCGACGCGCACGCGGTGGCGGCGGCCGCGCCCGGCACCCGGTTCGCGGCGGAGCTGGGCCGGTGACGGCGCCGCCGCTCGCGCCCGTGCCGCGGGCCGGTTCCGGTACGAGGGCCACGGGGACGGCCTGGGTCGACGACCCGTACGCGCACGCCCTGCGCACCGGGCGCGGCCCGCTCTTCCTGCGGCGTTCGGACGGCTGGCTGCTGCCCCTGGAGGTCGAACGGTGGTGCGCGGAGCCGGACGCGGCCGATGTCGCCCTGCTGCGCCGCTGCCGCGGGCCCGTCCTCGACATCGGCTGCGGGCCGGGCCGTCTCGTCGCCGCGCTCGGCGGACGCGGTCTGCCCGTCCTCGGTGTCGACGTCTCCCCGGCGGCCGTCGCCCGGACCCGGGGCGCGGGCGGCGCCGTCCTGCGCCGGTCCGTCTTCGACCGCCTGCCCGCCGAGGGCCGTTGGCGCACCGCCCTGCTGGCCGACGGAAACATCGGCATCGGCGGCGACCCGTCCGCCCTGCTCGCCCGGGTCCGGGAACTCCTCGCCCCGGACGGCCGCCTGCTGGCCGAGGCCGCCGCGTACGACGTCGACGAACGGCTCACCGTCCGGGTGGAGGACGCCGGCGGCCGCCACGGCGGCGACTTCCCCTGGGCCCGGCTCGGCACCGTGGCGCTGCGCCGGACGGCGGAGGCCGCGGGCTGGGCCGCCGTAGGGGAGTGGGCGGTCGGCGGGCGCTGTTTCGTGGAGCTGGCCCGCTGACCGCCCGCGTGAGGTCAGGAGGGCCGGGCCGCCGAGAGGGCGGTGACCGCGACGATCCCGTCGCACTCGGCGAACTCCCCGTCGTCCAGGGCGACCTGGTGGCGGCCCGCGCCATCGGGGAGGCCCAGCACCATGGTCGGGTACTGCACCGGTGCCTCACCCGAGACGCAGTAGCCGTCCCCCTCGCCCTGGACCTGGTGGAACGTCAACTTCACCCACACGCGGCCGCCCGGGGCCACCGTGACCGGCGCGGAGGTGCCGCTGTGCTCCACGGCCAGCGGCACATTGAGCTCCGGCGAGCCGTTGGCCGCGCCGGCCACCGTAGGGAACCCCTCGACCGTGCAGGCGGTCCCGGACGCGTTGGTGAAGCCCACGACGGCCGCCCCGGTACCCGTCCCCTGCGGCCGCTGCGCCGCCTGGCGTGCCGGTCCCGCCTCCAGTGCCGTGTCCCCGCAGGGCGCTCCCGCCGGTGCGTCCGACCCGACCGGTGACGTCGAGGGGGCCGGTGCCGAGGGAGCCGCGGAGGCCGAGGACGTCGAAGAAGTCGAAGGCACCGGCGAAGTCACCGGCGCCGACGCGCCCGGTGCCCCGCCCGCCGCCGTGCCGTCGTCCCGGCAACCGGTCAGCAGTGCCGCCGTCGCGCAGAGCAGCACCGCCGCCATCGCGGCCCCGCGCGCGTTCCTGTGCTCCATGGCGTCCCCCAGTCGTTCGGTCCCGGCTCACCGCCGGGGTTCGCCGGGGAACACGCGATGGGGCGAAGATGCGGTTTCGTCCCGGAACGGCTGGTGCCGAACAGTGACACAACGGCGACAGACAGTACGCGGGCCCCTGGCCCGGTCGGCGCTCTCGTCCGGTGGCGGTCGGCCGGCGGTCAGTCCGGCGGGCCCTCCCGTTCGAGTGTCCGGGCGAGAAGCCGCATGTGCTCCGGGGCGCAGGCGATCAGGAAGTCGACGCCTCCCTCATGGCACTCGGCGATCTCCCAGAAGGGACGGATGAACCGGGAGTCCGAACGCGTTCGCCGCCGAATCCGGCGGATGCCGATGTGCTCGGCCGGCAGGGTGCGACGGCCCAGCGACTTCACCTCGGTGGGTGAGACGTGCAGGGCTCTCCTGGAAACCGCAAGAAAGACCACGGCCGCTGTGCAGTAGGGGCGATCACCCAAGGCGCACGCTTCGAAGAGGACCTCGCCACCCTCGGCGTAGATGCGCTCCTGGGTCCTCGTCTGCCGCCTCCCGCCGGAACCCGGGGCCAAGAGGCTCCCCACCGCGTCGAGTATCAGGTCCGCGATCACTTGGCTCTCACTCCCGGTCCGCCGTGCACGCGTCCGCGGCAAGAGGCTTCCTGTACGAAGAGACGTCGAGCGTACAACACGCGGAATCGCCGTCATACCGGGCGAAGAGGTCGAAACCTCCCGGGTTGCAGTCACCTTCGCGCGGCGGCACGGCGCTGCCGCACGCGCGCCAGCACCACCCCGCACCCCGTCGCGACCACCACCACACCCATCGCCAGGCCCCAGTTGCCCACGTAGTCCAGCGGCAGTACCGACGGGTTGGCCCCCCGACCCTGCCGCAGCATCACCGGGAGGGCCACCGCCGTGAGGCAGCCGGCGGTGAGCAGCCCGGTCCGCAGCGGCCTGCGCGCACGCAGCGGGAGGAGTGCGCCGATGCCGAGCACGAGGGGGACGAGCACGCCGTCGTGCACGACGACCGCCGCCGCCAGCCAGATCAGCACGCCCACCGGCGAGCCGATCCGGCGATCCGTCAGCACAAGAGCGGCGCCCAGGGACATCGCCGCCACTCCCGCGACGCCCAGCGCCCCGCGCAGCAGCCGTGACGCGCTCACAGCAGCACCTCCAGCCGGGTGACCCACTTGGTCTGCAGCACGCCGGGCCGGTTCGGGGCGATGATCCGCGCCGGGTAGCCGTGGTCGAGCGACAGGGGATGGCCGTTGAGGGCGACGGCGAGCAGTGTCAGCGGGTCGCGGGCGTAGGAGGCGCCCATCTCGGTGACCGCGTAGGCCCCCTCGGGCTCCAGGGAGACCACGCGCAGGCGTGTGTCCGCCGGGGCGCCGGCGCGGTCCAGCAGATCGCGCAGCCGGGCGCCGGTCCAGTGCGCGTTCCGGCTCCAGCCCTCGACGCAGGCGATCGGGAGCACCGCCGAGTGCTGTGCCGCCGCGCGCAGTTCGGTGAGCGTCAGCTCGAACGGGCGTGGACCGGCCACCTGGAGCCGCCAGTCCGCCAGCAGGAGCGGGGTGATGCGGGCCGCCGCGGCGGTGCGGTTCACCGGCAGTCCCTGCGGGCCGTGTTCGGGGCTGCGCGGCGCGAAGAGGACGGCGCGGCCGAGTGGCGTCACGGACTGGCCGACGGTCGTCAGGGTCACCGCGCCCGTGGCCACTGCCACCGCCGCCACGAAGGACCGCCGGTCGGGGCCGTCGGCCCCGGTCGGCTCCCGCGTGCCGGACGACCGCCGCGACCAGTGCGCCGCGATGACCGGCGCCTTGACCGCCAGGTGCAGCAGCAGCGCGCCGAGGGCCACCCAGGCCAGCGCCCAGTGCGCGGGACGGAAGTTCCACGGCCACGGGTACCACTGCACGGTGTTGAGCAGCCCCGTCACCAGTTGCAGCAGCACGCTGCCGACCAGCACGCCGACCGACAGCCGCTCCAGCGCGTGCGCGAACGACCGCACCGCGGGCCGGGCGAACAGCCGCGGGTAGACCGTCCACAGCTTCGCCAGGAGCAGCGGAAGGGCGGCGATCCCGCTCGCGACATGCAGCCCCTGCGTCAGGCGGTAGCCCCATATCGGACGGCTCGGCAGCGCGCCGGAGGCCCATGAAGGCGGCTGCTGCAGGTAGTGGCTCACCAGGCCGGTGACGAAGCAGACGGCGACGGCGACCCCCAGGGCGCGGCCGACCACCGTCGCCGTGCGAGGGTCGTGCAGCCGCCCCGTGAACACCGGGGGCGGCGGCGCCTTGGGCAGGGGGAACCTTGGAGGAAGGGCGGGGCGTCTCATGTCTCCCATCACACCGCCCGCGACCCCCGGGACAGGGCCTCCGACTCCTTACGGAATACGGACGAACGGCGCGCGTGATCGCCCGCACCGCCGTGACCTGCGACGGTGGGACCGTGGGTACCCGAACCGCCACCGCCGCCACCGCCGCCCTGCTCGCCGCCCTCACCGCGGCCGTCGCCACGGCCGTCCAGCACGACACGCCCGGCCGGATGCTGCTGCGCCAGGCCGTCGCCTGGGCGCTGTTCGCCGCCGCGGCCGTCGCCGTGCGCAAGGTGCCGGTGCGGCGGGCCGTCGCCCTCGTCGTCGCGGGCGGTGCGGCCCTCGCCCTGGCGGGGCTCGCCGGGCCGCCGGGCACGAGCGACGACATGTACCGCTACGCCTGGGACGGCCGCGTGCAGGCGGCGGGCATCTCCCCGTACACGTACGCCCCTTCGGCGCCGGAACTCGGCGCGCTGCGCGACCCGTGGCTCTTCCCGGAGGGCGGCGCCTGCCGCGCCTGGGACGAGCACCCGGTCCCCGGTGGCGCCTGCACGCTCGTCAACCGCCCCACCGTGCACACCATTTACCCGCCCGTCGCCGAGGGCTGGTTCCTCGCCGTGCACGCCCTGTCCCCGGACGGCGCCCGCCACAAGGCCGTGCAGACCGGCGGTGCGCTCCTGGCCGTGGCCACCACCGTCGCCCTGCTCGCCGTGCTCCGGCGGCGCGGCGGAGATCCGCGGCGTGCCGCGCTGTGGGCCTGGTGCCCCGCCGTGCCGGTCGAGGCCGTCAACAACGCGCATGTGGACACCCTCGGCGTGCTCCTCCTCGTCCTCGCCCTCGGCGTCACCGGAGCGCGGCGCGGCGCGCTTCTCGGCGCCGCCGTCGCCGTCAAACTGCTGCCCGTCCTCGCCCTGCCGGGCGCGCTGTCGGGGGTCCTCGCGGGAGTGCGCCGCCCGCGCGAGGCGGCGCGCGTGCTGCTGCCCGCCGCACTCGTCGTCGTCCTCGCCTACCTTCCGTACGTCCTGGCCTCCGGCAGCGGCGTCCTCGGCTACCTCCCCGGCTACCTCCAGGAGGAGGGCTACGACTCGGCGCACGTCAGGCGCTTCGCGCTGTTGCGCCTCGTCCTGCCCGACACCGCCGCCGGGTTCGCCGCCGCGGCCGTGGTCGCGGTCACCGCCCTGTACGTGCTGCGCCGCGGCGATCCGGACCGGCCCTGGAGCGGCGCCCTCCTCGTGACGGGCACGGCGCTGCTCGTCACCTCGCCCTCGTACTCCTGGTACGCCCTGCTGGTCGTCGCCCTCGTCGCGCTCGACGGACGGTGGGAGTGGCTGTCCGTCGCCGCGGCCGGGGCTGTGCTCTACCTCGCCGGGGGCCCCGCGCAACAGGCCGCCTCCTACGGGATCGCGACCCTCGCCGTCGTCATCGGTGCGTTCGTACGGCATGCGGTGGACCGGCGCCCTCCCGGGCAGAAGGAGAGGTACGACTCGACCGGGGAGGATCCGACCCATGCATTCCGACCGGATACCGCGCACGTCCGCCGCGGTCCTCGCACTGTCCGTCGCCGCGTCACTCTCCGCGTGCAGCGGGTCCGGTGACGCGGGCGGCGGGGACGCTGCCGACCGTCCGGCGATCACCGTCAGCCCCGCCTCGGCGGGGCAGCCCGTTCCCACCGATCGCAAGGTGACCGTCCGCGTCACCTCCGGCCGGCTGGACTCCGTCCGCGTCACCGCGCCCGGCCCCGGAGCGCTGTCCGGCACCCTCGCCTCCGGCAAGGCCGGCTGGACCTCGACCGGGCATCTCGCGCCGGGCGTCACCTACGACGTCGTCGCCCGCGCCACCGGCGACGACGGCAAGGCGCTCACCAAGCACGTGCGTTTCAGCACCGCCGAGGCCGACCGCACCTTCGTGGGGGAGTACCACCCCGACAAGGGCACCACGGTGGGCGTCGGCATGCCCGTCTCCATCGTCTTCAACCGGCCCGTCCACGACCGCGCCGCCGTCGAGCGCAAGCTCTCCGTCACCGCGTCGCCCGCCGTCGACGGCTCATGGAGCTGGATGAAGGACTGGAGCGGCCGCGACCGCGTCGACTGGCGGCCGCGCGCCTTCTGGAAGGCCGGCACCGAGGTCACCCTCCGCATGAACCTCGACGGGGTCGACGCGGGCGGCGGGGTCTACGGCACCCAGAACCGCGTCGTGCACTTCCGGATCGGGCATGCCGTCACCACCACCGTCGACACCTCCCGCAAGACCCTCACCCTGCGCCGCGACGGCGAGGTCGTGCGCACCCTCCCGGTCTCCACCGGCAAGCCCGGCTACGAGACCTGGAACGGCACCATGGTCGTCCTGGAGAAGACTCCCAGCATCACCATGAACTCCCGTACCGTCCGCATCTTCGGCCCCGAGGCCTACAACCTCAAGGACGTCAAGTGGGACGTCCGCCTGACCACCTCGGGCACCTTCACCCACGCCGCCCCCTGGAACGACGGCAAGTTCGGGCGGGTCAACGGGAGCCACGGCTGCATCGGCATGAGCACCGCCGACGCCAAGTGGTTCTACGAGCACGTCAATGTCGGCGACCCGGTCACCGTCGTCCACTCCACGGACACCGTCCAGCTCAACAACGGCTACGGCGCCTGGAACGCCGACTGGGCCGACTGGAGCGCGGGCAGCGCCCTGTGACACCGGCAGGAGGCCCGGAAGGACCGCACACACGACGGAGCCCGCGCACGTGGCGCGGGCTCCGTCGACGACCTACGAGGTGGGACTCCCTTCGCCGGCATGGTCCGGATCAGGTGCTAGGGGTCGCTCTCCGGTCCTTGCCTCTTCCCTGACCTTCAAGCCTCTCAGCACGGCCGTTGAACCCGGTCGCGGGGGAAGTCGGACCTTCCCTGTCCGCTCTCGGTGCCACCGCACTCCCTCGCTCGCCCCGTAGGTCTCTTTCAGCCTAATACCGTTCACCGCGGACCACCAGGGTTAAATGCCCTGATTTCATGATTTTTGGGACACGGGTGCCCGTGGCGCATCCGCTTCCCGCTCAGACGCGGTCGAACGGCTCCGCGTAGCGGAACGCCCCGCTGACCGACGGCGCGTACGCGGCCAGCGGCCGCACCTGGAAGTACGGGCCCCAGGCCGGATCCGGCGGTGTGATTCGGTAGTCGGTGCTGGCACGGAAGCCGAAGCGGCCGTAGTAGGCGGGGCTGCCCAGCAGCGCCACCAGCGGCTCCCCGAGGGCGTCGGCCGCGCCCAGCACGGAGTGGACCAGCGCGAGCCCGGCCCCGCGCCGCTGGTGCTCCGGCGCCACGCTCAACGGGCCCAGCGCCGCCACGGGGACCTCGTCCACATGGCCGCGCGTGCACACGACATGCCCGACCACCGCGCCCTCGTCGTCGGTCGCCACCAGCGACAGCGGGGGCAGCCACGCGTCCGACTCCCGCAACTCCGCCAGCAGCGTGGCCTCCACGGGCACCTCCGCCCCCGGTTTCGCGAAGGCGGCCGCCGTCAGCGCATGCACGGCGGCCAGGTCGTCTGAGGTCTCCCGTCGGATCAGCACCCGGGCAGTCTCCGGTCCGCACGCCTCCGCGGCAACCCGTTTTTCCGCCGGAGGGCGCGGGACGGGGGTGGAGGGCCGACGGCCTCAGCCGCCGCCGACGACCAGTCCGCGGGGCCCGCCGCCGGGGACCTCGCCGGGGAAGGGGCCGCGGAGCAGGGTGACCAGGCCGTGGGCGAGATCGTCGCGCCAGCAGAGGTAGTCGTGGCCGCCGTTGTACTCGTGGTGGGCGACCTCGTACCCCTTGGCGCTCAGGGCGTCGCGCAGCCGGCGGCCGGCGGCCGGCACGCCCCACTCCTGGAGGCCGGCGGACAGGTGGAAGCGGACCGGCCGGCGGGCGAGGGCCCGGACGCGGCCGGTCAGCCATTCCTCGGGGCGGGCCCCCTCGCGCCGGGCGGCCGGCCACCAGAAGGCGCCCGACTGGGCCAGGACGTTGCCGAAGCGCTCCGGCCGCCGCAGCGCGGTGTAGGCCGCGGCCAGGCCGCCGAGTCCCTGGCCGGCGACGACGGTCCTGGACGGGTCGCCGGTGACGGACCAGCGACGGGCCGCCCAGGGCAGCAGCTCGCGGGTCAGGAAGGCCACGAAGCGTTCGTCGCAGGCGAGTTCGCGACGGCGGGTGTCGCTGTCCAGCGCGTCCGGCAGCAGGGCGACCAGCGGGGGCAGCAGGCGTGTGCGGATGAGCTCGTCGAGCAGCCCGGCGATGCCCAGTTGCTGCCACACGTCGCCGTCCAGCAGGACGACGACGGGCAGTCCGGCCAGGTCCTCGTGGCCGGCCGGCGTGTACGCCCACACCCGCCGCCAGTTGCGCAGCTGGCCGCTGCGCAGCGTGTGCATCGACAACTCCCCCGTTCCGGCGCCGGGGTGGGCCCGGCGTCCGCCGAGTGCCACGGGGGCGGCCGGGAGAGCCACCACGGACAGCGGCTCGGCGCCCCAACGGCTGGGGAAGACGGCCCGGTTGAGGGGGTCGCGCCGGGGGTGGCGGCGCAGCCGCCGCAGATACGCCTGTCTCGCGCCGGGAAGGTCGCGGCCGCCCGCTGACAGGGCGCCCCCTGACAGGGCGTCGCCCTCGCCGGGGCTCCCGCCGTCGTCGCCGTCGTCCACGCACAGCGCGTACGTGGCCCGCCAGTCGGTCCGCATCCGTATCGTCCAGTGCCACACGTCCGTGCCCGGGACGCGGGCCATGAGGTTGCCCGCCAGGTCGTCGGGGTCGACCACCTGGTTGGGCAGCACGAGCACCGCGCGCGTCGAGGCCGTGCCCCGCCACAGGAAGGTGACGGCGGCGTGCCCCGGGTCACCGTCTACGGCCTCCACCAGGGGCGTTCCCTCGGCTTCCACGGCGCGCCAGAAGTCGCGCTCGTGATCGGGGCGTTCGGCGAGCGCCGCGATCCGCGGGCTGCGGGCGCGTTCCACCGGTACGGGCCGGGGGAAGCGCGGCGCGCGCAGCGACGTGTTGGACGGTGGGCTCCACAACGCGGACGGCATGATCGGCAAACCCTCCTGGACGTCTCCGACGGCAAAGGACATTTAAAGTCACTCTCTCCTCAACCTGCAGTCGCCGTGAGGCCCGTCGCACCGTGACCAAACCCCTGTCGGCGCGGGCCGATCCGGGGTTCCATGTCCTCACCCGCCCATCGGCGCCGAAGAGAGGGAGCCTCTTGGCCACCACCGTGCGACGCAGCACCCTCACCCTCCCCGCAGCCCCGCTCGGCCCGGAGAACCCGCTGCCCGCGCTGCGCGCCCCGCGCGAACTGCATGTGCTCGACGAAGCGGAGAGCACCGCGGTACCGCCCGCGATGGCCCGCCGCATCGCCTACGGGCACCTGCGCACGCTGCTCCCCGTACCGCGTCTGGACGGCTACACGCGCGAGCGCACGCCCACCGCCCTCGACACCGTGGTCATCGAGAACGACCGGCTGCGCGCCACCGTCCTGCCCGGGCTCGGCGGCCGCCTGTACTCGCTGCACCACAAGCCGACCGGCCGGGAACTGCTGCACGTCAACCCGGTCCTGCAGTTCGCCGACTTCGGGCTCGCCGGGGCCTGGTTCTCCGGTGGCGTCGAATGGAACCCGGGTGCCACCGGCCACACCACGATGACCTGCGCCCCGCTGCACGCCGCCCGCGTTCCCGCACCCGACGGCGGCGAGATGCTGCGCCTTTGGGAATGGGAACGACTGCGCGACCTGCCGTACCAGGTCGACCTCTGGCTTCCCGACGGCTCCGACTTCCTCTATGCCGGCATCCGTGTCCGCAATCCTCACCACCGGACCGTTCCCCTCTACTGGTGGTCCAACACCGCCGTCCCCCAGACACCGGGCACCCGGGTCGTCGCCCCCGCCGGCCACGCCTGGCACTTCGGTTCCGACCGGACGCTGCACCGGGTGCCCGTCCCGGAGGAGCCCACCGCGTCCGAGCACCCGGCCGACTGGTTCTACGACCTGGCGGACGGCACCCGCCCCTGGATCGCGGCACTCGGCGCGGACGGCCGCGGCCTCGTCCAGACCTCCACCGACACGCTGCGCGGCCGCAAGCTCTTCGTCTGGGGCCAGGGGCGCGGCGGCCGCCGCTGGCAGCGCTGGCTCGCGGGTGACACCGGGACCGGCGGCTACCTGGAGATCCAGGCCGGTCTCGCGCCCACCCAGCTCGAGCACCTGCCGCTGGCCGCCGGCGCCGACGTCTCCTGGCTGGAGGCCTACGGCCCGCTCGACGCGGCGCCGGACGCCGGTGCGGGCGACATCGAGGCCCGCCTCGAGGCCGCGCTCCCGCGGGAGCGGGTGCGCGCGGCGTACGAGGCATGGCTGCCCGCCGCCGACGCGGAACCGAAGGACGTCCTCGCCTCCGGCTCGGGCTGGGGCGCCCTGGAGGTGCTGCGCGGCCACCACGACCTGCCCGGCACGCCGTTCGCCCCGGACACCATGGACGAGCGGCAGAAGCCGTGGCTGGAACTGCTCCTCGCGGGTGTGTTCCCCAAGGCCCCCGGCGACGACGCCGTGCCCGGCCCCGCGCTCGTCTCGCCCGAATGGCGCGAACTCCTGGAGACCGCGGGCACCTACGACGGCAACGAGTGGTACCTCGACCACCACCTCGGCCTCGCCCAATGGGACGCGGGCGACCGCGCCCAGGCCGTCCGCAGCTGGGAGCGCTCCGCCGCCCGCACCCGCTCGTGGCTGCCCCTGCACTGCCTCGCCGCCGCCGACCGGGCCGACGGCAACCACGCGCGCGCGGCGGAGCGCTACCTCGACGCCGTCCGCGTCCAGGCGGAGGGCACCTCGCGGGACAGCGTCCGCGCAGCCCTTGCCCGCGAGGCGGTCCCGGCCCTGCTCGCGGCGGGCCGTCCCGCCGACGCCGCCGCCGTCCTGGCGGACCTCCCCGCCGCGGTCCTCGCCCGTGGCCGCTTCCGCCTCCTGCACGCCCAAGTCCTGTGCGCCCAGTGCGACATCGCGGGCGCGCGGGCGGTCTTCGACACCGGCTTCACCGTCGACGACCTGCGGGAGGGCGAGGACTCCCTGCACCTCACCTGGCGGTCCGTCACCGGTGGCGCCGAACCGCTCCCCGAGGCCTACGACTTCCGCATGGCGCCCTGAAAACCGTTGGCCCGCGGCGCACGACACCCCGCACAGTGGTGCCTCCCGAGCACCACCACGAGGGGGATGACCATGTCGACGCTGCGCGTCACCGCCGAACGGCTCACCATCCACGACCACCCGAACGCGGACGCCCTGGAGCTCGCCCAGGTCGGCCTCTACCGGGCGGTCGTGGCCAAGGGCGTCTACCGCACAGGCGACGTCGCGCTCTACATCCCCGAGCAGTCCGTGCTGCCGGACGCCCTGATCGCCGAACTCGGGCTGACGGGACGGCTCGCCGGGCCGGCCGCCAACCGTGTCAAGGCGGTCCGGCTGCGCGGCGAGCTGTCCCAGGGCATCGTGTGCCGCCCGGCGGCGCTCGAGGGCACGGACCTGGCACGCGCGGCCACCGACGACGCCGACTTCGCCGGACTGCTCGGCATCACCAAATGGGTGCCGCCGGTCCCGGTGTCGATGAGCGGCGACGTGGAAGCGGCGCCGGACCTGCTGCCGTGGATCGACATCGAGAACCTCAAGCGTTACCCCGACGTCTTCGCCCCCGGCGAGCCGGTCGTGATCACGGAGAAGCTGCACGGCACCGCCTGCGCCCTGACGTACGTGGCGGCGACCGGGCAGGTCCTGGTCACCTCCAAGGGCCTCGGCGCCCAGCGGCTGGCCCTCAAGGAGTCCCCGCACAACCTGTACTGGCGCGCCGCGCACGGCCACGGCCTGCCCGCCGCGGCCGCCGCGCTGGCCGGGCGGCTGGGAGCCACCCGCGTCGGCCTCTTCGGCGAGGTGTACGGCTCCGGCGTCCAGGACCTCGGCTACGGCGCCGACGGGCGCCGGGACGTCCCCGGCTACGCGGCCTTCGACGTCGCCGCCGAGATCGACGGCGACGTGCGCTGGCTGGACCCGGCCGACGTGCTGTCCGACGGCACGCTGCCGGTGGTGCCACGGCTGCACGCGGGGCCCTTCGACCTCGACGTCGCCCTGGCGCTGGCACGGGGCGCCGAGACCGTCTCCGGCCGCGGCCTCCACCTGCGGGAGGGCGTTGTCGTCCGCGCGGCCGCGGACCGCCACAGTCCCCTGCTCGGCGGCCGTGCCATCGCCAAGGTCGTGAGCGACGCCTACCTCACCCGCAAGGGCGGTACCGAATTCGAATGACCGGTACGCATGGCCGTCCCGTCGCTGGGCAGGCGCAGCCCTCGAGTCACTCCACAGCGCACGCATGAGAAGGGAACGGACATGACCGACTTCAGCGCCCCCAACGGCGCCCAGCCGCCGGCACAGCGCGCCCTGCACGAGATCGCCACGGGCGGTGACAACGCCACCGCGCTCAGCACGCTCGCGGCCAGTGACGTGCTGCTCCCGGTCCCCGGGCCGCCGGAGGAGGCCGCGGACGGCGACGCCGCGGAGCAGGAGACGATCAGCCTGCCGGTGTTCGAGCAGGAGGACGGCACCAAGCTCGTGCCGGTCTTCACCTCGGAGGTGCGTCTCGCCCACGCCCTGCCCAACGCCAGGGGCTACCGCATACTGCCCCTGTCCGCGCTGAGCAGCGGCTGGCCCTCGGACGAGCTCACGCTGTCCATCGACGCGGGCTCGCCGGACACCCTCACCATCAAGGGCGAAGGGGTCCGGGCCCTCGCCGGTCTGTCCGGTTGAGGACCGGGATCACCGGATCCACCAAGATTCAGGGGACACGACAGCGCCCCCGGGGCGGCGGCGGCCGACCGGGGGCGCTGTCGTGTCCGGGGGGCGCCGACGGCGCCGGACCCGCTACATCGGGCGGTAGACGGTCAGCGCCTCGTTCACCTTGTCGACGAGCAGTTCCGCCGGGGCGGGTGCGACCTCGCCGTCCGTGGCCAGCCGGGTCCCCGGCGCGATGCCGCCCAGGCGCACCCGCCGCAGCAGCGCGGTGGTGGAGCCGGTGACGGCCGCGGCGAGCAGCCGGGTCCTGGCGTAGGGACTGCCGGGCACCATGCGGACGTCCAGCTGCCCGTCGGCCAGGTTGCGGCGGCGCACCGGAGCCGGTCCGAGGCTGCGGTAGGCGCCGTTCCCGGCGAAGAGCATCCACACCGAGTGGCGGCGCCCGTTGATGTCGACGTCGAGCGGGCTGGAGGTGCGCAGGACATGGACCGCGGCGAGGATGCCGGCCGGCCAGCTGCCGACGCGGCGGGACCAGCGCTCGCGGTAGCGGACGAGCTCGGGGTACACCCCGATGCTGAAGGTGTTGAGGAACAGCGACGGCCGCGCGGCACTGCCGTCCGCGTCCACCGGCGTGATCCGGGCGACGTCGGCGGAGATGGCGGTGCCCGCCTCCACGGCACGCGCCGCGTCGTCGATCGACTCGATGGCCAGGTCCATCGCGAAGTGGTTGTACGTGCCGCCGGGGGAGACCATGAGCGGCACGCGGTGGCGCAGGGCGATCTCCGCCGCGAGGCGGACGCTGCCGTCGCCGCCGTGCACGCCGAGCGCGCCGCCGGCCTCGGCGGCCTGGCGGGCGGCCTTCTCCAGCATCTCCGTGAGGTCGTCGTCCTCGGAGCACTCCTCGACCACGGCCTCCGGCAGCACCGCCCGCAGTCGGTCCGCGGGCATCCCCAGCAGCGGCGGGGGCCCGGAGACCTCGTTGACCACCACGTACAGGCCGCGCCCGCCCGGCAGGGCGGGCGCGTCGGCCTGAGGCGTGGGCGGGACGGCGAGGTCCTGGCCGGTCGGCACCAGACCGCGCACGGCCAGTGCCGCGCCGGCGCCGAGCGTCATCCCGGCGAGCACGTCGCTGGGGTAGTGCACGCCCGTGTAGACCCGGGAGAACGCCACCGACCAGGCGAGCGGCGCCACGACCGCCCCCCAGCGCGGTGACTCGACGGCCACGCCCGCCGCGAAGGCGACCGCGGAGGCCGCGTGCCCGGAGGGGAAGGACGTGCTGCCGGGCTGCCGCGACAGGCGCCGGATCACCGGCACGGAGTCCAGCACCGGGCGGGCCCGGCGCACCGCGCCCTTGCCGACGGTGTTGACCACCGCCGAGGCGAGGGCGAGCGACCCCATGCCGCGCAGCGCGGCCCGCCGTCCCGGACGGCCGCCCACCGCCGCGATGCCGGCGGCCACGCCGAGCCACAGCGCGCCGTGATTGGCGGCGCGGCTCAGCCGGGGCAGCACGGGCTCCGCGGCCGGCCACTCCCGTGTCGCGACGCGCAGGAACAGCTCCTTGTCCCACGCGCTCAGCTTCGGGCGCACATCGACTCCCTCCTGATCGGTTCCACTGCCGGATGCGGTGCGTCCGGGGTCAGCCCTGCGGGCCCATCCCCAGCGTCCGTACGACGTCCTGGACGTTGGAGTACCGCCGGTTGTCGCCCGGCAGGCCGTCCACCAGGTCGGTGAGCGGATCGGGCGCGTGGTGGTCGCGCAGCGTGCGCAGCAGGTCGCCGCGCCGCGCCGGGAACGTCTTGCGGGTCAGGTGGCGGGCCAGTTCGAACCGCAGAGACGGACCGTCCGTGGCGCCGGACAGAACGGGTCCGTTCACGACCGCGAGGTCGTCGTCGGCGGCCGGCTCGGGGTCCTGCCACTCCTCGACCCGGGTCGGGTGCCCGGAGCGCAGCAGTCCGCGCAGTTCGTGCTTCATCTCGTCGTCTCGATGGACGCTCAGGCGGTCGCTTCCTCGTTGCACGATGGCTCCTTTCCTCAGGGGTCCGGGTACTTCATCGTCTACCCGTTCGCGGCGTTGAATGCCTGCCGAATACGGCATGAAGCGGATGAATCGGGTCGTCCTGGGTACCAAACGTGCGAGGCCACCGGCAGCGAAAGGAAGGTGCGCGGCCCATGAGCCCATACCGCGGCGGGGTCGACCCCGCAGAGCTGGACGAACGGCAGCTGGTGCACGAGCTGGAGTCGGTCCACCGCACCCGGCACGAGACGCTGCTGTACGGATCCCCGTCGGCCCTCGACGCCCACAACTCGCGCATGGTGGCGCTCGAGGGGGAGTACCTGCGCCGCCATCCGCAGCGGATGGTCGCCCCCGGCCGGACCCGCGCCGGGGCACGGGCCCGGGTCCTGACGATGCCGGCGCAGTCCGCGTCCGCGCAGTAGCCGCGGCGAACGGCACGCGGCCGGGGGAGCCGTCACCGGACATCGGGGCGTGGGGGGGGGGGGGCGCGGCCCCCCCCCCCCCCCCCCGGGCCCCCCCCCCCCCCGCCCCCCCCCCCCCCCCCCCCCCCCCCCCCCCCCCCCCCCCG
>NZ_JBIVNJ010000039.1:0-36923 GCF_044753585.1 Streptomyces sp. NPDC088354 | reverse complement strand
CGTGGGGGGGGGGGGGGGGGGGGGGGGGGGGGGGGGGGGGGGGGGGCGGGGGCGGCCGGGGGGGGGGGGGGCCCGGGGGGGGGGGCCCCCCGCGCGCGGGGGGGGCGGGGCCCCCCCCCCCCCCCCCCCCCCCCCACGCCCCGCGTTCGTTCCCCGGGACCGGCGTCTACCACCGGTACCAGCGCGACCCGCCGGAACCGCTGCGGGCCACGAAACCGACCAGCCACAGCACCAGGACGATCAGAGCCACCCACCAGAGCACCTTGACGGCGAAACCCGCCCCGAAGAGCACCAGGGCGAGAAGAAGGACGAGCAGAAGCGGGACCATGGAAACACCTCCTGGAATCCGGTTGCCCTCAATTGCCGGGGCTACGCAGTGGGGTTCGCGCGCCGACGGGGAGCGGAGCCGCCGCCGCGTGCGAGGGTGACCGAAGGACCGACCCCACCACCGGAGGTACGGATGCAGCGGACGTCCCCGCCCGCCCCGGCGAGCTGCGTCGCGCCGTACGCCGCCCGCCCCGACCCCGGACTGCCGGTCCCCGCGTACTGGGCGGAGCGCATCGCCGCGGACCTCCCGGGCCGTTCGGCCGCCGATCCGCCGGGCGGCGGCGCGGCCGTACGGGCCGCCGCCGCGGGCTACTGGGACCGCCGCGGGCTGCCGACGGACGCCGCGCACACCGCCGCAGGACCGGGCGCGGAGCCGCTGCTGCTCGCCCTGCTGGCGGCGATCGGCGGGGACGTCGTGGTCGCCCGGCCCTCCGCCGCCTGGCACGTGCCGCTGGTGCGGCTGCTGGGCCGCCGCCCGGTGGCCGTGCCGACGCCTTCGGTCGGCGGCGGCGCGCCCGACCCCTTCACGCTGCTGGAGGCGGTGCGGCGGGCCCGCGGGGACGGCGCGGAGCCGCGGGTGGTGGTCCTGGCCGCGGCCGACGACCCCAGCGGCACCGTGACCCCGCCCGAACTGCTGCACGAGGTGTGCGAGGCGGCGGAGGAGGCCGGCCTGCTGCTGGTGTCCGACGAGACGTACGGCGACGCCGTGCACCGGCCGCACGAGACGATGCTGCTCTCCCCGGCGGAGATGCTGCCCGCCCGGACGGTCGTCATCAGCGACCTCGGCGCGGCCCTCGCCCCGCCGGGCTGGCCCGCGGCCGTCGTCCGCTTCCCCGCCACGGAGCGGGGCACGAGCCTGCGGACCGACGTCCTGCGGCACTGCGCCGACCTGCGCGCCCTGCTGCCGGGCCCGGTCGCCGACGCGGCCGCCCACGCCCTGTCCGAGCCCTCCGAGGTCCGCGCGCACCTCGCCGCGGCCAACCGCCTGCACGCCGCCATGGCGGGGGCCGCCTGCGACGTCGTGGGCCGGGCCGGCGCCCTGTCCCGTCCCCCGGAGGCGGGCTTCCACCTGTACGCCGACTTCAGCCCGCTGCGCTCCGAACTCGCCGCGGCCGGCGTCACCGACGCCGAAAGCCTCGAGGCCGTCCTCACCGACCGCCTGGGCCGGCCCGCGCCCGGCGCACACCGCTTCGGCGACGACCCCGAGGCCCTCCGCGTCCGCATCGACACCGGCCCGCTCCACGGCACCGACGCCTCCCAACGCGCCGCCGCACTGGCCTCCCCCGCCCCTCTCGCCCTGCCCCACGTGGCTGCGGCGGTCGCGGCGCTGGCGTCCGCCTTGGAGACCCTCACCACGGCGACCGACTGACCCGGGCCGGGGAACGGGATTGTTCCGCGCCGGTCCCGGCGCCGGGGCGCATGGCGGGCTGTGCCGCTGGTGTTCCGACTCGGCAGAGCCGGCGGTGGCCCGGTTGTGCGTGCATTCCCGGGTGACGGCCTGCCGTGCGTGGGCCGCCACGGCCGCCGACGCGTCCGGCTCCCCGGCGGGTCGTCCGCAACGTGACCACGGCGGCGTCCGCCCCCCTCGCACACGGCGGCATGCCCGCGGCCGGGCCGGCGTGTCGGGGCGGAGGCGGAGGCGGCGCCAGAGCCGCGCCGTCTCGTGCCGGGCGCGCAGTGGGGCGCGGTGCCGTGCCGCCGGGTCTCCGGCGGGGGCGCGCAGTGCCGTGGCGGTCGCGATACGCCGCGCGTGGGCCGCCGCCTGGCTGCCTGTGCATGACCCCGGGCACTGTGCCCTCCGGGGGGACCGGGCGCAGGGGCGCCGGAGCGGGGGGCGGAGGGCGCCTGTCTCGCGGGTCTCCGCGCCGTCTCGTGCCAGGGCGCGCGGTGGGTGAGGTGTCGTGCTGCAGGGCCCCGGCGGGGGCTCGGACTGCCGAGGCGGTGGCGGATACGTCGCGCATGGGCCGCGCGACCGCCCACCCCCGGACCACGTGCCCTCCGGCGACGACCGCGGGCTGGCACCCGGTCCGGCCGGCCCGGCGGGGGGTGGCGCGTGCGCGAGCCCGCCTCGTCACCTGCCGGTCGGCTCCGACCCCTGCTGACGAGGAACGGCCGGTGCGGCCCTCGCGCATGGCCTTCGGCAGGCTGTGCCGCGCCCGATACCCGCCCCCCATCCGGCCCGCCGCGGCCGGGCCGTCAGTGGGCGGAGGCGTCGTGCGGATCGGGGGTGTCGGGGTGGGGGCGCAGGCGGCGCCAGAGCTGGGGGGCGGCGGCCACGGCGAACGTGAGGGCGACGGCGACGACGACGCCCTGCCAGGGTTCGGGGAAGAGGGACCCGCCGAGGATGCCGATGAGCTGGTAGGCCGCCGCCCAGGCCAGGCAGGCGGGGATGTCGCCGCGGGCGAAGCGGCGCGGGGGCATCTCGGCGAGCAGGCAGGCGAGCATGACGGGGATGCGTCCTGCCGGGACGAGCCGGGACAGGACGAGGACGGCGACCCCGTGCTCGTCCAGCCGGCGCTGGGCGTCGGCCAGGTGCCCGGGGTCGGCGCGGTCCTGGATCCGCCGCAGCCAGCGGGAGCCGCCGCGCGAGTGCACGCCGCGGTGGCCGAGCCAGTACAGGGCGATGTCGCCCAGGAAGGCGGCGGCGGAGGCGACGACGAAGACCAGCGCAAGCGAGAAGGGCGCCGTCTGGTGGAAGGCCACGACGGCGGCGCCGCTGACCAGGGCCCCGGTGGGCACGACGGGCACCAGGGAGCCCAGGACGACGAGCAGGAAGAGCGACGGGTAGCCCACCGCCTGCCGGGTGGACTCCGTGGAGGTCTGCTCGGCCGCCAGATGCACCAGACCGCTGAGTCCGCTCACCGGGCCGCCTCCAGCCGCAGGTTCTCCCCGTGGTCCAGGCGGTGCACGGCCACCCGCGGTGCGACGTCCCCCGCCAGGCGGGCGAACTCGTCGCCGGGGGAGTGGAACTCATGGGGGCGGACGGCGTCCATGCCGATCGGCCAGTAGGTGCCGTAGTGGATCGGCACGGCCGCGCGCGGGGCCAGCCGGGCGAGGGCCTGGGCGGCGCGCGCCGGGTTCAGGTGGCCGTCGCCCAGGAACGGACCCCAGCCGCCGACCGGCAGCAGCGCGGCGTCGCAGGGCCCGACCTCCTCGGCCATGGCGTCGAACAGACCGGTGTCGCCGGCGAAGTACGTGCGCTCCTCGCCCTCCAGGACGTAGCCGAGCGCGGGCGAGCGCTCCGGGCCGTAGGGCAGGCGGCGTCCGTCGTGCGCCGCGGGCACCACGCGCACGGTCAGATCCCCCACCCGCACCTTGTCGCCGGGGGCGACCTCGGTCACGTCCAGCCGCAGGTCCGTCGCGAGCCGCCGCAGGCGGGGCACGGCGGCGGACGCGCCGCGCGGCACCAGGACGCGGGTGCCGCGGGCGAGCCGGGCCAGTGATCCGGTGTGCAGATGGTCCGCGTGCAGGTGGGAGACGAGCGCCACATCCGCGAGCGCCGCGCCGGGCGGCGGTACGGCCCCGCGCCGCCTGCGCAGGTGCGCGAGGCGGGGGACGAAGAGCGGATCGGTGAGCACCCGCACGCCGGAGTCCCGCACGGTCACCGTCGCATGACCCCACCAGGTGATCTCGACCGCCACGCCCGCCTCCTCGCCTCGCCACGCCTCCACGCGAGCCTATGCTCCGCCGCGCCTGCGGTGCGCCGGAGGGCCTGTGTCAGGCTTGGGGATGTCGAAGGCCGTTCGGACGTGAGGTGAGGTGGGCGGTGCTGCATCGGTGGCGAGCCGCCGGGTACACGATCGCCCGCGTACTCCTGGTCTGGGCGGTGTCGACGGCGACGATGGCCGCGCTCGCCGGGATCCTGCCGGACTTCCGCATCCAGTCGCCGAGCGGCGACAGCCCGACCCGGATCGCGATCACGGCGGCCGTCGCGGCGGGGGCGTTCGGCCTGCTCAGCGCCCTGGTCTGGCCGGTGCTGGTGCGCGCGGTGCTGCTGGTGCCGGCCCTGGTGCTCGGGCTGCTGGTGTTCTTCCTCAACGGCTCCCTGCTGCTGATCGCCATCCGGTTCACCCCCGACTGGCAGGGCGACATCCGTCCCGCGACGGCCGTCGCCATCGCCGCCGTGATGTCGGCGGCGTCCTCCGGCACCAGTACGGCCCTCGCGATGCGCGACGACGCGGCCTACGGGCGCCGGCTCGCCCGGCTGGCCGGCCGCCGCCGCAGACCGCGGGGCGCGGACGGCGGTGCGCGGCGCGAAGCGCAGGAACCGGGCTTCGTCTTCGTGCAGCTGGACGGGGTCGGGCACGACGTACTGCGCGAGGCCGTGCGGCCGATGCCGTCGAGGAGCGGGCGGTTGAGGCCGCCCGCGATGGAGACGGTGGCGCGGTGGCTGGACAGCAGCCATCGCCTGGTGCCCTGGATCACGGACTGGAGCAGCCAGACCGGAGCGAGCCAGCTGGCGATCCTGCACGGCTCCGACGCGGACGTGCCGGCCTTCCGGTGGTACGAGAAGGACACGGCGCAGGTGATGGTCTGCAACCGGCCGTCGTGCGCCGCCGAGCTGGAGCGGCGCGCGGTCGCCCGCACCGGACGGCCGGGTCTGCTCGCCCCGGACGGCGCCAGCCGCGGCAACCTCTTCAGCGGCGGCGCGGAACAGCTCGCCCTGGTCATGTCGGTCTCGACCCGGCGCCGGCGCTTCTCCGCGGACCGGCTGGCGATGGCCCGCACCGTCGCCGCCTCGGCCGCCCGGGTCTCCCGGGTCCGGGGACGGGAGACGGCGGGCGCCGCGCCGCGGATAGCGCGGGTGCGCGAGACCCGCTCGCGCACCGGCTACTTCGCGTACTTCTCCGACCCCGCCAACGCCGTGCGCACGGCCGCGTCCTTCCTGGCCGAGGTGGTGCGGGAGATCTGCGAGTCCTCGGCCGCCCGGCTGCGGGGCGACCGCCCCCGGGTGCGGCGCGGCGGGCTCTACCCCTTCCTGCGGGCCTTCGCCACGGTCGTGGAGCGCGATGTGGCCGCGGCGGCGGTGGTCGGCGACATGCTCGCCGGGCGCACCGCCGTCTACGCGGACCTGGTCGCCTACGACGAGGTCGCCCACCACTCCGGCCCCCGCAGCCGGGACGCCATGCGCGTCCTGCGCCGCCTGGACCGGGTCGTCCGGATGATCGCGGACGCGTCGCGGTACGCCCCCCGCCCCTACCGGCTGGTGCTGCTGTCCGACCACGGGCAGAGCCACGGCGAGACCTTCGAGAGCGCCTACGGACTGACCCTGAAGGACCTGGTCCGCGCCGGGTGCGGGCTGCCGGTGCGGCGCCGGGCCCGGCGCACGGTGAGCGGTGCCGAGGCGCGTGCCGCGGCGCGCGCGGCGCTGAACCGCCCGGAGTGGAACCGGCACACCGAGGAGGAGCACGCGACCGCGGGTCCGTCCTCGGACCCGGTGGTGCTGGCCTCCGGCAACCTCGGGCTGATCTCCTTCCCGGACCTTCCGGGCCGCGCCGACCGGGCACGGATCGAGGCCCGCCACCCCGCGCTGCTGCGCACGCTCGCCGAGCACCCGGGCATCGGCTTCCTGCTGGTCCAGGACGCCGGGCGGGGGCCGCTGGTGCTGGGCCCCGGGGGCGGGGAGCACGAGCTGGACACCGGCCGGGTGACCGGCCCCGACCCACTGGCGCCCTTCGGCCCGCACGCGGTGGCGGCCGTGCGGCGCACCGCCGCCTTCCCGCACGCGGCGGACATCATGGTCAATTCCGCGTACGACCCGGTGACCCACGCGGTGCACGCCTTCGAGGAGCAGGTCGGCTCGCACGGCGGACTGGGCGGCGACCAGAGCCGCGCCTTCCTGCTGCACCCCTACGAGCTGGAGGGGCCGGGCCCGGACGAGCGGCTGGTGGGTGCGGGGGCGGTGCACGGGCTGTTCAGCGACTGGCTGGGCCGCAGGGGCGTCCTGCCGTCGCCGCGCGCGGCGACGGCGGAGGACCCGGCGGGCGACGCGGACGCGGAGCGGGTCACCGGCTGAGCGGGCGGGCCGGTCGGGGACATCCGTCCGGCCATGATCTCTTTCGGGTTCTCCTTCCGTCCGGCCGCGGCCGCCGGTCACCGGGCGCGCCCCGTCGCCGCTGGCCGGAGCGCCGGTGCGCGCGGTGGGCGGGACGCGCCGCGCGAACGGGTGATTGACCGGGCGGCCTCCGTGATGGACGCTGGCCCGCGGTTGACCAGCTACCGCGCGCGGCGCGGAGCCCGCGGAGGGGCGGCATGACGTACTACGAGGACCTGAGTTCGTACGGCTATTTCACAGAAACGATTCCGTCCGAGGTCTCCGCGCGCGCCGTCGGATGGCTCGACCCCGCCCACCCCTTCAGCCGCGCCGAGCCCGACGAGGCCTTCGCCGACCGGCTGTTCGCGCTCTGCCGTGACCACCGCTTCGCCATCACCCGCGGCTGGCACGGCTGCGGGCTGTGCCGCCGCCGCTTCTTCGGGGGCGGCCGGCGGGCCCACCCCGTCACCGTGGCCCGGGGACGCGAGCGCATCCTCGTCGGCCACGGCGAGGTCCGGGTCCACACCGGCGCCGACACCTGGCTGATCGCCCCGGACATGGTCGCCCACTACGTCCTGACCCACCACTACGCGCCGCCCGGGCCCTTCGTGGAGGCCGTGATGGCGGGCCGTGTCGTGGCGGACTCGTTGTAGCAGGCGGCTCAGAGCCAGCCGTTGCGGCGGAAGGCCCGGTACAGCAGGCCCGCGCCGGCCGCCATCACCCCCACGGCCAGCGGGTAGCCGAAGGACCAGCCGAGTTCCGGCATGTGGGCGAAGTTCATGCCGTACACCCCGGCCACCATCGTCGGTACGGCGAGGATCGCCGCCCATGCCGAGATCCGGCGCATGTCGTCGTTCTGCCAGGTGCCGACGCGCGCGAGATGCGCGTCGAGCACCGAGTTCATCAGCTCGTCCAGGGAGCGGATCTCGGTGTCGGTGCGGCGCAGATGATCATCGACGTCGCGGAAGTACGGCATCGCCTCCCGCGGCCACCGCGCGAGCGGCCCGGCGAACGACCGGACCACCGGGACGAGCGGCTGCACCGCGTCGCGGAACTCCAGTACCTCCCGCTTGAGGGAGTAGATCTCCCCGGCGATGTCCTCCCGCGCGGCGGAGAAGACGCTGCGCTCCAGGGCGCCGAGCGTGTCGCGGACCTTCTCCGCGGCGTCGCCGTAGTCGTCGACCACGACGTCGAGCAGCGCGTGCAGCACCGCGGGCGGGCCGAAGCGCAGCGTCGTGGTGTCCTCCCGGAGCCGGCGGGCGGCCTCGGCCGCCGGGTCGGCCGAGCCGTGGCGGACCGTCAGGACGAAGCGCGGGCCCAGGAACAGCATCATCTCGCCGGTCTCGACCGCCGCGTCGTCCGGCAGGTACCACAGCGTCTTCAGCGCCACGGCGAGCACGTCGCCGTACCGCTCCTGCTTGGGACGCTGATGTGCCTGGACGGCGTCCTCGGCCGCCAGGGAGTGCAGCCCGAGGGGTCCGGCGAGCCGTGCCACCGAGTCCTCCGCGGGATCGACCAGGTGCACCCAGCCGAACTCCCCGTCGCCCAGACCGGCCAGGCGCTTCAGCGCCGCCTCGCACACCTCGCCCGGCGCGTCCGGCCCGCCGCAGTCCTCGCACTCCACCCGCTCGGCGCCGCCCGAGCGCTCCTGGTACACCACGCACTCCATCACCCACGCCTGCTTCGGTCCGGCTCCTTCATGCCCCCGGGCCGGGTCAAAAGAGCGTCAGGGACTGATGGCCAGCACGATGTAGGCCGCCAGCAGCGACAGGTGCAGCCCGCCCTGCAGGGGCGTGGCGCGGCCCGGGACCACCGTCAGCGTCCCCACGGCGACCGTGATCGCCAGCAGCACCATGTGCGTGGCACCGAGCCCCAGCACCAGGGGGCCGGGCATCCAGAACGAGGCCACCGCCACCGCCGGGATGGTCAGCCCGATGCTCGCCATGGCGGAGCCGAGCGCGAGGTTGAGGCTGGTCTGCACCCGGTCCCGGGCGGCGGCCCGCACCGCGGCGATCGTCTCCGGCAGCAGCACCAGCAGCGCGATGACCACGCCGACGAAGGAGGAGGGCAGCCCGGCGACCGCCACCCCGTGCTCGATCGTCGGGGCCTCCACTTTGGCCAGGCCCACCACCGCGATCAGGGCGACGCCCAGCAGCGCCAGGCTGAACAGCGCGGCCCGGGTGGTCGGCGGCTCGGAGTGCTCGTCGTCCGTGATGACCCGGCCGGTCGAGGTCACCGGCAGGAAGTAGTCGCGGTGGCGCACCGTCTGGGTGGCCACGAACAGCCCGTACAGCACCAGCGAGGCCAGCGCGGCGAAGGCGAGCTGGGTCGTGGAGAACCGCTGCCCCGGCGCGCTGGTGGTGAAGGTCGGCAGGACGAGGCTGAGCGTCGCCAGGGTCGCCACGGACCCCAGCGCGGCCCCGGTCCCCTCGGGGTGGAAGACCGCCACCCGGCGGCGCAGCGCCCCCACCAGCAGGCACAGCCCGAGGATGCCGTTGCAGGTGATCATCACCGCCGCGAAGACGGTGTCCCGGGCGAGCCCCGCGCTCTTCGGGCCGCCGTCCGCCGTCAGCGTGAGGATCAGCGCCACCTCGATGACCGTCACCGACACCGCCAGCACCAGCGAGCCGAACGGCTCGCCCACCCGGTGCGCCACCACCTCCGCGTGGTGCACGGCCGCGAGCACCGCCGCCGCCAGGAACAGGGCCACCACGACGACCACCGGCACCGGGAGCGACCGGCCCCAGGTGAGAGCGAGCATCACGACCGAGAGCACCGGCACGACGACCGTCCAGCGCAGGGCGGCCGGGCGGAAACGGGCGATCATGGGCCGAGTCTGACACCTCGTCATACCGGGCGCGACGCGGACGCGGCCGGAAGCCCCGGAAGGCCCCGCGCCGGGCCTAGAGCGCCTGTTCCGCCCAGATCGTCTTTCCGGTCGCGGCCTGCCGGGTCCCCCACGCCTGCGTCAGCTGCGCGACCAGCAGCAGACCGCGGCCGCCCTCGTCGTCCGAGCGCGCACGGCGCAGGTGCGGGGCGGTGTTGCTGCCGTCGGAGACCTCGCAGATGAGGGAGCGGTCGCGGATGACCCGCAGCTGGACCGGCGGCGACCCGTGCCGGATGGCGTTGGTGACCAGCTCGCTCACCACCAGCTCGGTGACGGGCACCGCCTCCTCCATGCCCCAGCAGCGCAGCAGTTCCGCCGTGGCCTGCCGGGTCTCGGCCACCTTCGCCGGGTCGGAGGGCACGTCCCAGACGGCGACCTGGGCGGTGTTCAGCGCACGGGTACGGGCCAGCAGCAGCGCCACGTCGTCGACCGGCCGGTCCGGCGGGAGCGACTTGAGGATCGTGTCGCAGGCCGACTCGATGGTGGGGGCGGGAGCCGCGAGCGCGCCGCGCAGCCGCTCCAGGCCCGCGTCCAGGTCGAAGTCCCTGCTGCCGATCAGCCCGTCGGTGTAGAGGGCCAGCACGCTGCCCTCGGGCAGCTCCCGTTCCGTCGCCTCGAAGGGCAGACCGCCGATGCCCAGCGGAGGGCCCGCGGACACCGGGACGACCTCCACCGTCCCGTCGGGCAGTCGCAGTACAGGCGACGGGTGACCGGCGCTGGCCATCGAGCACCGCCGGGAGATGGGGTCGTACACCGCGTACAGGCAGGTCGCGCCCACCTCGGTGCTGGTCCCCGGTCCGCGTTCCCCGCGGGCGTCGTCCTCCGAGTTGAGATGGGCGACGAGGTCGTCGAGGTGCGTGAGCAGTTCGTCGGGCGGCAGGTCCACGTCGGCCAGGGTCCGCACCGCCGTGCGGAGCCGGCCCATGGTGGCCGAGGCGTGGATGCCGTGGCCGACCACGTCGCCGACGACCAGCGCGACCCGGGTGCCGGACAGCGGGACGACGTCGAACCAGTCGCCTCCCACCCCCGCCTGGGAGCCGGCCGGCAGATAGCGGGACGCCACCTCCACCGCGGGCTGGTCGCCGAGCCGCCCTGGCAGCAGGCTGCGCTGCAGCGCCAGGGCCGTGCCGTGCTCGCGGGTGAAGCGGCGCGCGTTGTCGACGCAGACCGCGGCCCGCCCGGCCAGTTCCTCGGCGAGCGTCATGTCGTCGTCGATGAAGCCCTCCGGCCGGGTGCCCCGGGCGAAGAGTGCCACGCCCAGGGTGACCCCGCGGGCCATCAGGGGCACCGCCATCACCGTGTGGAGGCCGTGCCGGCGCACCTTGGCGTCGCGCAGCGCGTTGTGCGCCACCCACAGGGAGAAGTCGACGTTCCCCGCCTGGCTGAGCACCGCGCGGCCTTCGGCCAGGCAGCGTGCGGGCGGCGAGAACTCGGGATAGGTGTCCACCTCGCCCAGTTCCACGGCGGCGACCGGCGCGTCCGACCGCGAGCGGTGCGCCACCCGGCGCAGCACCACCGCCGTGTCGACGGGGCCCGGCGGCGGCTCCTCGCCGTGCAGCACGGAGTCCAGCAGGTCCACGCTCACGAAATCGGCCAGCCGCGGCACGGCCAGCTCCGCCAGTTCGTCGGCGGTGCGCACCACGTCCAAGGTGGTGCCGATGGCGGCGCCCGCCTCGTTGAGCAGCGCGAGCCGCTGCCGCGCCCAGAACTGGGCGGTGCTGTCGAACGCCGCGACCGCCACCCCCCGGACCCGCCCCCGCGGGTCCCGGACCGGCCACATGTCGGTGTTCCAGGCGAAGTCGCGCGACGAGACCGGGTCGCGCGTGTAGCACTCGTAGTGCATGGCCCGGCCCGTCTCGGCCACCTGGCGCAGGTGGTCGCCGTAGCCGCGCCGGCCGGCCTCCTCCGGGACGATCTCCTGGTACGGGGTGCCGCGCAGCGACTCCTCGGGAACGTCCCCCATGGCCCCCAGGGCGAGCCGGTTGAGCCGCCGGTGCCGCAGGCCGTCGTCGTACAGGGACATCGACACCGAGGACTGCTCGAACGCCCACCGCACCATGGCGTCGTCGGCCGCCTCCGGGGCGGCGGTGATCACGCAGCCGCACGGTGCCGCGTCACCGTCGAGTGCGGGGCTGACCTGGATATCCAGCTCCAGCAGGTGACCGTCCCGGTGGCGCGCGGCGCTCTGGCCGTGCCACGCCCGGTCGAGCACCAGGGGCCCCGGGGAGAAGATCTCCGCCGCGGGCCGGCCGACGGCCTGCGCGGACGTGTGGCCGAGGAGCAGGCGGGCCCCCTCGCTCCAAGCGGTGACCGTCCCCCGCGCACCGACCACCACCACGGCCGCGCCGGCCGGGTCCCCGGGGCCGCCACTCGCGTTCATCGTCGCCGATCACACACCCGTCGAAGTCTCCTAACCCAAGAGTGCGCGCTCCGCCGGGGGCCATCAAATCGGTCGGCGCCGGGGGAACCGGGACCGGTCCGGTGTCGGTGGCGGCACGGATACTGCTGCCATGCGTGCCAGCCGGCTGGTCTCCTTGCTCCTGCTCCTCCAGGCACGCGGCCGGCTCACCGCCCAGCAGCTGGCCGACGAGCTGGAGGTGTCCGTCCGCACGATCTACCGCGACGTGCAGTCGCTGCACGAGGCCGGCATACCCCTGTACGGCGACGCCGGGCCCGAGGGCGGCTACCGGCTGGTCGACGGCTACCGCACCCGGCTGACCGGGCTGACCGCCGAGGAGACGCAGGCGTGGTTCCTCGCCGCGCTGCCCGACCCCGCCGCGCAGCTCGGACTGGGCGAGGCCGCGGCGGCGGCCCGGCTGAAGTTCAGCGCCGCCCTGCCGCCGGAGCTGCGGGAGCCGGCGGAGCGGATACGCGAGCGCTTCCACCTGGACGCGCCCGGCTGGTACGGCCCCGGGGAGGAGACCCCGCATCTGCCCGCCGTCGCGGACGCGGTCTGGAACCGGCGGGCGGTGCGGGTGCGCTACCGCCGCTGGCGCGAGCCCGCGGAGAGCGAGCGCCGCCTGGAGCCGTACGGCCTGGTCCTCAAGGCCGGCCGCTGGTACGTCGTCGCGCGCGGGGACGGCGGCCTGCGCACGTACCGCGTCGACCAGATCCTCGCGGTCGCCGTGCTCGGCGAGACCTTCGAGGCCGAGGCCGGGTTCGACCTGGCGGCGTACTGGCGTGCCCACCTCGCCGACTTCCATGCCCGGCTCCACCAGGGCGAGGCCCTGATCCGGCTCTCCCCGCGCGGCGCGGAGCGCCTGCCCTCGCTGCTCTCGCACGCCGTCGCGCGGGCGGTCGCGGAACGGGCCGAGCCCGACGGCGACGGCTGGCTCCGCGCCCTCGTCCCGATCGAGTCCGTGGCCCACGCCCACGGCGAATTCCTCCGGCTCGGCCCCGACCTCGAAGTCCTCGAACCGCTCCCGCTGCGCGAGCTGCTCATCGGTTCGGCACGCGGCCTGGCCGCGCTGTACGGGACCGGCTGAGCCGGCCGTGACCGGCCGCCCAGACCGGGCGCCGGTGCGCGGGGGCGAGTAGGGCGAGTCCCCGCTGCTGGTGACGGCGAGGGCGCGGCCTACGCGGTGCTGCCCGACCGTGGTCGGCCGGGGCGTGTGCCGCGCCTGGCCCTTCAGGCCGGGTGCCCGTCCGCGGGGGCGGTCGGGGAGGCCTTGGGGTGCCGAGATCGGCGGGCTGCGCGGCGCCGGTCGGCGGGGGGCGGAGGTTGCGTGGGTCGGCGGGCTGCGCGGTGCCGGGCCGCGGAGGCGAGTCCCGCTGTTGGTGAGGGTGAAGGTGCGGCTCGTGCGGTGTTCCTCGACTGTGGTCGGCCGGGGCGGGCGCCGCTCCTGGCCCTTCAGGCCGGGTACCGGTCCGCGGGGGCGGTTGCGGGGGTGGTCGGGAGGGGTTCGGGGGTGCGCGCGGACCGGAGGGCCGCGCGGTGCCAGGCCGCGGAGGCGAGTGCGGCGAGGGCGCTGACGAGGGCGACGGCAGCGAAGCCCGCGGCGGTTCCGGCGCGGGCGGTGACCGCGGCGGTGGCCAGCATGACGGCGACGGTCGCGGCGAGTCCCCAGCCGTTGGCGACGCCGAAGGCGCGGCCCACCCGGTGCTCCCCGACCGAGGCCATGAGCAGGGTGCGGGAGGCGATGCGGGCCTGCCCGAAGAGCAACGCGCCGAGCGGCACGAGCAGGAGGAGCCCCGGCACGCCGAAGCGCGGCTGGAGGGCGAACAGCACATTGCAGAGCAGGAAGCCGGCCAGGGCGAGCCGCAGATCGCCGAGGCGCGCGCCGGTGATCCGGTAGGCGGCGGCCGCGACCAGGAAACCGGCGCCGCCGAGCGCGTCGACCACGCCCACGACGGCCGGGCCCCGGTGCAGATCGGCGATGACGAGGACCGGCATGAGCGCGTTGAACACGGTGACGACCACGCTGCCCTGCGCGTAGAGCATGATCACCGGACCCAGCGGCGACCGGGCGGGCGCCGCCGGGGCCGGGGCCCCGGCCGTGATCCGCGGGGCGACGCCACGCCGCCCGGCCCGCCCGGTCGCCAGCACGAGCACCGCGGAGACCGCGAAGGTGATCCCGTTGAACACGCACAGCGGGGTGGGCCCGAAGAACTGCAGGGCGATGCCGCCGACCGTCGCCGACAGCAGCATCCCGCTCTGCAGGGCCATCTCGTAGTGCGCGTTGAACCGGCGCAACTCCCCCGCGGGGACACGTTCCTTGACGAGTGCGGCGCTGACCGGCACGAACAGCGCGGCGATCACCGCGAGCACGAAGTTGCTGCCGTAGACGACCGCGTTGCGGGCACCGCCCATCGCCAGACCCAGCGGCATCGCGAGCGCGGCGAGCGCGCTGAGGGCGTCGCAGGCCACCCAGAGCGTCCGCCGGTCGAAGCGGTCGGCGAGCCGCCCGAACGGCGGGGAGAGCACCGCCTGCGGCACGGCGACGGCGATGAAGAGCCATCCCACGTCCAGCACCGACCCCTGGGCCCGCACGATGAGCAGTGCGGCGGCGATCAGCTGGATGTTGTTGCCGAGCGAGGTGATGAAGACGGCGGGCAGCAGCAGGGCGTGCGAGCGATCGGTGGTCACACCCACTGATGGTGCGGATGGTCACTGACATCTTCTGTCAGTGAGGGGCGGGGCGCGCCACGTATCCTCGGTGTGTGCCTCGCAGTTCGAAGAAGCCGCGCCGACTGGTCGCCGACGGGGGCGTGTTCCTGTGGACGACGAGCCACAGCCACCGAAGGGACGACGACGGCCGTGCCGTGGACTGCCGTCAGACCCTCTCGCTCGTCCCGCAGCCGGCCGGCTCCGGCGGCCCGCTGCGCATCGTCTTCGCCGGCGGCCCCGACCGGTACGTCCCGGGCGGGGCGCCCCTCGGTTCCGGGGACGTCGGCTTCATCCACGGTGCCGGCCTGAACCTGCACGAACCGGGCGCCGTCCGGGCCCTGCTCGACGTGGCACTGGCCCGCGGGTGGCAACCGGGCGAGCGGGGTGGGACGGAGGTCGACGGCTGGTCCCTGCTGGAGGCGGCCGCGGCCGCGCGAGCGGCGGCCGCGGGCCCCGACGGCCCGTTGGACCTGCCCTCCGCGCCTGACGTGCCCGGCTCGCGGGCCGGTTCGCCCTGACGGGGGAGGCTCAGGCCCCGTCGGGGCGGGGCACCCGGCTCGTTCGTGCCGCGGCGAACTCCTCCACCCTCGCCTCGGCCGCGTCCCAGGCCGCCCGGTCGCCGTCCGGTTCGTGGCGGCGCAGCGGCTGGGTGCCGGCGACGAGGGCGCGCATGGCCGGGAGGCCGTCGCCGACGAGGCCGTGGGCGCGGGCCTGGACGAGGATGTTGCCCAGGGCCGTGGCCTCGGCGGGGCCCGCGACGACCGGCAGGCCCGTGGCGTCGGCGGTGAGCCGGCACAGCAGTTCGTTGCGGGAGCCGCCGCCGACGAGGTGGACGTGCGTGATCTCGCGGTCGGCGAGCACGGCCGCCTGGCGCAGCGTGCGGCGGTGGGCGAGGGCCAGGCTCTCCAGGATGCAGCGGACCACGGCGCCGGGGCTCTCGGGCGGCCGCTGGCCGGTACGGAGGCAGAAGTCCCGGATGCGGGCGGGCATGTCGCCCGGCGGCAGGAAGGCGGGGTCGTCGGGGTCGAGGAGGGCGGCGAACGGCCGTGCCGCGGCGGCCTGTTCGAGCAGGGCGTCCAGGGAAGGCGGGTCGGCCCGCTGCCGGGCCCAGGTGCGCCGGCACTCCTCCAGCAGCCACATGCCCATGATGTTGCGCAGGTAGCGGATCGTGCCGTCGACCCCGCGCTCATTGGTGAAGTTGGCGGCGCGGGAGGCCTCGGAGAGCACGGGCGCGTCCAGTTCCAGCCCGGCCAGCGACCAGGTGCCGCACGAGATGTAGGCGAAGCCGGGTTCCGTGGCCGGGACGGCGGCCACCGCCGACGCGGTGTCGTGCGAGGCGACGGTGACCACCGCGGTCGCCTCCGGCAGTCCGGTGGCAGTGGCGATGTGGGGGAGCAGTGTGCCCGCGAGGTCGCCCGGCGCGCGCAGCGGCGGCAGCAACCCGGGCGCGAGGCCGATTCGCCCGGCGAGCTCCGCCGACCAGCCCCCGGCGCGGGCGTCGAACAGGCCGGTGGTGGAGGCGTTGGTCTCCTCGGCGCCGATCGTGCCGGTCAGCCAGTGGGTCAGCAGGTCGGGGACGAGCAGCAGGGTGCGCGCGGCGGCCAGTTGCGCGGTGCCCGAGGCGGCGGCGAGCTGGTAGACGGTGTTGAAGGGCAGGTGCTGCAGCCCGGTCAGCCGGTACAGCCGCTCCGCGCCGATCTCCTCCCGGACGCGTTCGGCGACCGTGTCGGTGCGGGTGTCGCGGTAGTGGTACGGATTGCCCAGCAGGGCGCCGTCGGCGTCGAGGAGACCGTAGTCGACGGCCCAGGTGTCGATGCCGACCGAGGTGACGCCGTCCGACTGCGCGCCGGCCCGGCGCAGACCGTCCAGCGCGCCCTGGAAGAGGGCGAGCGCGTCCCAGTGCAGTCCGCCGGGCAGGCGCACGGGCGTGTTGGCGAACCGGTGCGCCTCGGTGAGGGAGAGGGCGTCCCGCGCGACCCGGCCGAGGATGACGCGGCCGCTGGTGGCACCGAGGTCGATGGCGGCGAAAGGCACGTGGAGGTCCTCGAATGATCGGTGGTGGCGGGGGGATCGGACGGGAGCAGGGCTCCGCGGGTGCGTCCGCGGAGCCCTGCTCCCCGCTGTGCGCGGGTCAGCGCAGGAAGGCCGCCGCCACTCCGGCGTCGACCGGGACGTGCAGACCCGTGGTGTGGGTGAGGTCGCCGCCGGTGAGGGCGAAGACCGCGCCCGCGACGTGCTCCGGGAGCACTTCCCGCTTCAGGATGGTGCGCTGGGCGTAGAACTCTCCGAGCTTCTCCTCCGGGACGCCGTACGTCGCCGCGCGCTGCGCGCCCCAGCCCGAGGAGAAGATGCCGGAGCCGCGGACCACGCCGTCGGGGTTGACGCCGTTGACGCGGATGCCGTGCTCGCCGAGCTCGGCCGCCAGCAGCCGGACCTGGTGGGCCTGGTCGGCCTTGGTCGCGGAGTAGGCGATGTTGTGGGGACCGGCGAACACCGCGTTCTTGGACGCGATGTAGACGATGTCGCCGCCGAGCTTCTGCCGCGCCATGACACGGGCCGCCTCGCGGGAGACGAGGAAGGAGCCGCGGGCCATGATGTCGTGCTGGAGGTCCCAGTCCCGGGCGGTCGTCTCCAGCAGGGGCTTGGAGATGGAGATGCCCGCGTTGTTGACCACCAGGTCCACCCCGCCGAAGGCCAGCAGCGCCTCGTCGAAGGCCGCGGTGATCTGCTCCTCCTCCGTCACGTCCACGGTGACGGCCACCGCCTTGTCCGGGCCGCCCAGTTCCGCCGCGACGGCCGCCGCGCCCTGCTCGTTGAGGTCCGCGACGACGACGCACGCGCCCTCCGCGGCCAGCCGGTGCGCGATGGCCCTGCCGATGCCCGAACCGGCGCCGGTGACCAGCGCGATGCGGCCGGCCAGCGGCTTCGGCTCGGGCATGCGCCGGAGCTTGGCCTCCTCCAGCGCCCAGTACTCGATGCGGAACTTCTCCGACTCGGGGATCGGCGCGTACGTGGAGACCGCCTCGGCGCCGCGCATCACGTTGATCGCGTTGACGTAGAACTCGCCCGCGACGCGCGCGGTCTGCTTGTCCTTGCCGTAGCTGAACATGCCGACGCCGGGGACGAGCACGATCGCCGGGTCGGCGCCGCGGATCGCCGGGGAGTCGGGTGCGGCGTGCCGGTCGTAGTAGGCCTGGTACTCGGCCCGGTAGGCCGTGTGCAGTTCCTCCAGCCGGGCCACGGCCTCCTCCAACGGGGCCGTGGGCGGCAGGTCGAGGACCAGGGGGCGGACCTTGGTGCGCAGGAAGTGGTCGGGGCAGGAGGTGCCGAGCGCCGCGAGGCGGGGGTGCTCGGAGCGCGCGAGGAAGTCCAGCACCGGCTCGGAATCGGTGAAGTGGCCGACCTGGGGCCGGTCCTGGGAGGCGACGGCGCGCAGCACCGGGGCGAGGGCGGCGGCGCGCGCGCGGCGCTCCGCCTCCGGCAGCGGCTCCCAGCCCGGCAGCGGCGCGCCGAAGGGCTCCTTCTTGCCGCGAGCGGCCAGGTACTCCTCCGCGGTACGGATGATCCACAGGGCGTTGGACTCGCACTCCTGCGAGGTGGCGCCCCAGGCGGTGATGCCGTGACCGCCGAGGACGACACCCACCGCCCCGGGGTGCGCCTCCTTGATCGCGGCGATGTCCAGGCCGAGTTGGAAGCCGGGCCGGCGCCATGGGACCCAGGCGACCTTCTCGCCGAAGCAGTCCTGGGTCAGCTTCTCGCCGTCCGCGGCGCAGGCGAGCGCGATGCCGGAGTCGGGGTGCAGGTGGTCCACGTGGGCGGCGTCGACGAGGCCGTGCATGGCCGTGTCGATGGACGGCGCTGTGCCTTCACCCCCTGGGAGCCATCCCTTGCCGTGCAGGCAGTAGTCGAACGCGGCGACCATCTCGTCCTCGCGCTCGGGCCCGGGGTACACGGCGGTCAGCGCGCGCAGCCGGTCCAGGCGCAGGACGGCGAGGCCGGCCTCGGTGAGCGTGCCCAGGTCGCCGCCGGAGCCCTTGACCCACATCAGCTCGACGGGGCCGCCGGTGACGGGGTCGGTCTCGGTGGCCTTGGCGGAGGCGTTGCCGCCCGCGTAGTTGGTGTTGCGGGGATCGGCGCCCAGGCGGTGGGCGCGCTCCAGGAGGGCGGCGACTTCCGGGTGGGTGGCGGGTGCCATGCGGGTGTCCTTCGGGGAGGTGAGGGTCGGGAACGTGCGGGTGCTACGCGCCCCATCCGGCCTGCGTGCCGCCGACGCGGTCGGCCACGATGTGCTTCTGCCATCCGGAGGCGTGGTACGCGGCGACCGGGTCGGGGGCCAGGCCCTGCTCCTCGCGCACCTCGCGCAGCAGCGGGCGCACGTCGGTGTTGTAGGCGTCCATGAGCACGGCGTTGGCGGCCAGGACGTCGCCGGACCGCTGGGCGGCGCGCAGCGCGTCGAGGTCGACCAGCAGCGCCTTGGCGGTGGCCTCCTGGACGTTCATCACCGAGCGGATGACCGCGGGGATCTTGGCCTCGATGTTGTGGCACTGGTCGAGCATGAAGGCGACGCCGGTCTCCGGCGCGAAGCCGCCGTTCTTGGCCACCTCGTGCAGGATCCGGAAGAGCTGGAAGGGGTCGGCGGCGCCCACCATGAGGTCGTCGTCGGCGTAGAAGCGGGAGTTGAAGTCGAAACCGCCGAGCTTCTTCTCGCGCAGCAGGAAGGCGACGATGAACTCGATGTTGGTGCCGGGCGCGTGGTGGCCGGTGTCGACGACGACCTGCGCCTTGGGACCCAGCGTGAGGCAGTGGGCGTACGCGGTGCCCCAGTCGGGGACGTCGGTGGTGTAGAAGGCGGGCTCGAAGAGCTTGTACTCCAGCAGCATCCGCTGGTCGTCCCCGAGCCGCGCGTACACCTCGGAGAGCGCCTCGGCCAGCCGGTCCTGACGGCCCACGATGTCGTCCTGGCCGGGGTAGTTGGTGCCGTCGGAGAACCACAGCTTGAGGTCGCGGGAGCCGGTGGCGTCCATGATGTCGACGCACTCCAGCAGGTGGCCGACGGCCTTGCGGCGGACCTTGGGGTCGGGGTGGCAGACGCTGCCGAGCTTGTAGTCGTCGTCCTGGAAGACGTTGGAGTTGATCGCGCCGAGCTCCAGTCCGCGGTCGGCGGCGTGCCGGCCGAGGGCGGCGTAGTCGTCGACCCTGTCCCACGGGATGTGCAGGGCGACGACGGGGGCGACGCCGGTGAACTCCTGGACCTTGGCGGCGTCGTCGAGCTTCTCGTACGGGTCGCGGGGGACGCCGGCCTGGGCGAAGACCTTGAACCGGGTGCCGGAATTGCCGTAGCCCCACGAGGGCGTCTCGATTCGCTGAGCAGCGAGTGCGGCCTTGACGGCAGCGAAGTCAGGCATGGTCACCTCTTGGGGTCCGGGGAATCGCTTCATCAGTGAATCGATTCATTCCGCTGCGAAGCTATCCATGCCCTCGGGTTGGCGTCAAGGGGTGCGCAGGACCGGCCGGCCCGTTATTGAATCGTGTCATCCATGAGGTTGTCGCTGATGGCGCGGCACGACTCTCGCCTTCACCGGGGGGTTAGGAGAGCACGCAGGTCAGCCGTGGGCGGCGGCGACTCTTGACGCACGCGACGGGCAGAGCTAGCTTCCCGGCAACTCCGTTGAAACATTTCATGTCTGGAGGGCGCAATGACGCACCCCGAACCGGAGACGACTCCGGTGCTCGCGCTGGAGGGGGTGAGCAAGTCCTTCGGTGCCGTCCGCGCTCTGCGCGGCGTCTCGCTCCGGCTCTACGCCGGCGAGGCCCACGCCCTCGCGGGTGAGAACGGCGCCGGAAAGTCGACACTGATCAAGGCACTCGCGGGAGTGCACCGGCCGGACGCGGGCACCGTGCTGCTCGACGGCGAGCCGGTCGAGTTCCACGGCCCGGGGGACGCCCGCGACGCCGGGGTCGCCGTCATCTACCAGGAACCGACGCTCTTCCCCGACCTTTCGGTGGCGGAGAACATCTTCGTCGGCCGCCAGCCGCGCCGCTCCTTCGGCCGCGTCGACCACCGGGCGGTGCGCCGCTCGGCGGCCGAGCTCTTCGAGCGCCTCGGCGTCGACCTCGACCCCGACCAGCCCGCGCGCGGACTGTCCATCGCCGACCAGCAGTTGGTGGAGATCGCCAAGGCGCTCTCCTTCGACGCCCGCGTCCTGATCATGGACGAGCCGACGGCCGCGCTCACCGGCAGCGAGGTCGCCCGGCTCTTCGGTGTCGTCAGGGCACTGCGCGAGCAGGGCGCCGCCGTGCTCTTCATCTCCCACCGCCTGGAGGAGATCTTCGCGCTGTGCCAGCGGGTCACGACCCTGCGGGACGGCGCCTGGATCGCCAGCGAGCCCGTCGACGGGCTGACCGAGGACGACCTCGTGCGCCGCATGGTCGGCCGCGACCTCGACGAGCTCTACCCCAAGCAGGCCACCGAGGTCGGCGAGGTCGCCCTGAGCGTACGGCGGTTGACCCGTGAGGGGGTCTTCACCGATGTCTCCTTCGAGGTCCGCCGCGGTGAGATCGTGGGCCTGGCCGGGCTGGTCGGCGCCGGCCGCAGCGAGGTCGCCCGCGCCGTCTTCGGAGTGGACCGCAGGGACGCGGGCGAGGTCGTCGTCAACGGCCGCGCGCTGCGCGCCGGGGCACCGAGCCTGGCCATGGCCGCCGGGCTCGCCCTGGTCCCCGAGGACCGCCGGGCCCAGGGCCTGGTGATGGACATGTCCATCGAGCGCAACATCGGCCTCACCGGCTTCGGCGCCACGTCGAGGGCCGGGCTGATGAGCCGCGGTGCCGAACGCAGCCGCGCGGTGGACTGGGCGGTGCGGCTCCAGGTGAAGTACGCGCGCCTGGCCGACGTCGTCGGCACCCTGTCCGGCGGCAACCAGCAGAAGGTCGTGCTGGCCAAGTGGCTCGCCACCGCGCCCCAGGTGCTCATCGTGGACGAGCCCACCCGCGGTATCGACGTCGGCACCAAGGCGGAGGTGCACCGACTGCTGTCCCGGCTCGCCGGCGAGGGCGTCGCCGTTCTGATGATCTCCTCCGACCTGCCGGAGATCCTCGGCATGGCCGACCGCGTCCTGGTGATGCACGAGGGCCGGCTGACGGCCGAGATCCCCCGGTCCGAGGCGACCGAGGAGACCGTGATGGCGGCGGCCACCGGCCGCGCGAGGAGGGCGGCGTGACCGTGACCGCAGACACCGTGCAGCCGGTGGCGGACGACGCGCCGGCCGCGCCCCGGCGCTTCCTGGACCGGGTGCTGAGGCTCCGCGCCCTCGCCGTGCTCGGCGTGCTCGCCGCGATGCTGGCGGCGACCCAGATCTACAACTCCCAGTTCCTGTCCCAGCAGGGCGTCAAGGACCTCCTGCTGAACGCCACGATCCTGGTGCTCGTCTCCATCGGCCAGGCCATGGTGGTGATCACCCGCAACGTCGACCTGTCGGTCGGCTCCGTCCTCGGCATCTCCGCCTTCGCCGCCGGAACCTACCTGCACGGCGGCGGCGATCCGCTGGTCGCCGTGCTCCTCGCGGTCGCGTCGGGCGTGCTCTTCGGAGCCCTGAACGGCCTGCTGGTGAGCCTCGGTCAGGTCCCGGCCCTGGTCGTCACCCTGGGCACGCTCTACATCATCCGCGGCATCGACTCCATCTGGGTCGGCCCCCGCCAGATCACCGCAGGGGACCTGCCCGGCAGCTTCACCGACTTCGGGCACGACGGCGTGTGGGTGGTCCCGTACCTGGCGCTGCTGACCGTGGCCGTCCTGGTCGCCGTCGGCTACTACCTGCGCGGCTACCGCGGCGGACGCGACATGTACGCGCTCGGCTCCAGCCCCGAGGCCGCCCGGCTCGCGGGTGTCCCGGTGCGCAAGCGCATCCTGATCGCGTACGTGGTCTGCGGGGCGCTCGCCGGGCTCGCCGGCGCGCTGTACCTCGCCCGCTTCGGCAATGTCGACTCCGGCACGGGCAGCGGCTACGAACTCACCGTCGTCAGCGCCGTCGTGGTCGGCGGCGTCGCCTTCACCGGCGGCTCCGGCACCGTCTACGGCGCCGCGCTCGGCGCCCTGCTGCTGACCTCGATCAACAGCGTCCTGCCGTCCATCGGCGTCAGCTCCGTGTGGGTGCTGGCCATCGACGGCGTCCTGCTGCTGCTCGCCATCGCCGTCGACCGGATCCTGGCGCTGCGGGTGGCCGGGGTCCTCCGCAAGCGGGCCGCACAGATGAGGAGTGCCCACCATGCCTGAGACCACCAAGGCCGCCGCCGAGGCCCCCGTCCCGGCCCCCGCGTCCGCCACGGCCCACGGCTCCCGCCTGGGCGGCGCGGTCCGCTGGGACACCGCGGTGGGCGTGCTGCTCGTCGTGCTGCTGGTCTGCTCCTTCTCCTTCGTCGGCAACTTCGGCAACGCGCTGAACGTGTCCTTCCTGATCGGCAACACACTGCCGATCGCGCTCATCGCGCTGCCGATGACCATGCTCGTGGTCTCCGGCGAGATCGACCTGTCCGTCGGCTCGACGGCGGGCCTGTCCGGCGCGGTCATGGGCGCGACGTGGAACGGCGGCATGGCGATCGAGACGATCATCCCGCTGTGCCTGCTGCTCGGCGCGGTGTGCGGCCTGGTCAACGGCCTGCTCGTGACCCGGCTCGGGCTGCCGTCGCTGGCCGTCACCATCGGCACCCTGGCCGCCTACCGCGGCATCGCACAGATCGTCCTCGGCGCCGACTCCGTGACGGACTTCCCGCAGCAGTACCTCGACTTCGGCTCCGGCCGGATCGACGGGACCTTCGTCCCGTACGCGGCGATCCCCTTCGCCGTCCTGCTGCTGATCGCCGTCGTCGTCCTGCACGCCACCCCCTTCGGCCGCTCACTGTTCGCGGTGGGCGCCTCGGAGGAGGCGGCCCGGTTCGCGGGTGTGCGGGTCAAGCGGGCCAAGCTCGCCATGTTCGTCACCACCGGTGTGGTCTCCTCGCTGACCGGCGTCTTCTGGGCCCTGCACTACGCCAGCGCCCGGTACGACAACGCCACCGGACTCGAACTGTCCGTCATCGCGGGCGTGCTGCTCGGCGGCATCGACTTCGACGGCGGCAAGGGCACCCTCGGCGGCGCGATCGCCGGCGTGTTCCTGCTCGGCGCGGGCCAGAACGTGATGAGCCTGCTGAACGTCTCCGCGCAGTCCCAGATCGTCGTCACCGGCGTGCTCCTGGTGATCTCCGTCCTCGCCCCGAGGATCGGCCGCCAGGTCGCGCAGTCCCGGGCCCGCAGGAGGGCCGCCGACCGGGCACCGGCCGTGCTCGCCTCGTCCTGACCTCACCTCACCCACCCCACGTCTGGGGCACCCCACCGCGCCGCCCCAGCGCTCCTCGGCACGTCCTCCCCCCGCACGTCATCGCACGCCCCGTGTTCCGGTACCCGCGTCCGGCAGCGAAAGGATCACCATGTCCAGCAGAACCCTCACCCGTCGTGCCACCGTCGTCCTGGCCCTCACCACGGCGGTCGCCCTCGGCGCGACCGCCTGCGGGGGGACCACCAAGAACTCCTCGAAGGACAGCGGCAGCAGCAGCGGCGCCGCAACGCAGGCCGCGAGCGCCGACCCCAACGCGGCCACCAAGAAGGGCCTGACGGTCGCCTTCCTGCCCAAGCAGGTCAACAACCCGTACTTCACCATCTCCGACAACGGCGGCAAGCAGGCCCTCGAGACGCTCGGCTCCTCGTACAAGGAGGTCGGCACCAGCAGCGGCACCGACACCGCCGGCCAGGTCTCCTACGTCAACACCCTGACCCAGCAGCAGGTCAACGCGATCGCCGTCTCCGCCCAGGACCCGGGCGCCCTGTGCACCGCGCTCAACCAGGCCCGCAAGAACGGCATCAAGGTCGTCACCTACGACTCGGACACCAAGCCCGAGTGCCGCGACCTGTTCGTCTCCCAGGCCAGCTCCGAGGACCTCGGCCGCACCGAGGTGCAACTGCTCGCCGAGCAGATCGGCTACAAGGGCCAGATCGCGATCCTGTCGGCGGCCCAGACCGCCACGAACCAGAACACCTGGATCGACTACATGAAGGACGAGCTGAAGGACCCCAAGTACAAGGACGTCAAGCTGGTCAAGGTCGCCTACGGCAACGACGACGCCCAGCAGTCCTTCCAGCAGACCCAGGGCCTGCTGCAGCAGTACCCGGACCTGAAGGGGATCATCTCCCCGACCACGGTCGGCATCAAGGCCGCCGCCCAGTACCTGTCCGGATCGAAGTACAAGGGCAAGGTCAAGCTGACCGGCCTCGGCACGCCCAACGACATGCGGGCGTACGTCAAGAACGGCACCGTCGAGGCCTTCGAGCTGTGGGACCCGGCCAAGCTCGGCTCCCTCGCCTCCTACGCCGCCGTGGCGCTGGCCTCCGGCCAGATCAGCGGCGCCGAGGGGCAGACCTTCAAGGCCGGGGACCTGGGCAGCTACACCATCGGCAAGGACGGCGTGGTGGTGCTCGGCAAGCCGACCGTGTTCACCAAGGACAACGTCGACCAGTTCAAGTTCTGAGAGCGCCGGCGTGACGGACAGGGCACGGGCCGTGGGGATCAAGGACGTCGCCCGGGAGGCGGGAGTCTCCGTGGGCACGGTCTCCAATGTGATCAACCGGCCGGACTCGGTTCCCGAGGGGACCCGTGCCCGGGTCCAGCGCGCGATCGCCCGGCTCGGGTACGTGCGCAGTGAATCGGCCCGTCAGCTGCGGGCGGGCCGCAGCCGCATCATGGCCCTGCTCGTCCTCGACATGGCGAACCCGTTCTTCGTCGACGTGGCGCGCGGGGCCGAACGGGCCGCACGGGCGGCGGGCTTCGGCGTGATGGTCTGCAACAGCGCCGAGAGCCCCCAGGAGGAGGCCGCGTACCTGTCGCTCTTCGCGGAGCAGCGGGTGCGCGGCGTCCTGGTGACGCCGGCCGACGCCGGGACCTCCGGGAACCTGGCCGCCTTCCGGCGCCACCGCATCCCCTTCGTGCTGGTGGACCGGGTCTCGGCGGGCGGCGCCGGGTGCTCGGTGTCGGTGGACGACGTGGCCGGCGGGCGGATGGCGCTCGCCCATCTGCTGGCGGCCGGACACCGCCGGATCGCGTACGTCAGCGGACCGGTCCACCTCCAGCAGGTCAGCGACCGCCGTACGGGCGCCCTGGCCGCGCTCGCGGAGGCGGGCCTGCCCGCGGAGACACTGCGGGAACTGCCCACCGAGCGGCTCGACGTGGCCTCCGGCCGCGACGCGGGTCACCGGCTCCTGGGCCTTCCCGAGCGCCCCACCGCCGTCTTCTGCGCCAACGACCTGCTCGCCCTCGGCGTGCTGCAGGCGCTGTACGCGGCGGGGGTGAGCGTGCCCGGCGAGATCTCCATCGTCGGTTACGACGACATCGAGTTCGCGGCGGCGGCCGCCGTGCCGCTCACCTCGGTACGGCAGCCCGCGGCCACGATGGGCGCGATGGCCGCCGGCATGCTCCTGGAGGAGACCGACCCGGCCGGCCGCGAGCACCGGCACCGGCAGGTCGTGCTCCAGCCCGAACTGGTCGTGCGCGACTCCAGCCTCGTCCGACGCTGACGGGCGCGCGTCCCTTGCGGGTGCCGGTGCCGGGCCCCCGGAAGTGCGTGGGGGCCCGGTCGCCGTCGAGGGCGACACCCCTGCCGCCGCGCGACGGGCCGCCGTGGCCGTGCCCAGGTCCACGGACGAGCTGCTCGCCGCGGCGCCCGGCGCCCGGCGCCCGATCGGCGGCGGCCGGGCCGTCACGTCGGGATACGCCCCGTCGTCAGCGCGAGCGTGCACAGGTGGGCCCAGTCCAGGCGCGCCCCGGTGACCGGGACGCCCGGCCGGTCGCGGGGGAGGCGGACGCGCAGCGCGCCCGGGCGGATCTCGCAGCGTACGGGCACGGGCAGGACCAGCGCCTCGCCGTCGACGCCGGCCTCGATCCGCGGAGTGTCCGCGGTGACGACGATATGACGCGTCGTCAGGACGGTGAGTCCCGGGGCCTGCGGACCCATCAGCAGGGCCGCTGCCTGCGCCGCGTTGTCGACCGTCACCCCGAGCACGCCGAGCATGCCGGTGTCGAGCCGGTCCCGGCGGCCCAGCCCCGCGGGGTCGCCGGTGCGATAGGGGTTGTTGCTCACCAGGACGGCCTGCGGCTCGTGCAGCACGGTCGCGCCCGCCCGCGCGGTGAGCCGGCTCCCGGACCGCCGGGTCAGCAGGTCCGGCAGCAATTCCAGGATCGTGCCGACCTTGTCGTCACGGTAGGCGGGGCTCTGCACGACGGCCGCGTAGGCGCCGAAGGACACGTTGTTGACGAACGGCCGGCCGTCCACGAAGCCCAGGTCGACGCGGAGTTCCACGCCGTCGGTGAGTGCGTCCAGGCAGGCGGCCGGATCCTCCCGGTCGAGTCCCAGATCCATGGCGAAGTGGTTGCGGGTGCCCGCGCTGATCACGAGGAAGGGCAGGCCGCGCTCCGCGGCGACCGCCGCGACCAGCGCCTGGGTGCCGTCGCCGCCCGCCACGCCGAGCAGGTCGGCGCCCTCGTCGGCGGCCGCTCGGGCGAGCGCCGCCACGTCCTGGGGAGCGTCCGGGTCGAGCAGGGCCACCCGGGCTCCCAGCGCCTCCGCCTTCTCCTTCAGGCCGAAGTGCCCGACCTTCCCGCCCCCGGAGCGCGGGTTCATGATCAGGAACGGACGCCGCGGCGGGGGCGCCGGCCGCTCCCGGACGCGCCGGTCCGCTTGTCCGGCGCCGCGCATCGCGGCGCGCCCGCAGGTCAGGGCGAGGACCCACAACGCGATCGAGGTGAGGGCGACCCAGAGCAGGTTCGCGTGGGCGTAGTACAGGAGCACGGCCACTGGCGCCGCCACGGTCAGCGCCACCGCCAGCACCCTGACCGGTCCGCGCCGGGTCAGCACCCACCAGACTCCGGCCGCGGTGACCCCGGTGCCGCCCAGGCCCACGGCCACCAGCAGGAGGCTCTTCAGTCCGGCGAGGACGACCGGCAGCGCCAGCGCCGCGGCCCCGGTGGCCAGGGCGAGGCGGGCGAGTCCGCGGGGCGTGCCGCGGGCGGGGGAGGCGGGACGTTCCATGCCCCGACCCTGCCACCTCCGGGGCCCGGCGGGCCCTCGCCGCCACGCCCGACACGCGACCCGGCCGCGGTCCTCAGGCGGTGCAGGCCAGTACCCCCGCCGCCTCCTTGGCGGCGAGCACGCGCAGGACGCTGTCGTGCACCCGCGTGCGCACCGCCGGTTCGTGCCGCATGGCGTAGCGGATGCCCTCGGCCATGGCCGGGATGCCCGTCGGCTGCACCGTCAGCACGAGGTCCCCGCCGGCCCGCAGGAAGGCCAGTGCGCGCTTTCCGACGGCGAGGGACTGCGCGGAGGCCGCCTTGCCCAGGTCGTCGGAGATGACGACGCCCTTGAAGCCGAGGTCGTTGCGGAGCATCCCGGTGATGACCACGGAGGAGTACGCGGCCTGGTGGGCGGCGTCGATCCGCTTGTACGTCGCCGTGGAGACCATCACCAGCGCGGCGCCGGCCGCGATGCCGGCCTTGAACGGGGCGACGTTCGCCCCGGTGCGGGTCAGCGTGGTGTCGGTCACGCCGGCGGTGACGTCGGTGTTGCCGCGCACACTGCCCAGCCCCGGGAAGTGCTTGGGCGTCGTGAGCACCTTGGAGCGGGTGCCGCCCTGGACGTAGGCCGTGACGTGCGGGGAGACCACGGCGGAGGTCGAGCCGAACTGGCGGCCGTACTTGCCGATCGGGGCGTTGGCGGTGCCCAGTGAGGCGGGCACGATGTCGGCGACCGGTGCGAGGTTCACGTTCACCCCCGCGCTGCGCAGTTGGGCCGTCCAGGTCGCGACCTGCTGCCGCAGCCAGGTGACCGTGTACCTGCCCTGGGTGACCCCGTTCGGGATGGTGGAGAAGCCGGGGCCCTTGAGGACCTGCACCTGGCCGCCCTCCTGGTCGGTGGAGATCAGCAGCCCGACCCGCTGCCCCGCGACGGTCTGCCGCATGCCCTGCAACTGGTCGGCGAAGGCCCGGGTCTTCTGTACGCCGGCGGTGCTGCGTCCGGCGAGCATCACCGAACCGACGGCGTAGGTCCGCATCGCGTCCAGGTCCGCCTTCGGCGTCGTGGGCAGCACGGCCGCGCCCATGAAGAGCTGGCCCACCCGCTGGGTGTCGTTCATGGCCGCTTCCACGCGCTGGGCGCAGGTGGAGGTGCTCGCGGCGGCGGTGGTGGCCGACATCGCACGGGCGGTACCGGAGGCGTCGGGGGAGCGGTGGGCGTCGCAGCCGGCGACGGCCAGCGTGGTGGCGAGGAGTGCGAGACCGGCGCGGGAGGCGAAGTGGCGGGAAATCACATCTACAGCAGATATCCGTCCATAACCACCCTGTCAAACACTCCGAGGCGATCGAGGGACGGTATGACACGGGCTGTGCGGCCGAGGTGGGCCAGGCACCGCGGAGGACCGAGGGCGCGCGCAAGCCGCAGGGTGGGCGAGCCGCCGGCGCTGCGGGGAGTGGTGGTCGTCCGCGGTGGTCTCGGCGGCGTGATGGGGGCGGTGTGCCAAGGCACCCGTGCGCGCGGCGGTGTCACGGTCGGCCTGCTGCCCGGGCGGGACCGCGCCGCGGGGAACCGGTTCCTGACGGTCTGCCCGCCGACGACGGGCTGGCGAACCGCGCGACGGGCCCGTCGTCGGCGCCGCCGACGCGGTCATCCGCCGCGGGCGGGAGCCGGGGCACCCTCGGCGAGATGGCGCTCGCGATGCGCACCGATAGGCCCATGGTGGTCCTCGCCGGCCGGGACGTCGCGGCGGACCCCGGGGACGGGACCTCCCTGCGGGCGTCGAGCCGAGGAGGCGGTCCTGGCGGTCGCCGGCTCGCTCGCTGACGGGCCGGGGGCCCGGACCCGGGGGGTTGAACTGACGTGTCCGGGCACGGAATTGCCCCGGAGTGGACCCCTTTGGGGTGAGGCGTGCTTCGGATCAGTGACTGAGTGGCTGTACCACTGCTTGCGGTCGGCGGCCCCCGTGGGCCACCCTGGGCGAGCCCGGTCCGTGCCCCGTCTCCGCAGGCCCGTTCGTCCCACGGTTCGCCCCTCCCACCCCGTTCCGTGCCCCTCCGCGTGTCCGCGGGGCGGGACCCCCCACGAGGACCGGCGCCCCCCTCCCGTCCCCTCGCCATGCCGTGCTGCCCCGGCACGGTGGCCGACGACCGAACAGGATTCGGAATGTCCCTTTCTCGTCGAAGGATGCTGACGGTGACCGCCGCGAGCGTGGTGGCCGCAGCCGTCGATCTGCGTGCCCCGCTCGGTGTCGCCCTTGCCGCGACGGCGGCCGGCGACAGCGGTGCCGCGGGCCTCACCACCGTGGACCGGACGCTGCAGCGCGGCCCGGATCTCGGCCGCGGCTACCGGGGGATCGTCGCCGGGCCCGGCGAACCCCACCTGATCCGGCGGGACCTGACCGACGTCGCCGCGCCCGTGGTGACCCGGTCGCTGGCCGCCTTCGCCCAGATGTCGGACCTGCACATCGTCGACGACCAGTCACCGCTGCGCGTCGAGTGCCTGGACCGGCTCGCCGACTACGGGCCGCCGCACTACAACTCGTACCCCACCGAATCCGCCTACCGCGCCCACGAGTTCCTGTCGACGCAGACCACCGACGCGATGTGCCGGGCGATCAGGCGCACCGGCCGCGGCCCGAGAACCGGCGCCCCGCTGGCCTTCACCGTCGTCACCGGTGACGCCGTCGACAACTGCCAGTACAACGAGGCCCGCTGGTACATCGACCTGCTCGACGGCAACGGCGTGCGGCCGGACTCCGGCAACCTCACCAAGGACGAGAGCGTATCCGCCGGGGCCTTCGGCGCCGACGTCCACTACTGGCACCCCGAGGTGCGGCAGTCTCCCCCCGACAACAACGACCTGGCCGGCTTCCCCCTGGTCACCGGTCTCCTCACCGCCGCCCGCCGGCCCTTCACCGCCACCGGTCTCGGCATGCCGTGGTACGCCGCCTACGGCAACCACGACGGGCTCGTGCAGGGCAACGTCCCTCCCGACATCCTGCCGTTCGACCCGCTGAAGGCCATCGCGACCGGCTCCACCAAGCTGACCAAGGTCGAGGGCGTGCCCGACGTCCTGGACGACGGGCCCGGCTACTACGTCGAGCTGCTGACGGACATCCTCACCGGCGACTTCACCCTCGCCACGGCCAAGGTCACCGCCGACTCCTCCCGCCGGCTGCTGTCCCGGAGCGAGTTCGTCGCCGAGCACTTCCGCACCACCGGCACCCCGGCGGGCCACGGCTTCACCTCCGGCGCCGACCGCGCCTACTACGCCATCCCCTCGGCGCCGGACGACCTCTTCCAGTACCTCGTCCTGGACACCACCAATCCGGGCGGCGGCGCCGACGGCGCCGTCGACGAGGACCAGTGGGCCTGGCTGGAGGGGCGGCTCAAGGCCGTGTCCTCCCGCTACGAACTGGCCGACCCGGGCGGCACGGGCCCCGGGGCGGTCGTGCAGCAGCCGGGTGTCCGCGACAAGCTGGTCGTGGTGTTCTGCCACCACACGCTGGACTCCATGGACAACACCGACGACGACGCGCCCTACGGCGGCGACGACCTGCGCGCCCTGCTGCTGCGCTTCCCCAACGTGATCCTGATGGTGGACGGGCACACCCACACCAACACCGTCACCGCGCACCGCCCCGCCTGGCCGTCCTCCCTCAGCGGCGGCTTCTGGGAGGTCAACACCGCCTCGCACATCGACTGGCCGATCCAGAGCCGGATCGTGGAGGTGGCCGAGGGCAACGGCACGCTGTCGATCTTCACCACGATGATCGACGCCGACGCCCCGGTGTCCTACGGCGGCGACACCGGCTCCCCGGCCGCGCTCGCCTCCCTCGCCCGCGAACTGGCCGTCAACGACATCCAGGCGGTCGCCCGCGGCATCGACAAGCGGCGCGGCACGGTCGACGCCCGCAACACGCAACTCCTCGTCCCGCTGCCCTTCCCGCTCCCCGCCGGTCTCGGCACGCCCGCGGCCGACTGGCCGCGACTGGCACAGGGCCAGAGCGGCAGCCGGGTCAAGGCCGCGCAGTACCTGCTCACCGCGCGCGGCGCGGTGCTGGCGGTGGACGGGGTGTTCGGTACGGCGACGGCGGCCGCGGTGCGGTCCTTCCAGGGCGCGCAGGCGCTGCCGGTGGACGGTGCCGTCGGGTCCGCGACCTGGCAGGCGCTCGTCGTGTCGCCGCTGGCCCAGGGCGACGGCGGCGCCGCCGTGTCGGCGGCGCAGTCGCTGCTCAACGCCCACGGGGCGGCGCTGGCGGTGGACGGGGTGTTCGGTACGGCGACGGCGGCCGCGGTGCGGTCCTTCCAGGGCGCGCAGGCCCTGCCGGTGGACGGTGCCGTCCGGTCGGCGGGCTGGCTGCGGCTGCTCGCGCCGTGAACCGCGGGGGCGGCACCCCGTCCCGGGTGCCGCCCCCGCGGGGCGTGGGGTCAGCCCAGCCGGGCGTGGAGGAACTCCAGTGTGCTGCGCCAGGCGCGGTCCGCCGACTCGGCGTGGTACGCCTCGGGACGCTGGTCGTTGAAGAACGCGTGGCCGGCCGGGTAGGTGCGGAAGTCGGCCTCGACACCGGCCTGTTCGCGGATGGCGTCGCGCAGGGCGACCAGCGCGGCCGGCGGAACGCTCTCGTCGGTCTCGCCGAAGTGCCCGAGGACCTCGGCCTTGAGGCTGCTGAAGTCGGGCAGTTCGCCCTGGATGACCCCGTAGAAGGGGACCGCGGCGCTCACCCGCGGGTCGTTGGCGGCCTGGTAGAGGACGAATCCGCCGCCCATGCAGAAGCCGACGGAGCCGACGGTGTCCGAGGTGACCTCGGGGCGCCCGAGGAGGTAGTCCACGGCGCCGGACAGCAGATCGACGCCGTGCGCCACCGGCAGCGCGCGCATCATGCGCAGCGCCTCGCCGGAGTCGTGGGCGACGTTGCCGCCGTACAGGTCGGGGGCGAGGGCGACGAAGCCCTCCTTGGCCAGGCGTTCGGTGACGTCGGCGATGTGGTCGTTCAGGCCCCACCATTCCTGGATCACGATCACGCCCGGACCGTGCCCGGCGGGCGGCAGCGCCAGGTAGCCGTGCGCGGTGGCTCCTGCGCTGGTGAAGGTGACGTTCTGACGGACGGGGGAACCGGTCTGCTGCGGAGTCTCGGCCATGGGATCACGCTATGCCCGGGGACCTGATCGTACAAATTTAAAGCATGCGCAAAGCGGGGCGCTTGCCCAGTAACGGCACCGGAGCGATACCGAACAAACCGGCGGAAAATCGTCCTCGATTCCCCGTTACGGAGGACCGGGTCGCGGCGTTGTCCGAGCGTACGTCCGATTCGGTCGAGGGGGGACTGCGCATGGGGAAGACGACGGGCACCGACGCACTGGCGCCGGAGGAGGTCTCGGAGTCGGAGCGACTGCTGTTCGGCGGGCCGCTCCGCTACGACATGGGGTGGAACAAGCACGACGGCTCCTTCCTGGAGCTGGGCCTGCGCGCGATGATCCGGCGGCTGCCGCAACTCGTCGCCACCAGCGTGCGCCTGGCGCACCGCGCCGACCCCCGGGCACTGCGCGCGGTCGCCCTGGCCGAGGTGGGCCGCGGCATCGTCCAGGCGGTGGGCCTGGTCGCCGTCAACGCCGTGCTCGCGCGGGTTCTCCTGCCGGGGGAGACCACCGAGCGGCTGACGGGCGCTGCGCCCGCTCTGGCGGTCGTCGCAGGCGCCGCCCTGGCCGGCGCGCTGCTGCGCTCGGTGTCCACGGCGGGCACGGGCAAACTCGAGCCGACGGTGGAGCGTGTGGCCACCGAGACCTACCTGGAGCGCGTGGCCCGCGTGGAGCTCGCGGCCGTGGAGGACGAGGAGTTCCACAAACTGCTGGACTCCGCGTCCTGGGGCGCGGCCTCGGCCCGCCGCATGATCATGTTCTGTGCGGAGGTCGTCAACGCCCTCATCTCGCTGGGCGCCGCGGCCGGCGTCCTGGCCGTCCTGCACCCGGCGCTGCTGCCGCTGCTGGGGCTGATGACCCTGCCCAGCGCCTGGAGCGCGCTCACCATCGCGCGGCGCCGGTACATCTCCTTCCACAACTTCGTGCAGCACGCCCGGGCCGGGCAGTTGCTCGGACGGCTGCTCATCGATCGGGAGGCGGCGCCGGAAGTGCGGGTGCACGGCCTCGGGCCTTTCCTGCTGAGGCACTTCAGGGCCATGGCCGAGACCGGCGAGCAGGAGCAGACCCGGCTCGCCCGGCTGGCCGCCCGCACCGGGCTGACGGCCGCCGCATGGACCGGGCTCGCCACGGCGGCGACGTACGGCGCGCTCGGCGCCCTGCTGTGGAGCGGGGCGATGGCGCTGTCGGTCGCGGGCACCGCGGTCATCGCCATCCGCACCGGCTCCTCCTCCCTGGACCGGCTCGTCGTCCAACTGGGCTACCTGCACGAGGAGGCGCTGTTCGTCGCCGACCTCGACCGGCTGTGCACCGAGGCCGACCGGCTGGCGATCCCGCCCGGCGGACTCGACCTCCCCGAGCGCGTCGGCGCCATCCGCTTCGAGAAGGTCACCTTCAGCTACCCCGGCACGGAGAAGGGGCCGGCCCTGTGCGACGTCGACGTCACCATCCCGGCCGGGAAGATCGTCGCCCTCGTCGGCCGCAACGGCAGCGGCAAGACCACCCTCGCCAAGCTGCTGTGCGGTCTGTACGCCCCGGACGCCGGGCGCGTGCGCTGGGACGGAGTGGACGCCGCCGACGCCGACCGCCGCCAGATCTTCGACCGCATCGCCCTGGTCTCCCAGGACGCCTGCCGCTGGCCCTTCACCGCCCGGGTCAACGTCGCCATCGGCCGCCCCGGCGCGCCCCTCACCGACGACCGCCTCGACGCCGCCGCCCGCTACTCGGGGGCCGACGAGGTCGTCTCCGCCCTCCCGCACGGCTGGGACACCCTGCTCGCCCGCGGCTACCGCGGCGGCCACGAGATCTCCGGCGGCCAGTGGCAGCGCCTCCAGCTCAGCCGCGCCCAGTACCGGGACGCCGAGATCCTCGTGGTGGACGAGCCCACCAGCGCTCTCGACGCCCAGGCCGAACAGCGCGTCTTCGACCTCATCCGCGAACTCGCCGACGACGGTCAGACCGTCGTCCTGATCACCCACCGGCTGCACAGCGTCCGGCACGCCGACGAGATCTACGTCCTGGACGCGGGCCGCGTCGTCGAGCGCGGCAGCTTCGAGGCGCTGATGGCGGACGCCGCCGGGCCCGGTCTGTTCCGGGAGATGTACACGCTCCAGTCCCGGCAGTACGAGCACCCCGAGGGCGCGGTCCCGGCGCAGCGCGCCGAGCCGAACGCGGAGGCGCTCTGACCTGCCCGGACGGGGTCGCGGCACGCTGAAGCGCTGGGGGGAACTGGGTGCCCCGGTCGGGGTACTCAGTTCCTTATGAGGGGGATCGTTCCCCTTCCAGCGAGGACTCGATCTCCCGGACCACCCGCCACATCGGCGTGCGCCGCCGGGTGATCACCACGACGACGTCGTCCTCGGCCTCCGCCGGCTCCCCGGCCGCGGCGGCGCCCTCGGCGTTCCAGCCGCGGCGCACGTACTCCAGCGCGTGGTCCACGGCGGCGAAGGCGTCGCCCTCGCCGCCGGAACGCAGCCACGAGCGCAGGCCGTTGTTGTGCGCGGCGACCACGGCGGCGGCGATGACGTCGGCCCGCAGTTTGCCGTCCGGGCGGCCGGCGAAGCGCGCCCCGAGGTACTCCGCCAGCGCGCGCTCGTAGCGCCAGACCACGGACAGCTCGTACGCGCGCAGACCGGGCACCTGCTTGGTCAGGCGGTAGCGCTGCACGGAGAAGGTGGGGTTCTCGGCGTACATGTTCAGCACCAGGCGGGCGGCGCCGCACGCCTTGGACACCGGGTCGTCGGCGTCCGCGCTCGCCTCCAGGAACTGGGTCATCTCGGCCAGCGCGCGCTCATGGTCGGGAAAGACCACGTCTTCCTTCGAGGGGAAGTAGCGGAAGAACGACCGCCGGCCGACGCCCGCGAGGGCGACGATGTCGTCGATCGTCGTCGCCTCGTAGCCGCGTTCCAGGAAGAGCCGGAAGGCCGCTGCGACGAGTGCGTCCCGCATCGGGGGCTTCGTGGTCATGGTCCGAAAATCTAGCATCGAGGGCTTACGGATGGCACTGAGTGTGCATAATTGAGGGTACTCGATGCCATGGGCGCCGTACACGGACTGGAGTGACCGATCGTGAGCCAGGAATTCGACCTGTTCCGGACGTCGGAGGAGCACGACATGCTCCGCGACGCGGTGCGTTCGCTCGCGGAGGCGAAGATCGCGCCGTTCGCGGCGGAGGTGGACGAGGCGGGGCGGTTCCCCGAGGAGGCGCGCGAGGCACTGGAGGCGAACGACCTGCACGCGGTGCACGTGCCGGAGGAGTTCGGCGGTGCGGGCGCGGACGCGCTGTCCACGGTGATCGTGATCGAGGAAGTCGCGCGCGTGTGCGCCTCCTCGTCGCTGATCCCGGCCGTGAACAAGCTCGGCTCGCTGCCGGTGCAGCTGTCGGGCTCGGAGGAGCTGAAGGCGAAGTACCTGGGGGCGCTGGCGCGCGGCGAGGGCATGTTCTCCTACTGCCTCTCGGAGCCGGAGGCCGGCTCCGACGCGGCGGGGATGAAGACCCGCGCGGTGCGCGACGGCGACTTCTGGGTGCTCAACGGCGTCAAGCGGTGGATCACCAACGCCGGCGTGTCGGAGTTCTACACGGTGATGGCGGTGACCGACCCCGAGAAGCGCTCCAAGGGGATATCGGCCTTCGTGGTGGAGAAGGGCGACGAGGGGGTGTCCTTCGGCGCCCCGGAGAAGAAGCTCGGCATCAAGGGCTCGCCCACGCGCGAGGTGTACTTCGACAACGTGCGCATCCCGGCGGACCGGATGATCGGCGCGGAGGGCACCGGCTTCGCCACCGCGATGCGGACGCTGGACCACACCCGCGTGACGATCGCCGCACAGGCGATCGGCATCGCCCAGGGCGCGCTGGACTACGCCAAGGGCTACGTCAAGGAGCGCAAGCAGTTCGGCAAGGCGATCGCGGAGTTCCAGGGCATCCAGTTCATGCTGGCGGACATGGCGATGAAGCTGGAGGCGGCGCGGCAGCTGACGTACGCGGCGGCGGCGAAGTCCGAGCGGGGCGACGGCGACCTGACCTTCTTCGGCGCGGCGGCGAAGTGCTACGCCTCGGACGCGGCGATGGAGATCACCACGGACGCGGTGCAGCTGCTGGGTGGTTACGGGTACACGCGGGACTACCCGGTGGAGCGCATGATGCGGGACGCGAAGATCACCCAGATCTACGAGGGCACCAACCAGGTCCAGCGCATCGTCATGGCCCGCAACCTGCCGTAATCGGCAAACCGAGAGTGTGGAGGGACATCAAGTGAGCTTGAGGATCGTTGTAGCGGTGAAGTACGTGCCTGATGCCACGGGTGATCGTCACTTCGCGGGGGATCTGACGACGGATCGTGATGCGGT
>NZ_JBIVNJ010000038.1:0-74726 GCF_044753585.1 Streptomyces sp. NPDC088354 | reverse complement strand
GAATCCCGGGGCGCCCCGGGTGCCCGTGATGCCCGGGGCGGCCGGGGCAGTACCCGGGGAAGTCCGGGAACAGCAAGCACGGGTCCGCGAGACCGCTCTTCGCGCCGGGCTTCACAGCGCCGGCCTGACCGCCGCCGGCGCCCTCCGCATACGCGGCACCCGTCAGAGCACTGGACACCAGGGCCACGCTCGCGGCCACTGCCCACCACGCCCGAGGTATGGCTATTCGGGACAACACGTCACCTCCAGCAAGGGGCCCACAACGCGCGGCAGACGCCGCTCACCAGGAGAGAAACGCTGTTGAAGACAGCAGCGAGCCCACAGCAAGGATGGCTGTCCGCAGTGACCCATGCACATTCAGTAGCCGACCGGGTGATGTCTGTCTCCGCGTACGAACAGCGGCCCGGATCCCCACGTGGGGGCCGGGCCGCTGTGTTGCGCGGGTCAGGCGAGGCGGAAGTTTTCGAGGCGGTGGCCGACGCCCACGCGGGCCATCAGCCGCTTGCTCGGGCATGGGGGCTTCCGACCCAGTGCCCCGTACGCCGTCATTCTGCGGTCCCGGCCCTCCACGGCCTTCCGCGGTGGTTGGTCAGTCCTTGCCGGCCCGTACGGGTTCCGCGGCGAGGGGAGCCTTTCGAGTCTCCGTGGTGCGCCGGGGCAGGGAGTCGCCCTCGATGTCCACGTTCGGCACGGCCCGGTCCAGCCACGCGGGCAGCGCCCAGGCGTGACGGCCGAGCAGGCTCAGTACCGCGGGGACGATGGTGAGGCGGACCACGAAGGCGTCGATGAGGACGCCGACGGTCAGCGCGAAGCCGATCGTCTTGACGGTCGGGTCGTGGTTGAAGATGAAGCCGCCGAAGACGGCCGCCATGATGAGGGCCGCCGCCGTGACGACCCGGCCGCTGCGCTCCACGCCGTGCTCGACGGCGGCCCGCGCGTCCCGGTGGTGGTGGAAGTGCTCCCGCATCCGGCTGACGAGGAACACCTCGTAGTCCATCGCGAGCCCGAACAGGACGCCGATCAGCAGGACCGGGACGAAGCACGCGATCGGGGCCGCCGCCGCGACCTGGAACACTCCGGTGAGGTGGCCGTCCTGGAAGACCCATACGACCGTGCCGATGCCGGCCGCGATGGACAGCAGGAAGCCGAGCACGGCCTTGAGGGGCACCAGGATCGAGCGGAAGGCCAGCATCAGCAGGAGCAGCGCGAGCACCACGATGATCGTGACGAACAGCGGCAGCGCCGAGGACAGCTTCGCCGACACGTCGATTCCGGCGGCGGTCGCACCGGCGACGTAGGCGGTGCCGCCCGCATCGGTCACCGGGGTCACCGCATGGTCGCGCAGCCGGTGCACCAGGTCGGTGGTCCTCTGGTCGTCGGGGCCGGTCTTCGGCACGACGCCGAGCACGGTGATCGCGCCGTCCTCGGTGGCCCTGGGCGGGGCCACGGTCGCGATGTCCGGATCCTTGCCGACGGTCTCGGCGACCTGCTCGACGACCGTCGCGCGCTGCGTCGTGGGTACGCGGGTGCCGTCGACGACGACCACGAGGGTCGCGTTGAATCCGGGACCGAAGCCCTTGGTGAGGAGCTGGTAACTCTTGTGCTGGGTGGTCGCGGCGGGCTGGGTCTCGTTGCTCGGCAGTCCGAGGCGCAGTCCGGCGGCGGGCAGGGCCAGGGCGAGCAGCCCGAGGACGCTCACGGCCAGGACCGGGACGGGGAAGCGTGTCATGAGGCGGCCCCAGGCCAGACCCCAGGACCCGGGCTTGCGCTCGCGGCCGGACGCCTGAGTCCGCGGGGAACTCGCCCCCGGCCGTGCGCTCTTGGGGCGCAGCCGTTCGCCGAGGAAGCCCAGCAGGGCCGGTACGAGGGTCAGGGCCACCAGGACCGCGAGGAGTACGGTTCCGGCGGCGGCCAGGCCCATCACGGTGAGGAAGGGGATGCCGGTCGTGGCGAGCGCGGCGAGCGCGATGATGACGGTCACGCCCGCGAAGGTCACGGCGCTGCCCGCCGTCGCGGTGGCGCGGGCGATCGAGTCGGGCACGTCCTGCTCGGGATCGGCGAGCTGTTCGCGGTGGCGGGAGACGATGAACAGTGCGTAGTCGATGCCGACCGCCAGGCCGATCATCAGCGCGAGGACGGTCGCGGTGTTCGTCATCTCTATGAAGCGGGACAGGAACTGGACGGTCATCACGCCGACCCCGACGCCGACGAGGGCCGTCACCAGGGGCAGCCCGGCCGCCACGAGTGAGCTGAGCGCGAGCGCGAGCACCACGAAGGCCACGACCACGCCGACGACCTCGGCCGGGCCGCCCACCTCGGCCGGCGGCGTGGACACGGTGCCGCCCAGCTCGACCTCCAGGCCGGCCTTCTTCGCCGGGTCCAGGGCCTCGGCGAGCCGGTCCTTGGCGGACTGGGGCACGCTGTTGGCCGGCTTGCCGAACAGCGCGTCGGCGTAGCCGATGGTGCCGTCCCTCGACACCGCGCCGGTCTTCGCCGGGTCGGAGACGTTGACGACGCCCGGCACCGCCGCGACCTCCTTTAGGGTCGCGGCGATGGCACGCCGCTCCTGCTCGCCGGAGAGTTTCGCGCCCTGGGGTGCGGCGAACACGACCCGGGCCGTGCCGCCCGCGGGAACTTCTCCTTCAGCAGGTCCTGGGCCTGCTGGGACTCGATGCCCGGCACTGAGAACTCCGTCGTCGCCTTTCCGCCGAGGGCGGTGCCCAGGCCGGCGGCCAGCGCGAGGAGCAGAACCCACATCGAGAGCACCCGGTACCGGCGGTGCGCCGCCCAACGTCCCAGCGCGTACAAGCGTTTCGCCACGGCAGATCTCTTTCGCTTCGAGGGTCGGCAGCTGTCCGTCCCGCAGGATTTTTGCAGCGTAATGCATTTTTACGCCGTGATGTAAAAATGCAGGTCCGCCGCTATCCTGGACGGCATGGACAAGGTGGCGACGGGGGACGGCCTGCGCGAACGCGGCAAAGCCAGGCGACGGGCCGCGATCACACGCGCGGCCTTCGAGCTCTTCGCGGCGCAGGGCTACGACGCCACGACGATCGCCGAGATCGCCGCGGCGGCCGAGGTGTCCCCGCGCACGGTGACGCTGTACTTCCGCTCCAAACAGGACATCGCCTTCGCGTCCTTCGATGCCACGGTGCTGCACCTGACGGAGGTGCTGCGCGGCCGCGCCGCGGGGGAGAGCGTCATGCACGCCCTGGAGGGCTGGTTGCGCAAGGAGTCAGCCTGCTACGACGAGTCCGACGAGCTCGAACAGCGCATGTTCGAGGTCAACCCGGAACTGCGGGCGGTGCGCACCGCGCGGATGGCGGCGGCCATCGAGGAGGGCGCCCGCATCATCGCCGAGGACACCGGCCAGGCCCCGGACGGGATCGCCCCCCGCCTCGCCGCCGCCGCGGCCGCGGCCGTGGTCACCGAGATCTTCCAGCACCCCGAGGGCAGCGGCCGCGACCAGGCCATCAGCGCGGCCATGGCCTTCCTCACCGCCGGCATCGAGGGCATGACCGCGAGCGCACGCCGCTGACTCCCGCGTCCGGAGGAGCGCCCCCAGGGGTGGATCAGGCAGATACGGCCGCCGCCGTGCCGGACCGGCGCGACGCGGGCCGCACCGCCGACCGCGGCGCGGGACCGGACGGCGGGATCAGCGCGCCCGGCCGGGTCCGCCCGTCGCCTGTGCGGCCGCGCAGGACGAACGCGATCGCCTCGGCCGGCCCGCGCTCGGCGACCCGCGCGGCGAGCATGCGCCGGTGACGGCCGGGTCGGTGAGACCGCGCAGCGTCACGAAGCCCGGGACCCCGATTCGTTCCCGGGACCCCCTGCGCGCACGGCCCCCTGCCGACGCGGGGGACCGTGCCGCCGCGGTGACCGCGCCGATGGCGGCCCGGACGACAGGCACCTCGCCCTCCCGGGCGGGCGAGCGGGCGGGACGAGGACGGCGGTGATGTCGTCAGCCGAGTGGGCCCCAGTCGGGGGTGCGGCGGCCTGTCGGCTTGCCGCCCCCAAACGATCACGGGAAGGTGCCGCCATGACCTCGAAAACCTCTGCCGTGCCCCTGGCTGACCGCGTCGCCGTCGTCACCGGCGCTTCCAGCGGTATCGGAGAAGCGACTGCTGAGCACCTGGCGTCGCTGGGTGCGAAGGTCGCGGTGCTGGCCCGCCGCGAGGACCGGCTCGCCGTCCTGGCTTCGCGCATCGAGAAACAAGGCGGCACAGCCCTGGCGATCGCGGTCGACGTGACCGACGCACAGGCGGTGCGTGCCGCCGCCGACAAGGTGAAGAACGACTTCGGCGGCGCCGACCTGCTGTTCAACAACGCGGGTGTGATGCTGCCGGCCCCGATCGAGGAGCTCGCCACCGACCAGTGGCAGCGGCAGATCGATCTGAACATCACCGGCCTCATGCACCTCATCGGAGCGTTCGTTCCGCAGCTGGTCGAGGCGGCTGCCGAGCGCGGCGTCAGCGACCTGGTCAACACCTCCTCGATCGCCGCGCAGAACATCTTCCCCAACTTCGCCGTCTACTCGGGCACGAAGGCCTACGTCACACACTTGTCGCGCCACCTGCGTACGGAGCTCGGTCCCAAGAACGTGCGCGTGTCGGCCATCGAGCCCGGCATCGTCGGCACGGAGCTGCAGAGTCACGTGACCGATTCCGGTGCCCTGGAGTGGCTGGCGGGTGCCAAGGAGACGATGGAATGGCTGACGGCCGAGGACATCGCCCGTACCGTCGGCTTCCTCGTCTCCCAGCCGGCGCACGTCAACCTCCAGCAGGTCACGATCATGCCCACCGGCCAGCCGAGCTGAGCTGCCGTCAGGTGTGATCCGAGCGGCCATCCCCTGCTTCGCGTGGTCTGCCCTCGTCCTGCCGCGAGCCGCATCGGGCGTCGGAGAACGTTCGCGCAGACACCGTGCCCACGGCTCTACGTGCTGTGCCAAGCGGGACGGGCGCGGCCCACTCTGCTTTCCCTCAAAGCGACCGCGCCGCCGACGGTTCCGCGTACCTGGTGAAGGCTTGGCGCGCGGCCGTCGTCGGGTCGGAGGTACGCACGCGCGTACAGGTGGTCAGCGGGTGACACGCGGGGGAGTGGCCGTGCCGTGCACCCGCTTGGCGTGCCTGGCGTACAGGCGCGGCGCGAGAAACGGGAGAACCAGTCGGGCGGGACCGGGAGCCTCCGCGAGGACCGCCTTGATCACCTCGGGGTCGCCCTCGTACATGGCCATGCCGAAGGCGAGCGGGAGTGCCTTCCTCGGCACTTCGCTCATGCTGTGCTTGCCAAGCTCCTGCCACTCGGTCGCGGTGACGTATTTCTCGGCAAGGGGGAGGATCCGCTCCTCCTCCATCGTCATGTGCTCCAGCAGGACGGCCAGCAGCCGGTCGAACGCGTCGGCGAGCTCGTGCCCGCCGCGCGCGGTGGACCTCCACTCCGGCAGCAGGCGCATCGCCGCGCCGTGGGCGGCCTCGATGGCGTGGTGCTGCTCCTCCATCACCGGCACGATGGCCTCGGCCTCCTCGCCGCCACGCTCGTGGAGCAGCGGCCAGAGGATCACGTCCTCGCCCTCGTGGTGGAAGTGCAGCATGTCGCAGACGAGTTGGGCATGGGAGCCCACGACCTCCGAGCGCTTGGTGTCGTACGGCTCGACGTCCCGTACGAGTTGCGGGAGCAGTCCGAATTCACGGCGGATCATGGTGTGGGCCATGTACATGTCTCGCACATCGGCCATGGCTTCGTCGGTGCTCGGGTTCACGGGTCCTCGATCGCTTGTGGAACGGTCGGCTCATGCGGCCGGCCGGAAAAGCCTGATCGCGACGGACGCCAGGTGTCTAGGAGCTCAGTGCCACATGGAGACGCCGAGTCGCCGCAGATCCGAGGACTTTCGACCTTCGGATCCAGCGCGTCGGATACGCCTCCGGCTGTTGGGGTCACGGTCCCGTAACCGCCCAGCGCCGTCCGGGCCTGGTATCCGGTCCCGGCGCTGCTCACGGGTAACCCGGGTGGTCCGGAAACCGGCCGCATACGCCGCCGCGACGCCCGCGCGCTGTCCGCGCCCGGCGAGAACGTCGGTCGGAACCGCGGACGGTGGTGGACGTCGCCGGGTGGGCGAAGCGCAGGTCGGTCTTGTCGGTCAAGCCCGTCGTCCTCGGCACTGAAGGGCGGACAAGGGCACCTGGCAGGAGCGGCTCCACGCGCCGGCCCGCGCGGACTACGTGTCCCTCCGCGTCACCGCCGAGCAGCACAACGGCAGTGGTGTCACCCAGACCGTCATCCGGGCCTTCGGCCTGAACCGGCCGCCGCGATGGATTCCCCGCCGCCTCGCCGACCGCTGCCCCGGGTGGTCCCTCCGCCGGAGCCGGGGTCGGGGCGCCGTCCGGAACTCCTCGTCCACGCGGGAAAGTTCATCCGCGAGGGCATCGGCGAGACGGCTCGGGACCGCGCCGGCGCGGGCGAGCGGCCCGGCCGTCCACGACCAGGTCGGACCGGCGGCGAAGGCCCGCATCGGCGCAGGGGGAGCTCGGTCGCGCAACCGGTGGGCTCGACCTGTCCGGTCCGCGAGGCGGGCGGACCGAGCGCCGCCGTGGTGGCGACCGGGCCACGGGCTCCGATGATCCACAATCCGGCCGGCATGAGCGCTCCTGTCACGGATGACGATGGGCCTGGAACCGCTGACTGGGTGGCTGAGCGTCATGAGCGTGCGGCAGAGCGTCATCGCTGTCAAGACGCTATCCCGCATTTCGTTGGATTCAATTCGCGGTTGGCGACGATCTTTTGACGGTTCGCCAAAAAGGTTGGGTTGACTCCGGGCAAAGCTCTGGACACCGCCGGGGACCCCGGTTAGCGTTCCAGCCGACCGACGCGATGTTGCGTCGATGTAACGCCAGTGCGGCCTTGTAACCAGCCCCGCCTGCCGGGGCCGTATGTGACGCGTCCTCACCGCCGACGAGAAGCCCAGCGCCGCCCGCCCGCCGCGAGTAGCGGGTTTCCGTTGTGACAGATGTCCCGCACTCCGCAGCACCCCGCCGTGGCGGGGGTTCCCGGCCGCGGCATGTCGCCGTGGCCGTAACCGCAGCAGAAGGGAAGCTCCATGAAGATCCGTTCGTACCTCGTTGCAGCCTCGTTGGTGGCCTCGGGAGGTCTGGTCACGATCGCGGCGCCCGCGCAGGCGGCGCTCACGACCACCTGCGTGGGAGAAGGCGGAGCCGTCACCGTGAACGGCACCCTCGTCGTGCCGGCCGGCGCGTCGTGCACGCTGACCGGTACGAAGGTCAAGGGCGCGGTGACGATCGAGGCCGGCGCCGACCTCGTGGCGAAGGGCGTCACCTTCAGCAGCACCGTCGCCGTCGGTGACAACGCCTACCTGGACATCACCGACAGCACCGTCAAGGGCGCGGTGACCGAGCAGGGCGCCTTCGGCGTGCATGTGCAGAACACCGCGGCCAGCGGCGGTATCTCGGCCGTCGGCGGCTTCCTGTACAGCGTCGACGCGACGGTCAAGGGAGACGTCAGAGCCTCCTCGGGCGAGCTCTACATCTCGGGCACCACTGTCTCCGGCGCCGTCTCCGGCGACGCGAACCTCTACACCGACGTATACGACAGCACTGTCGGCAAGACGCTCACGGTGAACGCCAACACGTTCGGCGGTGTCCTGTGCGCCAGTGAAGTCGAGGGCGACACGGCGTACAAGAACAATTCCGACACCCTCCAGCTCGGCGGCGACGGCCCGCTCAGTTCCTGCGCACAGGCCACCTACCTCGGCGGCGACCTCGCGGTCACCGGCAACAACGCGAACGCGGTCCTGGACAACATCATCGTCCGCGGCAAGCTCACCGCGAGCGACAACAGCCCCGCCCTCCAGGTAGGCGAACTGGCCCGCGTTCGCGGCGGCATCGCCGCGACCACCGCCGCGCCCTCGGCGTCGCTCGCCCGGGCCGCCAAGGCAGCCTCGCAGGACCGCGGCGCCGACCTCGCCGCGAAGGCGGCGGAGCGTACCGCGCAGGCGGAGGCCGCAGCGGCCGCCGCGGGCACCGGGCTGTGATGGCGGCCCGTCCACGGGCAACAAGCGCTCCGCACCGTCAGCGCCGCGCACCTCACACCCCACTCTGCTTCGCCCCATCCACCAAGGAGTGACCGTGGGCCACCTGGACAAATCCTTCGACCGCAGGGATTTCCTGCGGGCCACCGCCGGCACCACCGTGGCGGTCGCCGCCGCCTCGATCGTCGGCGCCGCGACGGCGCCGTCCGCCTCCGCCGCGACCAGCATCCTGTCCATCCCGAAGGACCGCATCTCCCTGCAGCTCTACAGCGTCCGCGACAAGGTCAGCTCGCTCGGATTCAGGGTCGTCCTGGAGGAGATGGCGCGCATCGGCTACAAGGAGGTCGAGTTCGCGGGCTACACCCAGAACACCTCGATCCTCGGCCGGCAGATCACGGTCCAGGAGATCCGGCAGCTGCTCGACGACAACGGTCTGAAGGCGATCGGCAGCCACGTCGGCATCGGGGACTTCAGATCCAACCTCCAGGCCCAGCTCGACGCGGCGGAGATCCTGGGCATGCCGCACGTCGGCACCGCCAACGCACCGTCGAACTCCAACACGGTCGCCGGCTACCTGGCCGCCGCGGAGGAGTTCAACGCCTGGGGGCAGGCGGCGGCCGCCCGCGGCCTGAAGCTGTACCAGCACAACCACGCCGGCGAGTTCGCCTTCGCCACCGACCAGCCGTCGGTCCGGCTGTACGACGTGTTCCTGCGCAACACCGACCCGCGCTACGTCTACCTGGAGCTGGACGTGTACTGGGCCTACGTGGGCCAGCACCGCTGGCCGGGATTCGACCCCGCGGCCTACGTGCGCAACCAGCCCTACCGGTACCCGCTGTTCCACATGAAGGACGGCGCCGCCAGCTCGGGTGCGGACGGCTACTCCATCGTCGAGTTCGGCGCCGGCGTCCTTCCGTACCAGCAGTTCATCCGGGACATCGGAGCCCGCGGCAGCCACATCGGCATCTGGGAGCAGGACACCGCGCCCAACACCCAGCCCAACCCGCCGGGTTCGTTCGGCGCCGCGCAGCGCAGCTTCACCGCCCTGAAGCAGCTGCTGGCCTGATCGCAGGCACCCGATCGGGCCGAGCCCGCCGTTTGCGTACCGCTGCCACGGCGCAACCGGCGGGCCGGCCCGGCTGCGCACCTCCTGACCCGAACAGACCAAGGAGACGCATCACTGTGTACCGTACCCTGAGAGGCCTCATGGCCGGGGTGCTCCTGGCATCGCTGCCTATGCTGGGCGGTCTGGCCCTGGCACCGGCCGCGCAGGCCCACCCGGACGACGCACACACGGACCACGCGAGCACGGCCGCCGACCCCGCCGTGGACTGGTCGAACTACGAGAAGGTCACGCTCAGCAAGGAGACCGGCGAGCCGATCGACCTCGCCGTGCTGCCCGATCTGCGCGTCCTGCACACCGCCCGCAACGGCGATCTGCGGGTGACCGACCCCGGCACGGGAATCACCAAGGTCGTGAACCACCTCGACGTCTACCAGAACTCGGAAATGGGTCTGCAGACCGTCACCCTCGACCCGGACTTCGCGACCAACCACTGGGTCTACCTCTACTACTCGCCGCCGCTGAGCACTCCCACCGGCGCGGCCCCCGAGCGGCTGCCGTCCGGGCAGACCGACGCGTACTGGAAGCAGTGGGAGGGCTACGACTCCCTCACCCGCTTCAAGTGGACGGGGGACAAGCTCGACCTGTCCACCGGCCAGGAGATCATCCGCGTCACCACCAACCGCGGTCAGTGCTGCCACGTCGCCGGCGACGTCGACTTCGACGCGCAGGGCAACCTCTACCTGGCCACCGGCGGCAACACCCCCGCGTCGGGTCCCAACGTCAACGGGTACACCCCGATCAACGACGCGGCGACCTACAACCCCGGCCTCGACGAGCGCCGCGGCTCGGGCAACACCAACGACCTGCGCGGCAAGATCCTCCGCATCCACGTGCAGGAGGACGGGACCTACACGATCCCGGCGGGCAACCTGTTCCCCGTCGACACGCCCAAGACCCGTCCCGAGATCTTCGTGATGGGCCTGCGCAACCCGTACCGGATGGCGGTGGACAAGGCCACGGGCGCGGTGACGTGGGGCGACTACGGCCCCGACGCCGGAAACGCCGACCCCAACCGCGGACCGATGGGCTACGTCGAGTGGAACACCACCAGCACGGCGATGAACAGCGGCTGGCCGTTCTGCACCGGTGACAACACCCGTCCCTACCGGGACTTCGACTTCGCCACCCTCACCCCCGGCCCCGCCTTCGACTGCGCCGCGCCGGTCAACGACTCCCGCTGGAACACCGGCCTCACCGAGCTGCCCCCGTCGAGGGCGGCCACCTTGTGGTACGGCGACCGCGACACCGACCAGCCGTGGCCGGAGCTCACGGCCTTCCGCGGTCCCGGCGGTCCCGGCGGCCAGGCCCCGATGGGCGGCCCGGTCTACCACTACGACGAGTCCAATCCCGCTCCGGGCAAGTTCCCCGCCTACTGGGACGGCAAGGCCTTCCTCGGGGAGTTCTCCCAGGACTACGTCGCCGCCCTCACCCTGGCCGGCCCGGACGGACCGGTCACCAAGCTGGAGAACGTCCTCCCGAACAGCGAGCGTTCCGAGAACGGCATCCCGCCGTGGGACAACCCCATGGACCTGGAGTTCGGCCCCGACGGCGCGCTCTACGTCCTCGACTACGGCGACGGCTTCTTCCGGCAGAACCCCGACGCGGGCCTCTACCGGATCGACTACGCGGAGGGCAACAAGGCCCCCACCGCGGTGATCAGCGCCAGCCCCTCGTCGGGCCAGGCGCCGCTCACCGTCTCCTTCAGTGCGACCGGCTCCACCGACCCGGAGGGCTCCGCCCTCACCTACCAGTGGGACCTCGACGGCAACGGCACTTTCGAGGCCACCGGTCCCACGGCCACCCGCACCTATCCCGACAACGGCCAGCTCCGGGCCCGTCTCAAGGTCACCGACCCCGAGGGCAAGACCGGCCTGACCAGCAAGCAGATCACCGTGGGCAACACCGCACCGACGGTGGCGTTCACCTCCCCGCCCAACGGCGGATTCTTCACCTGGGGCGACGTGGTGCCGTACGCCACCCGGATCGACGATCCGGAGGACGGCACCAACGTCGACTGCACCAAGGCCGCCTGGACCCTGGGCCTCGGCCACAACCAGCACGGTCACCCGGTGAGCAGCGGGACCGGTTGCTCGGGGGCGATCACCACCCCGGCCGACGCGGGCCACGGTGACACGGAGAACGTCTTCGGAGTCCTCGGTCTCACCTACACCGACCGGGGCGCCGGCTCTGTGCCGCCCGCGACCAGCGACGCCCAGGTCGTCCTCAACCCCGCCCTCATGCAGGGCGAGCACTACGACTCGTCCCAGGGCGTCGTGATCACCGATGACGCCACCGCCTCCGGACAGCGCAAGCTGACCGCCTTCGACAACGGCGACTGGATCGGCTACGACCCGGTGTCCTTCGCCGGCATCACCGGGGTGCAGACCCGCGCCACCGGCGCCGGAACGCTGTCGCTGCGCTGGGGCACACCCAGGTCCGACCCGTTCGCCACGATCACGGTCCCGGCCGGCGACGGCTGGCAGACGGTCAACACGGCGCTGAGCGCGGCTCCCACCGGCACCGGGCAGCTCTACGTCACGTCCTCGGGCGGTGTCGACGTGGACTCCTTCACCTTCCAGGGGTCCGGTATCGCCGACAGGACCCCGCCGACGGTGACGGCCACGCTCAACCCGGCGCAGCCCACCGGCAGCAACGGCTGGTACACCGGCAATGTGTCGCTGACCGTCAACGCCACCGACAATGGGGCCGTCAGGAGCCGGGAGTACTCGCTCAACGGCGGAACGACCTGGCTGAGCGCGAACAGCACGGTCACCCTCTCCACGGAGGGGATGAGTTCCATCCGGTACCGGGCGACGGACACGGCCAGCAACATCTCCGCGGTGGGCACCGTCGCCGTGCGGATCGACAGGACCGGACCCGAAGTGACGGTCACCGGTGTGACGACTGACGCCGCCTACGGGGACTCCCAGCGCCCGACGCCGGTGGTCTCGGTCACGGACGCGGTCTCCGGAGGGCCGACCGCCACCGCGCTGCTGGACGGTACGGCCGTCACCCCCGGGCAGCCACTGCTGCTGTGGCGGTTGCCGCTGGGTGGCCACGACTTGGTGGTCACGGGTCGTGACGCGGCGGGCAACACCACCACGCGCACGGTGCACTTCACCACCCGCACCTCCTTCGACGAGCTGGACGCCCTGATCACCCAACTGCGTGCGGAGAACCGGCTGACCGAGCAGGGTCAGCAGCGGCTGACGGTCCGGCTCGACCAGGCCCGGGCGCACGCCGACGCAGGGCGCACCAACCAGGCGGCCGCGGTCCTGGACCAGGTCGCGCAACTGGCGGCGGACACCAGGCTGGTGACCGACGCGACCGCGCGGACCGCTCTTGCCCGCGACGCCCTCGCCGTGAAGGGAGGCCTGGCCGGCTGATGCGAAGGGTGCTGCCCGGCCGTCACGCCGGGCAGCACCCCTTGGCACTCCCGGGGCCGGGACTCCGGTCGGGTAACTGCTCGACGCACCGATGCTTTCTTCGTTTCGAATTTAACTTTTGACGATCTGTGTGAAAGCCATTGACGCTTATGAAGTTACGCCCCTAACGTTTTGTCACACATTCGGCTGATACCCAGGAAGTGAGCCTGTGAGCATCCAGTACCGCGTGCTGAGCCTGTTGCGCGACCTCGGGCCGTTGTCGCGCGCCCAGCTGACCGACCAGCTGGAAGTGGCGAGGCCGAGGCTGCTGGCTGAACTCGACCGTTTGATCGCGGCCGGAAGGGTGCTCGAGGCGGGGCCGGCCACCTCGCGAGGCGGCCGCCCTTCCACGCTTGTCCAACTCGATCCCGACATCCGGTTCGCGGCGGTGGACCTCGGTGCCAGCTCGATCGACATCGAGATCACCGACGGAGGGCTGGAACCGATCGCCTCGTATGCCGAGGCCGCCGATATCCGCAAAGGCCCGCGTGCGGTCCTGGACCGGGTCAACGAACTGCTGCACAAAATGGCGGACCAGGCCGGGTGCGCGCGGTTCAACTCGATAGGAATCGGGCTGCCGGGGCCGGTCAGCTTCAAGGAGGGGATCTCGGTCTCCCCGCCGATCATGCCGGGCTGGGACCGCTTCCCGGTCCGGGACACCCTCACCCGGGCGCACGGCTGCCCGGTCGTGGTGGACAACGACGTGAACGTGATGGCCCTCGGCGAGCGGTACGGAGGAGTCGCCAAGGCCGTCGACAACCTGCTGTTCGTGAAGATCGGCAGCGGCATAGGCTGCGGGGTCCAGGTGCACGGCCAGATCTACCGGGGGTCGGAGGGGTCCGCGGGCGACATCGGCCACATCCAGGTCGAGGCCGAGGGACCCGTCTGCTCGTGCGGCAAGACCGGCTGCCTGGAGGCGTTCTTCGGCGGTGTGGCCCTGGCCCGTGACGCCACCGCCGCCGCCCGTTCGGGGCAGTCGCCGGCGCTGGCCGAACGCCTTGCGGCGGACAGCGTCCTCACTGCTGTGGACGTGGGGGAGTGCGCTGCCGGCGGGGACGTCACGTGCGTCAACCTGATCCGGGACGGCGGCCACCGGGTGGGACAAGTCCTCGCCACGCTCGTCAGCTTCATCAACCCGTCGATGATCGTGATCGGCGGCGGCGTCTCCGGGCTCGGCCATCTGCTGCTCGCCGAGATCCGCAGCGTCGTCTACCGGGGCTCGCTACCGCTCGCCACGGGGAACCTGCAGATCGTGCTGTCGGAACTCGGCCCGCGCGCCGGAGTGACCGGCGCGGCACTGCTCGCCAGCGAACTCGACTTCGAGAGACATTTGTGACGGACCGTCGAACCGACGGTACGACCCGATGCAATGCTGCCCAGCACGGCACGGCACACTCTCCCGCTCCCCCGGACGCCCGAAGGGTGAGGCCGGCGCGGGAGCGCGGGGTCAGCGGTTGGTGGACGCCAGTGCCCGCGCGGTGTAGCGCGCGCCGCTGACTTCTTGGGCCGGGACGGCGGCGCCGAGTGCGGAGCGTTCGTCCTGGGTCAGGACGAGGTCGGCGGCCGCGGCGTTCTCCTCGAGGTACTTTCGCCTCTTCGTGCCCGGGATGGCGACGGCGCCCTGTGCGTTGACCCACGCGAGCGCGACCTGTCCCGGTGTCGCGCCGCGCGCGCCGGCGATCTCCCGTATGCGTTCGACCAGGACGAGGTTGGCCGCGATGTTCTCCGGCGAGAAGCGCGGCAGTCCGCGCCGCGCGTCGTCCGGCGCCAGGTCGTCGACGCTACGGATGGCCCCGCTCAGGAAGCCGCGGCCCATCGGTGAGGAGGCGACCAGGCCGATGCCCAGTTCGTCCATCGTCGCCTTGCGGCCGTTGTCCAGCAGGTCCTGGCTGAACAACGACATCTCCGACTGGACCGCGGTGAGTGGGTGCACGGCATGGGCCCGGCGGATGGTCTCGGAGGACACCTCGGAGAGTCCGATCCAGCGGACCTTGCCCGCGGTGACCAGCTCGGCCATCGCGCCGATGGTGTCCTCGACGGGCGTGCGGGGATCGACCCTGTGCATGAAGTAGAGGTCGATCACCTCCGTGCCCAGATGGCGCAGCGAACGCTCCACGGCCCGGCGGACGTGTTCCGGCCGGCCGTCCAAGGGGCCGGGCGTGCCGTCGTCGGCGAAGTCGACGCCGAACTTCGTCGCAAGGACGACCTCGTCCCGGCGGTGTCCCAGCGCCCGGGCGATCAGCCTCTCGTTCTCGAAGGGGCCATAGGACTCGGCCGTGTCGATGAACGTGACTCCCAGGTCCACCGCGCGGTTGAGCGTGAGCACGGACTCCCGCTCGTCCCCGGCGCCGTAGTCCACGCTCATCCCCATCGCACCCAGGCCCTGCACCGGCACGCGCAGTCCCTGACGACCGAGGTCCACCGTCCGCATCGTGCATCCCCTTCCCGTTGGCATCGTCCGTCACCCCGCACTCCGTTCCAGGAGAGGAACACCCGATGCGCTCGATCACGTACAGCGGAGTCCGTGGAAAGTCCGCACAGACAGAGACCGTCCTGCCTGCGCGTTTGTGACACCGGGGGCCTGCGGAGCGGCAGGGTTACGCTGTCGAGCCCAGATCGGCGGTGAACCAGCGTTCCGGCCTCATACGGACCACGACGTGGTCGGCGAGTTCCACCTCGGCCATGGCCACAAACCTGTCGAGTGCCTCACCGGACAGGTAGCGGCCGGCCATCGCGCGATGGAGGGAGCTGGTCCCCTCGGCTGTCTCGGCAACCGGTCCTTCGACCGAAACGTACCGGGTCGTCGGCTCCGTGCGGTGGACCAGCAGGCTGAAGCGGCCCGCCGCCCTGATCAGGGTCATCTTCGAGGAACCCGCGCCGGTGAGGATCCACGGCAGTCCGCCGGGCACATAGGAATACCAGATCGGAATCACCAAGGGCCCGCGGTGATCGCCGGCTGCGACGCCGAGCGCGGCGACGTGCGACTCGGCCAGAAAGCTTTCGCGTTCGTCCCGTGAAAGTTCCATGCCTCGACTGTAGGCCCGGCCGCTGACAACGCTTCCGCGAGACCGAGCAGGCAGAGATCCCGGGGATCGGAGAAGACGCACCACGGGCGCAGGGGACACGTACCGCCCGAAACGCATTCGCCGGCGTCGGAGTTGTCGCCGCCGGCGGCACCACGGCCCGACGGGGACGACCTGGTCGCCCGTCCGCTTGACCGACCCCGCTCCTGCCGACCGCCGACCGCCGACCGCGTGACCCCGATCACGGGCATGGCTGAGCATGGATGCCAGGCGCCGAATGACGTTGCCTTGTGTCCATGAACGAAGACCGGGAGTTCCCCTTCCCCCCGCCCTCCCACTGGATCAACGGCCGCGCCGTCCAGGGCTCGGGCCCGCTGATCGACGTCGTCAACCCCGCGGACGAGTCCGTGATCGCTTCCGTGCACGAGGGCACCGAAGCGGATGTGGACCTGGCCGTGGACGCCGCGCTGGCCGCCTTCCCCGGGTGGTCGGCAACACCCCCGCCGGAGCGCATCGCCGTCGTCCGACGGCTCGCCGAGGGTCTGCAGGAGCACGCCGAGGAGCTCGCCGCCACCATCACCCTGGAGATGGGTGCCCCCATCTCCTTCTCCCGGCAGGCCCAGGCCGGCTTCCCGGTGGCCTCGACCTTGGCGGCGGTCACCGCGGCGGAGAGGTTCGCATGGACGGAGGTGATCGAGAACTCCCTCGTCATCCACGAGCCGATCGGCGTGGTGGGTGCCATCACTCCCTGGAACTTCCCTCTGCAGCAGCTGGTGACCAAGGTCGTGCCCGCGATGCTGGCCGGTAACACCGTGGTCCTCAAGCCGTCGGAGATCTCCCCGCTGAGTGCCCGGATGTTCGCGGAGATCGCCACCCGGGCCGGAATCCCGAACGGTGTGTTCAACGTCGTGCAGGGCACCGGTCCGGTCGTCGGCGAAGCCATCTCCCGGCACCCGAAGATCGACATGATCTCCTTCACCGGTTCCACCCGTGCCGGCAAGAGCGTCTCCGTCGCCGCCTCCGACACTGTCAAGCGGGTCGCGCTCGAGCTGGGCGGCAAGGCGGCCCACATCGTCCTGCCCGAGGCCGACCTCGACTTCGCCGTCGAGCGCGGCCTGGCATACGCCTGGGCCAACGGTGGGCAGGCCTGCGGCGCCTACGTCCGCATGCTGGTCCCGCAGGATCTCCAGAGCACCGTGGTGGAGAAGCTGCGGGCGGCGGCCGGGGAGTACACGGTCGGCGACCCCGCGGACGAGGCCACGCGGATCGGCCCGGTCGCCTCGGAGACCCAGCGGCAGCGCGTGGACGGGTACATCCGGCGCGGCATCGCCGATGGCGCGCATCTCGTCGTCGGCGGCCCCGGGCGGCCCGAGGGATTCGAGAACGGCGCCTATGTCAGGCCGACGATCTTCTCCGACGTCGACCCGCACTCCGTCATCGCGCAGGAGGAGATCTTCGGCCCTGTGCTGGCCGTGATCCCGTACACCGACGACGACCACGCCGTCGAGATCGCCAACGGCACCGTCTACGGGCTCAGCGGTGCCATCACCGGTGACGAGGAGCACGCCATGGCGATCGCCCGGCGCCTGCGCGTCGGCCAGGTCGACGTCAACGGAGGGAAGCACAACTTCCAGGCCCCCTTCGGCGGCTACAAGCAGTCGGGCAACGGCAGGGAGATGGGCCGCGCAGGCATCGAGGAGTTCCTGGAGAGCAAGGCGATCACCCGCTGACGCCCTCCTGGTGAAGACTCCCGGAGGGCACGGGTTCCCCCACCCGAGCCCTCCGGGTGCCGAGGGCGGCCGTGGACGGCACCACTGTCCGCGGCCGCCCGTGAGGGATGGTGCCGGACGGCACACCCTCCCTCGGATGGGAATCGTCGGCCACGTCACGTTGCTCACCCCCACATGGGTCACCTCCTCGGCCGTGGCTGCCGTCTTTGACGCAGGCGGGGCCCGTGGCCCACGGATCGCACGGGAACGGCCGGCAGAGCGAAAGGACGACGATGGCGGATCGGGCAGGACTGGCCGCGTTTCTGCGGGCACGGCGCGAAGCCCTGCAGCCGGAGGACGTAGGGCTGCTCCGCGGCCGGCGCAGGCGCACCCGCGGGCTGCGCCGAGAGGAGGTGGCCGCGCTGTGCGACATGTCGGCCGACTACTACAGCCGGCTCGAGCAGCCACGCGGCCCCAACCCGTCGGAGTCCATGCTCGCCGCCATCGCCCGCGGTCTCCACCTGTCCCTGGAGGAGCGCGACCACCTCTTCCAACTCGCCGGTCACGCCAAGCCCCGGCAGCGGCGGCGTGACGACCACATCAATCCGGGGATGATGCGCGTCCTGGACCGGCTGGAGGACACTCCCGCCCAGGTCATGAACCACCTGGGCGAGACCTTGAAGCAGACGCGCATGGCGGCCGCGCTGCGAGGCGACGAGACGGGCCACACGGGACTGGCCCGCAGTGCGCACTACCGGTGGTTCACCGACCCCGCGTCGCGTCTTGTGCACCCGGAGAGCGACCACCCCGAGCAAAGCCGGCTGATGGTGGCGGACCTGTACGGCGCCTACACCCGGGACGGCGCGGACTCACGAGCCGCCGAACTCGTCGACGCGCTGCGATCCGAGAGCGCCGAGTTCGCCGGGCTGTGGCACGAGCGGCCGGTGCTGGGGCCGTACTGCGCCTCCAAACGCTTCCGGCATCCGCAGGTCGGCACGCTGGAACTGCACTGCCAGACGCTCGTCGACCCCGACCAGTCCCAGCGGCTTCTGGTCTACACCGCGGTGCCGGGCACCGAGAGCCACACCAGCCTCCAGCTCCTGTCGGTCGTCGCGTGACGGTTCGGGCGGCGGGCACCGGGCCGGGCGGCGGCCCGTATGTTCCGACCCGCTCACCTCGCGCGCCCACCCGCTGAAACGCCTGGTCGCGTCCCACCGCCGGAACCCGCGCCGTTGAAGCTCTCTAGACCTGGGGAAGCGAAGGATCGGCCGTCCAGGGAGATGGTGCGGTGAGGGACCAGCGTTCGTGGTCGTGCCAGGCCCCATTGACGTAGAGATAGGCGGGCGACAGGCCTTCGTAACGAAAGCCCAGGCGCTGGACCAGGGCCGAAGACGCCTTGTTCGCCGGTCTGATGTTGGCCTCCAGGCGGTGGAGGCGCAGGTCGTCGAAGGCGTGGTGCAGGGCGACGGTGACCCCTTCGGTCATGTAACCCCGGCCCGCGGACGGGGCGAAGGCCGCATAGCCGATGGAAGCGCCCTGGTAGCGGCCCCGGATGATCGAGTTGATGTTGACCATGCCGGCAGCCGTACCGGTCTCCTTGACCCGGATCATGAAGCCGAGGTTGGTGCCGTCGCTGAAGCGGTGCATCCATCCGTGGAACTCCTCCGCGGTCGCGGGCAGTTGCATCCACGGTAGGTGGAACTCGGCGCTGGCCCTCACGAGCGAGCAGAACTCCTCCTGGTCGGCGAGGGTGAGCGGACGCAGGTCGACCCGTGACGGCGTAGTGGGCATGGGCCAATGGTAGGGCTGTGTACGGAGCGGAAGATCACCGCGAAGCGCTGCCGCCGACGATGGCCGAGCTGATGAAGCCGAGGACAGCGTTCGGCGGCTCCCGTACCCCGTCGGCTTCGATGCCCCCGTGGCAATGCGGGTCAGGACCGAGCCGCCCGCCGGCCGCGGTCCACGACGCACACGTCAGGCATGGCCGGACGGTCGCCGGTGGTGACGCCGGGTGGCGGGCCGGTGACGCTTCGGAAGGCGCAGCGGTGTCGCAGAGTCGGCGGCCGACGCGCTCAGTCCTAGCAATCGTCTCGAATAGTGGACGCGCGTGGACCTGGTCACCCTCGGACTCGGGGTGCAGCGATGAGGTGCGTCTTCCCAGCTCAAAGGCGCCTTTGTGGCTTCGTGCGAGAGCGAACACAGTCGATGTCGGCTTCCGTTTCCGGCGAGAATCGTCTCGCTATATGGGACGCCTTTGACGTGGGATCTCCGCCTGGCGGATAAAGAACACACCCATAGGCCATTTCTTCGCGCAGCGTCACCTCGCGGCGTGAGTGCCGGCGATCCTCTACGCGAATGAGTGCAACGTGTCCCACCCCACCGCCATCGGACCCGCGTCCGTCCCCAACGGGCTGTGGCACGCGTGGCGCGCCGAGCGCCATCGCAGCCTCACCTCGCCGACGGGGAACCTCGCCCTCGTGGAGACCCGCTGGCTCCCGGCGGGTGAGCACTCCGACGGGCAGAAGGAGGGCGAGGGGCAGCCGGACACGGTGACCGTCACCGCGCTCCAGCGCACCGACATCGTCACCGGCGAGCCGGAGAACGGCCTGCGCTTCTGGGACGCCGACTCACCGGCCATCCGGCACTTCGACCGCGTCGACGTCTTCCCCTACGATCCGGCCTGGGTGGTGCACGCCACCTATACCCCCGTGCCCGGCGCCCGACGGATCGCCTTCGAGCACCTGCGGGACAACGGCGGCACGCGGGACCTCGTCGTCCCGGGCGACATCACCCTCACCGTGGACGGCCACGAGTACACCCTCAGCGCCTTCGACGACGACGGCACGCTGCTGCTGGTCTTCGGGGACCCCACCAACGGGGCCACCACCTACGGCGCCGGCCGCTTCCTCTTCGTGCAGCGCACCCAGGACGACGACCGCGTCCTGCTCGACTTCAACCGCGCCTTCGTCCCGCCCTGCGGCTTCTCCGATCAGTACAACTGTCCGATGCCGCCGCGGCAGAACCGTTTCCACCTGCCCGTCGAGGCCGGCGAGAAACTTCCTGTCTTCCGCGGCGGCTTCCTCGCGCAGCACTGAATCGCCCGCAGACGCCACGTCACCGCAGCACGAAAGCGCCTTCACCATGAACCTCAAGAAGACCTCCCTCTACGGCACCGCGACGGCCGCCACGCTCGCTCTGACCCTCACGGCCTGCGGCGGCTCCGGCTCCGGCTCCGGCGGGAGCGCAGGCGGCGCCTACGACAAGGACGCGACCGTCAACATAGGCTCGGTCTACGAGCCGCAGAACCTCGACAACACCGCGGGCGGCGGCCAGGGTGTGACCGAAGCGCTCAACGGCAACGTCTACGAGGGCCTGTTCGGACTCACCGACGGCGGCAAGGTGGAAAAGCTCCTCGCGCAGGACTACAAGGTCAGCCCCGACGGGCTCACCTACACCTTCACCCTCCGCGACGGCGTGAAGTTCCACAGCGGCAAGGAACTCACCAGTGCGGACGTCAAGTACAGCCTGCAGAAGGTCATCGCCGACGACTCGCAGTCCGCGCGCAAGAGCAACCTCGAGGTCATCAAGGACATCGCCACCCCCGACGCGCGGACGGTCAAGGTCACGCTGTCGCAGAAGTCGATCTCCTTCGTCTACAACCTCTCGTACGTCTGGATCATCAACTCCCAGGCCCAGAATTTGAAGACGACGGAGGACGGCACCGGCCCGTACAAGCTGGACAAGTGGACCCGCGGCTCGGCCCTGAGCCTGAGCCGCTTCCCGGGCTACTGGGGTCAGGCCGCCGCGAACAAGAAGGCCGTCTTCCACTACTACAAGGACGCGACGGCCCTCAACAACGCGCTGCTGACCAACGCCGTCGACGTGGTCACCAGCGAGCAGTCGCCCGACGCCCTGGACCAGTTCAAGAACAACCAGAACTACAAGGTCAGCGACGGCAACTCCACGACCAAGCTGCTGCTCGCCTTCAACGACAAGGCCAAGCCCTTCACCGACGTCAAGGTGCGCCAGGCCGTGTCGGCCGCCATCGACGACAAGAAGCTGCTGGAGTCGGTCTGGGGCGGCTACGGCAAGCTCATCGGATCGATGGTGCCGCCGACCGACCCCTGGTACGAGGACCTCACCAAGGTCAACGCCTACGATCCGGCGCACGCCAAGCAGCTGCTCTCCGAGGCCGGATACGGCAAGGGCTTCGCCTTCACCCTCGACACCCCGAACTACGACCCCCACCCGACCGCCGCCACGTTCATCAAGTCCGAACTGGCCAAGGTCGGCATCACCGTCACGATCAACACGATCACCCCGGACGAGTGGTACACGAAGGTCTACAAGAACCACGACTTCACGGCGACGCTCCAGGAGCACGTCAACGACCGCGACCTCGTCTGGTACGGAAACCCCGACTTCTACTGGGGCTACGACAACAAGCAGGTCACCCAGTGGGTCCAGCAGGCCGAGGAGGCCGCCACCACCGATGAGCAGACCGCGCTGCTGAAGAAGGTCAACGAGAAGACCGCCGAGGACGCGGCGAGCGACTGGCTGTACCTGTACCCGCAGATCGTCGTCGCGACCAGCAAGCTGTCGGGCTACCCGCTCAACGGCCTCAACTCGCAGTTCTACGTCTACGACATCAAGAAGAAGGGCTGATGGCGCGTTACCTCCTGCGCCGTCTGGTCTTCCTCCTGGTGTCACTGGCCCTGGCGAGCGTGGTCCTGTTCGTGCTGCTCCGCCTGCTCCCCGGTGACCCGGCCAACGCCCTTACCGCGGTGGGCGCGAGCCCGGAGCAGATCGCCGCGGCACGGCACTCGATCGGGTCCGACCGGCCGCTGCCCGAGCAGTTCACCCACTGGCTCGGGCAGCTGGCCCAGGGCGACCTCGGGGCATCCTTCGTCAGCTCGCTGCCCGTCGGACCCGAGGTCGCGTCCCGGCTGAACGTCACCCTCCCGCTGACCCTGGCCGCCTTCCTGCTCGCCGTTCTCATCGCCGTCCCCGCCGGTTTCGTCGCCGCCCACAAGCGGCACACCTGGTACGGGGCCCTGCTGAGCGGTGTCTCCCAACTGGGCATCGCCATACCGGTGTTCTGGCTGGGCATGATCCTCATCGCCGTGTTCGCCCTGAACGCGGGCTGGCTGCCGGCCGGTGGCTTCCCGCCGGACGGCTGGTCCGCGCCCGCCGACGCGATCCGCTCCCTCGTCCTGCCGGTCGTGACCATCGCCCTGGTGATGAGCGCCTCCCTGATCCGCTACGTGCGCTCCGCGTCCCTCGACGTGCTGGGCAGCGACTACCTGCGGACCGCCCGCGCCCTCGGGTCCTCCTTCGGCCGGGCGATGTGGCGGCACGGACTGCGCAACGCCTCGGTCCCGGTGATCTCCGTCCTCGGCATCGAGCTGGCCACGACCCTGCTCGGCGCGGTCGTGGTCGAGTCGGTGTACGCGCTGCCGGGTCTCGGCTCGATGCTCGCCACCGGCATCGCGCAGCACGACTACCCGGTCATCCAGGGCGTGCTGTTCGTCTCCACGCTCGCCGTGCTGGTCATCGGCTTCGTCGCCGACCTGGTCCAGCGGATCATCGACCCGCGGCTGCGCGCACGGCTGTCGGGAGGAGCCCGATGACCTCCGACGTTCTCGAACCCGCCCGGAGCGGGCGGGCGACACGAGCCGGGCGCGGTTTCCGGGGCTCCGCCACGCTCGTCGTCGGCGGTGTCCTGGCCGGCCTGATCGTGCTGCTCGCCCTGGTCTCCCTGTTCTGGACGCCCTACTCCGCCGACGACACCTCCGGCGGACGGCTGACGGCCCCCGGCGGGGGCCATCTGCTGGGCACCGACAAGCTCGGCCGCGACCTGTTCACCCAGGTGATGGCGGGCTCGCGCATCGCCGTCGAGGCGGGGCTGGGGTCCGTGCTCATCGCCGCCGCCCTCGGCCTCACCCTGGGCATGCTCGCCGCCTTCGCACAGGGCTGGCTCGACGACACCCTGTCCGCGTTCCTCGACATCCTGATCGCCTTCCCGACGCTGCTGCTCGCCATGCTCATCGTCGCGGCGCGCTCGGCGACCCTCGGCTCCGCGGTCCTCGCGATCGGTCTGGCGCAGAGCGCCGTCGTCGCGCGGCTGGCCCGCATCCTGGTCAAACGCGTGCTGGCGCAGGACTACATCACCGCAGCGCGCACGTCCGGCACGTCCTGGCCCCGCACCGTGCTCGGCCACGTCCTGCCGAACATCTGGCCCACCCTCGTGGTGAACCTCGCCCTGCAGTTCGGCCTCGCCGTACTGGCCGAGGCGGGCCTGTCCTACCTCGGCCTGGGCGCCCCGCCGCCCAACGCCTCGTGGGGCCGCATGCTCCAGGAGGCGCAGGCCACCTTCACCACTGCCCCCGCCGGGGCACTCGCCCCGGGCATCCTGCTGGTCCTGCTCGTCATCGGCGTGAATCTGATCGCCGACGGGCTGCGGGACTCCCCCGACCCCGCGGCCCGCCGGAGGCGCACATGAGCCTCCTCGACGTACGCGGGCTGACCGTCAGGACCACCGACGGCCGCACCCTCGTCGACGACCTCTCCTTCAGCGTGGAGAGTGGTGAACGACTCGGTCTCATCGGCGAGTCCGGCTCCGGCAAGTCCCTCACCACGCTCGCCGTCCTCGGCCTCCTGCCCGACGGCATCACCGCCACCGGCAGCATCGAACTGGCCGGAACCCAGATCGTGGGCGCCTCCGACAGGCGGCTCACCGCGGTACGCGGCCGCGACGCGGCCATCGTCTTCCAGGAACCGCTCACCGCGCTCGATCCGCTGATGCGCGTGGGCCGGCAGATCGCCGAACCCCTCGCCCGGCGCACCGGCCTGAAGAGAGCCGCCCTGCGTGAGGCCGTGCGTGACGCGCTGACACAGGTGCGGCTGCCCGATCCGGAGCGTGTCGCCCGGGCGTTTCCGCACGAGATCTCCGGCGGACAGCGACAGCGCGTCGCCCTGGCCATGGCCCTGGCCTGCGCGCCCGCTCTGCTCATCGCGGACGAGCCGACGACCGCGCTGGACGTGTCGGTCCAGGCGGAGATGCTGGACCTCGTCGACGCCCTCGTGCGGGAACGGAGGATGGCCGTGGTCTTCGTCAGCCACGACCTCGCCGTCGTCGCCCGGGTGACCGACCGCGCCCTGGTCATGAAGGACGGCCGCGCCGTCGAGGAGGGCACGGTCCGTGACCTCGTCCGCTCCCCTCGCCATGAGTACACCAAGGCCCTCGTGGCCAGCGCGCGGCGACTGGAGTCCGCTTTGGACCTGAGGAGCGCACCGTGACGCCCGTGCTGGAACTGAAGGACGTGACCCTGCGGCACCGGGGCAGCACGGCCGACGCGGTGCGGGACGTCTCCCTCGCCGTCGAGGCGGGGGAGAGTCTCGCCCTCGTCGGTGAGTCCGGGGCCGGCAAGACGACGCTCATGCGCCTGCTGCTCGGACTGTCCCGTCCCACCGCCGGAAGTGTCCACTTCGACGGCGCCGGCCTCACCCTTCGCGACCGGGAGCAGATGCGCCGGTTCCGGCGCAGCGTGCAATGCGTCTTCCAGGACCCCTACTCCTCGCTGGACCCCCGCCGGCGCGTGGGGGCCATCGTGGCGGAGCCGCTGCGCTCCCTTGGAATCGACACACGGTCCGCCGCACTGCCGAAGGCGGCCGCCGCCCTGGAGCGCGTCGGGCTGCCCGCCGACGCGCTGCACCGCTACCCGCACGAGTTCTCCGGCGGACAGCGCCAGCGCATCGCGATCGCACGAGCCGTGGTGTGCCACCCGCGGGTGCTGCTCGCCGATGAGCCGGTCAGCGCACTCGACGTCACCACCCGGGTCAAGGTCGTGGACCTGCTGGCGGAGCTCAAGCGGGAACAGGGGCTCACCCTCGTGATGGTCTCCCACGACCTGTCGGTCGTGGCGTCCCTGTGCGAACGCACCGCTGTGCTGGAGCACGGCCGCGTCGTCGAACAGGGCGACACCGGCCAGGTGCTGGGCCGCCCCGCCCACCCCTACACCCGGCGGCTGATCGACAGCGTGCCGCGACTGCCCGCCTGACCCGGGCGATCGAGGCCCTGGCCGGCCGACTGCCCGCTCGGCCTGTCGTTCAGCGCGCGGCCTCCGCCACGGGGTTCGGGCTGTGGTCGGGGTCGACCTGAAGGGCGGGCCGCCACCCGAGTTCCGGCGCGATCAGGTGTCGTACGTCGTGCAGGATCTGCTCGTACTCCTCGTGACGGAACTCGTACGGCAGCTCGAGGCGGAGTTCCGACACCGACGCGAGCACGGGGTCCGCGGTGAGCCGTTCCAGGATCTGGTCCGCGGTCCCGACGAGGTCCGGGGCGAAGAGGATCCGCCGCGTGCCGATGGTCTGCGGCGCCAGTGTGCGCTGGTGCCGGCCGGCGGCGTAGTCGGCATAGCGGGTCCGGGTGGCGGCGTCGGCACTGTCGAACGGGACGACGACGCGCCCCAGGGCGATGCGTGCCTCCGGGCGGACCGCGTGCGGTGCGCCGGTACTCGGAGAGCATGCGCAGTTGGGCCGAGGTGAAGTCGTCGGTGTCCCCGTCGGCGCTGACGATGTTCCCGGACAGCAGGTGCAGGCCGTGTTCGGCGGCCCAGCGGACGGAGGTGAGGCTGCCCGCGCCGTACCAGATGCGGTCGGTCAGTCCGGGGTTGTGCGGTTGCAGCCGCGGGCGCTGGATGGCACCGGGGGAGCGGATCACCGTGTCCGGGCCGCCCAGCCATCGGCCGCGCAGGTTGTCGACGAGGCGGGCGATTCTGCCGTACGACAGGTCGAAACTGCGCCAGTCCCCGTCGTACACCAGGTCCCCCAGCAACTCGGCGTGCGGCATGCCGGTGCTGAAGCCGGCCTGCAGTCGCCCCTGGGACAGCACGTCGGCCAGCGACAGATCCTCGGCCAACCGGAACGGGCTCTCGTACCCGATGGGGATGACCGCGGTCCCCAGCTCCACCCGCCGGGTGCGCTGGGCGGCCGCGGCGAGGAACACCGCGGCCGACCCGACGCCGTGTTCGAGGTGGCGCTGCCGGACCCAGGCGCCGTCGAAGCCGAGCCGTTCGCCGTACTCGAACAGGCGCAGTGTCTCCTCCAGCCCGGTGTGCGGGTCCTCGTCGTCGAAGTTGCCCGGGGTGAGGAACGCCAGCGAGGTGATCCGGTCGGTGCTCATGCGGGTTGCGTCCTCACGTGGTGGCGGGCTCGGCGGCGGGGCCGGCGGGGGAGGAGGTGCTTCGGCCCGGTATCGCCGCGAGCAGTTCGCGGGTGTACGCGTGGCCCGGGCGGGTGAACAACTGCTCGACGGTTCCGGTCTCCACGATGCGACCGGCCCGCATGACGGCGACCTCGTGTGCGATCTGCCGCACGACGGCCAGGTCGTGCGAGATGAACAGGTACGCCACCTCGCTGCCGGCCTGGAGTTCGGCCAGGAGGTCGAGAACCTGGGCCTGGACCGACACGTCGAGCGCCGACACCGGTTCGTCGCAGACCACCAGGTCCGGCGAGAGCGCGAGGGCGCGTGCGATGGCCACGCGCTGGCGCTGCCCCCCGGACAGCTCCGCCGGGCGGCGGCCGAGGACCGAGGCCGGCAGCGCCACCCGGTCCAGCAGCTCGCGGGCCCGGTCGAGCCGGGAGCGCCGGTCGCCGACCCGGAAGGCGCGCAAGGGCTCGGTGATCACCTCCCCGATGGAGAACCGCGGGTCCAGCGAGGCGTACGGGTTCTGGTAGACGAGCTGGGCCCGGCGGCGCAGGTCTCTGGCCCGGGACCCGCGGGAGTCGGTGACGTCGTGGCCGTCGAACAGGATCTGCCCGGAGGTCGCTTCGGTCAGGCGCAGCACGAGGCGGGCGGTGGTCGACTTCCCGGACCCGGACTCGCCCACCAGGGCCAGGGTCCGGCCGCGGCGCACGGTGAGACTGACGTCGTCGACCGCGCGCAGCGTCCGGGACCCGCCCGCCGCGCGGGGCAGCCTGAACTCCTTGACCGCGTTGCGGACCTCGACCAGGGGCGGTGCCTCGGCATCGCCGGCGGACGGCGCGCGGACGGCGACGGGGCGGGCCGCGCCCAGGCTGGGAGCGCTGTCCAGCAGCCGGCGGGTGTAGGGATGCTGCGGGGCACGGAGGACGTCCCGGGTCGGTCCGGCCTCGACGACCTGGCCCTGGGACATGACGACGATGTGCTGTGCGCGGTCGGCGGCCACCCCGAGATCGTGGGTCACGAGCAGCAGCGCGGTGCCGTACTCCGTGGTGAGGTGCTGCAACTGGTCGAGGATGAGCCGCTGCACGGTGACGTCGAGCGCGCTGGTCGGCTCGTCCGCGATGATCAGCTTCGGTGTGGCGGCGATGGCGATCGCGATCAGCGCCCGTTGGCGCATGCCGCCGGAGAGCTCGTGCGGGTACTGCCGCGCGCGGACGGCCGGATCGCGCAGCCCGGCCTGCTCCAGTACGGCCAGGGCCTCCGAGGCGGCGGTGCGGCGACTGGCCCGGCCGTGGATGCGCAACACCTCGGCGACCTGCTCGCCGACGCGCTTGACCGGGTTGAGCGACACAGAAGGGTCCTGCGGGACGAGGCCGATCTGCGCGCCGCGCAGCACCCGCAGTTCCGCCTCCGTCAGCGTGGTGAGGTCGTGCCCGCCGAACCGGACCGTTCCGGCGTCGATCCTGCCGTTCGCCGCGAGCAGCCGGGTGACGGCGTGCGCCGTGGTGCTCTTGCCGGAGCCCGACTCGCCCACCACGGCGGTCACCTCGCCCGCCCGGACGTCCAGGTCGACGCCCCGCACGGCGTGCACGGGACCGCTGCGCGTGTCGTACGACACCGACAGGCCGCGTATCTCCAGCAGGGCTGTGGTCATGTCCCCATCCGTATGCGTTCGGGAGCGGGTCGCGGGCCGGTTCATCGCTGCTCCGACCATTCGCCGTCCAGGGCCCGGGCGACGCGATTGGTGGCCAGTACCGTCGCGGCGATCACCAGGCCGGGCAGGGCCGTCAGCCACCAGGCGTTGGCCTGGTAGTTGCGGCCGACGGAGATGAGGGTTCCCCACTCCGGGGCCGGGGGAGGCGCCCCGTAGCCGAGGAAGCTCAGCGACGACACGGACAGGATCGCCGTCCCCAGTTCGAGGGTGGCCAGGACGACGATCGGGCCCGCGGCGTTCGGCAGCACGTGCCGTCCCAGCACGGAGTACCAGCGGGCCCCGCAGGACCGCGACGCCTCGACGAAGACGGCCTGCCGCACCCGCAGCACCTCCGACCGGGCCACCCGCGCGAAGCTCGCGACGCCGGCGATCCCGACCGCGAACGCCACCTTCACCGTCCCGTACCCCAGCGCGGTGACCAGGGCCAGGGACAGGAACAGCGCGGGAATGGAGAGCAGCACGTCCACGAAGCGCATCAGGACGTCGTCGACCCACCGGCCCACGAACCCGGCCACCAGACCGAGCAGGCCGCCGAGCACGAACGCCACCGCGACGGCGATCAGCGTTGCCTTGAGGGACAGTTGCGCCCCGTGCACCACGCGGGAGAACAGGTCGCGTCCCAGTTCGTCGGTGCCGAACCAGTGCTCGCCGCTGGGCCCGCGGAAGTTCTGTGAGGGCGTCCCTTCCAGCGGGTTCCGCGAGGTGAACAGCTCCGGGTGGAACGAGGCGAGCAGCACCAGGACGACGACGACCACCGACGCCAGCAGGCCGGGGCGGCGCAGCAGGAACCGCAGCGCCCGCCGCGGGCCCCCGTTCCGCGGACCCGGCGGTGTACCGTCGCCCGGCCCCCCCGGCCGTTCCGGGCCCGGCGCCGCGGGTTCGGCGGCGTCTTGGACAAGGCTCTGGCTCATGCGAAACTCGCCCTCCTGCCCGAGGCCACCACGATGCGCGGATCCAGCAGCGGGTAGACGAGGTCGACCGCCAGGTTCGCCAGTACGAAGATCAGCGCGCCGAACACCACCACGCCCTGGACCAGCGGAAGGTCCTGCGCCGTGACCGCGGCGACCGTCACCCGGCCCAGACCGTCACGGGCGAAGACGGTCTCCACGACCACGGAGCCGGCGACGAGCTGCCCGACCAGCAGCCCCACCACCGTGAGCGCCGGCAAGGACGCGTTGCGCAGCGCGTGCCGCAGATGGATGCGCCGGCGGCCGGCGCCCTTGGCCCGCGCCGTCTCCACGTAGGCCTGGCCCAGTGCCGTGAACAGGCTCTTGGCCAGCACCTGTGCGACCAGTGCGCCGGTCGGGACGGCCAGCGTCACCGCGGGCAGCACCAGTGCCCGCAGCCCGTCGTTGCCGAAGGCCGGGAACCAGCGCAGCCGGAAGGAGAACGCCTCGACGAGGACCAGCCCGACCCAGAATGTGGGAACCGACACCCCCAGGGGCGGCAGTGAGAGCAGTACCTGCCGCAGCCACCGCCGCCGGGTGAAGGTCGCCAGCATCGCCAGTGCGCCGCCCCCGGCGACCGCGAGCAGCAGCGCGGCCCCGGTCAGTTGCAGGGTCTGCGGCAGTGCGTCGGCCAGGGTCGAGGTCACGGGCCGGCCCGTGGAGATCGCGTCGCCGAAGTCGCCGCGCACGGCCCGGCCGAGGTACTCGATGTACTGCTCGGGAACCGGCTTGTCGAAGCCGTACTGGTGCCGGAGCGCCGCGAGCCGGGCCGGATCGATGGCGGCCGAGTCCGCCCCTGCGCCGGCCAGCGCCGACACCGGGTCACCGGGCAGGTAGTCCAGCACGAGGAACGACAGCGTGTAGGCCGCCCACAACACGCCGAGCGCCTGTGCGAGCCGCTTGATCACGTAAGTGGTCATGCCGTCAGCCGATCCAGGTGTCGTGCAGTTGGATCCGGCTGGAGGCGTCGAAGTCGAGGTGGTGCACCTTCTTCGACACGCCCAGTTGGGTCTGCAACTCGACCACCGGGACGGTGTAGGCGTTCCGCACGATCAACGTCTGCGCCTGTGCCACCAGTTGTGCCCGCTGGTCGGCGTCGGTGGCCGCCGCCTGCTGGTCGAGCACCGCGTCCAGCGGGCTCGACGGCACGCGGTAGGTGTTGGCCAGCTTCGTGGAGTACGAGGTCCGCAGGATGTCCGGATCGGCCCGCGTGAGGTTTCCCCACAGCGCGTCGAAGTCACCGGACTGCTGCACCTGGGCGATCTGGGAGATCTGCAGCTCCTTGAGTACCAGCTCGATGCCGGCGGCCTTCAGCTGCTGCTGGATCAGTTCAAGTGCCGGCTGGTTCGTGGCCGCGTTCGCGAACCACTTGACGGTCAGGCTCAGCCTGGTCCCGTTCCTGGTGCGGATGCCGTCCTGGCCCGGCTTCCAGCCGGCCGAGTCCAGCAGGGCCCCCGCCTTCGCGACGTCGTGCGCCAGGTCGGCGGTCAGGTCCGCGTAGTCAGGGGTGGTGTGCGCCAGGACGCTGGTGGCCGGCCGGGTGCCGGTCGGGAAGACCGTGGCGGCGACCTGTTGCCGGTCGACGGCGTACCCGATCGCCTGCCGCACCGTGGCGTCCTCGAGGATCGGCCGGGAGTTGTTGAACCCCAGGCCGAACACGACGCCGGGGTTCGCCCGCCGCTGAAGGCTCACCGGCCCGCCCTTGAGCGTCGCCTCGTCGGCCCTGCCGACGCTGCCGATCGCGTCCACCTGGCCGGACCGGAGGCTGCCGGCCCGTACGCCCGCCTCGGGAACCACCTTGAACACCAGCTGGTCCAGGTACGCCTCGCCCTTCTTGGTCCACAGCGAGGAACCCCACTGGTATCCGGTCCGCTTGGCCAGGGTGATCGACTGGTTCTGGACGTACTGCTTCAGCACGAAGGGCCCGGATCCGACCACTCCCTGGCTGCACCTGTCCTGCGGCGACTTCCGCACGCTCGCCGACGACTCGATCCCCAGCGAGTGCGTTGCCGTCGCCTGGAGGAACTGGGCGTTGGGCGCCGTGAACTTCACCCGCACCGTGGTCGGGTCGACGGCGGTCGTGCTCTGCACACCGCTGAGGTACCCCTGGGCGAGGGTGGCCAGGGCGCCGAGCTTCGGTACGGCGTCGAAGTTGTCCTTGACCACCTGAGCGGTCAGCGGTGAACCGTCGCTGAAGGTGACGCCCGGTCTCAGGTGGAAGGTGAACGTCGTGGCGTCCGGGCTGACGTCCCAGCTCTTGGCCAGCCACGGCACGATCCTGCCGGTCTTCGGGTCCTGGTCGGTCAGGGAGTCGACGACCTGGCGCAGGGAGTAGATGGTGTCGTTGCTGGCGACCTGCTGCGGATCCACGCAGCCGGCGTCGGAACCGACCGCGAACGTCAGGGTGCCACCGGACCTGTGCCGTCCGCCACCGCCGCCGGAGTCACCGGTGTCCGAACCGCAGGCGGTCAGCAGGACGCCGGTGGTCATGAGGGCGGCCAGGGCAGCGGCGGCTCGGCCGGCGCGTGCACCGTGATGAGTTGTCACCGAGGGTTCTCCTACTCGTGTCACCGCGCACCGGCAGCGAGCGAGAGCGCACGGACATGACGCCCCGTCAGGCACGCTGCCGCGACGAGGTGACGCTGTTCAGAGGCTGGGAAAGGGGAAGGAGAAGGCGGGCCCGGCGAGGGGCGCGGCGAACACACCCTGCGGAGGGCGTGGGGTGCGGGTGGCGGCCGGCGCGCGTGCTCAGCCGGCCGGGCGGATCCCGGTCAGCTGTGACACAGACAGCTGGCGAAGCGCTGCAGATCGATGTGGCGTCGCCGCGAGAAGCCGGAGAAGAGCATCGCGGCCGCGAGGGAGGCGCTCAGGTGGCCGTTGTGCCGCATGCCCTGTCCTCCCCCTCTCGGACCCCGTCCACGGAGTCGCGCGCTTGCGGAAGTCGCCGATGACTCCGCCGGGCTTTCACCTGGAGCACCCCGCCGCGTCGGAGGGTTGCCGGTCAGCCAGCCAGGGCTTGACGCTGACGCTCAATGCCGTTTCGGAGCTTACGGAGCGGTCTCGCCGTCCGTCAATGGCGCGAAGCCAGCGGTCCGTTCAGCCTCCGTCGCGACGCCGCCGGGCACCGGGCGACGGGTCAGTGGCGGCCGCAGCCCCAAGTGGGAGCGGAGCGTCGTGCCGGCGTACTCGGTCCGGTAGACGCCGCGTTCCTGCAGTTCCGGGACGAGCAGGTCGACGACGTCGTCGAGGCCGTCCGGGATGCCCCACACCAGCCCCGCGATGCCCAGCGCCGTGGCGGGAGTCACCTGCCGCCGGCGGATCCAGCGCTTCTTCTTCCTGCGACTCGTCCTCGGTGGCGCCGAAGATGATCTCCGTGCCGGGCAGCATGCGCAGGTCGTCGTCGGGTCGTCAGGCCACCCGCAGCCGACGCCGGATGCCTCGGCGAAGGCCGGTGCGTCGTCGAAGTCGTCGCCGTGCGCGGAGAAGACGTCGTCGGCGTTGCGGGCGGCGAAGTCGCGGCCCTCGCCGGAGTCCCCGGCCGGACATGGGCGTCCCTTCCGAGAGCACGGCAAGCCGGCCGGGAGCGCGACGCGCGTCCCGGCCGGCCCGGGTGGGCCCGTGGGACGGCTACTTCTGCCAGCCCACGGTCTCCGGCAGGGGAGTGCCGAAGATGGTGGCGCCGACGTTGGCGAGGCCCTTCTTCACGGCGTAGATGGACGGTCCGCTGAACAGGGGCAGGAAGGCGTACTGCGCGAGTTCCTTGCGTTCGATGGCGTTGGCCTGGGCGGTCTGCCGGTCCGGGTCGGGGATCGAGGCCGCGGCGTGGATCGCCTTGTCCAGTCCCGGGGTTCCGGCGCCGGTCAGGTTGGAGTCGCTGTCGGTGCCGTAGAACTGGTAGAGGTAGCGTGCGCCGAAGGGGTCCGTGGAGCGGTTGCCCGACAGGAAGAGGTCGAAGTCCCGGTCGCCGAGGATCTTCGCGAAGTCCGCTTCGTCGGCCTTCTTGATCTCCAGCCGGATGCCGACCGGCTTGAGCATCGCGGCGAACGCGTTGGCGGTGGCCTTGTCCAGAGGGTCGTCGCCGAGGAGGGTGTAGCCCACGGTGAGCTTGGTGCCGTTCTTCTCGCGTATGCCGTCGCCGCCCGGCTTCCAGCCGGCGGCGTCCAGGGCCTTCTTCGCGTCGTCGGGGGCGTAGTCGATCAGCGGGGAGACGTTGTCGCTGTAGCCCTTCTGGAAGCTGAAGAGCAGGGCCGAGCCGGGAAGCGGTTCGGAGTAGTCGAGGCCCTGGAACTGGATCGTGGCGATCTGTGCTCGGTCGATGCTCTTCAGCAGGGCCTCGCGGACGTGGACGTCGCCCAGGACCGGCGACTTGGTGTTGACGTAGAGCGAGTACTCGAAGGGGCTGCCGCCACGGCGGATCTCGGTTCCCTTGACACCGCTGATCTGCTTGAGGCCCTCGGCGCTGCCGGTGGCTGCGTAGTCGACCTGCCCGTTCTTGAAGGCGTTGAGCGCGGCGTCCGAGTCCAGGTTGACGTAGATCCGCTTGTCGAGCTTGCCCTTCCTGCCCCACCACTTGGGGTTGCGGACGAAGGTGAGGTTGCCGCTCTTGGTGTCGAGCGTGCCCACCGTATAGGGGCCGGCGCCCCATTCGGGGTGCGCTTTCTTGACGTAGGCGTCGTTGAAGGCGCCGACCGTGGCGGCCTTGGGGTGCAGGAAGGTCGTGAACAGGCTGGACCACCAGGGGTCCACACCCTTGAACTCGATGATCGCCTGCTTGTCGTCGGTGCCGCGGGTGACCGAGGTGATGTTGCGGTAGCCCTCGGTGTTGCTCGCGTTGTAGTCCTTGTTCGTGCCGTTGTTGGCCTGCCAGGTCGCCTTGACGGCGTTCCAGTCGATGGGGGTGCCGTCGTTGTAGGTGGCCTTGGGGTTGATGGTGAGCACCACCCGCTGGTTGCCGCCGGTGGTGGTGACCTTGACGTCGCTGAGGTAGTCCGGGTTGTACTGCACGTCGCCGGTGGGGGAGTAGGTGATGACGTCGGGGTTGTACCAGAACCAGATGCGGGAGGCGGTGAGGGTCGCGTTGGCGTTGAACGGATTGCCCTGGTCGTCGAAGGTGCCGGGGGTGGTGTAGGTCCCGCCGTCCTTGATGTTGTCGTACGGCTGGGGGTTGTAGTCGACCTTCGCCGAGGCCACGGTGGGTGCCGCGGCCTTGCCGGTGGGCTTCCCGGCGCCGGGCGTGCCGGACCCGGAGGAACTGCAGGCGGTGGCGGCCAGCGCGAGGGCCGCGACGAGCGCGGCTGTGGGGGTGATGTGCGATCGCATGGGGGAGTGGTTCCGTTCCTGTGTGGAGGCGTGCGGCACCGCGGGGCGCGGTGCCGGCAGGGTGGGGGGCCTTGATTCAGCGGGCGTGGCAGGCGTGCCGGTGGCCGGAGCCGGGTGCCGCGGCGGCCAGGGCGGGCCGTTCGGTGCGGCAGCGTTCCCGCAGTGCCTCGTCGAGCGACCGGTACAGCGGACAGCGGCCGACGAAGACGCAGCCCGGCGGCAGGTCAGACGCGTTCGGCTGCTCGCCCTGCAGCACGATGTGCTCCCGTGAGCGCTCGACCCGTGGGTCGGGAACCGGGATCGCGGAGAGCAGGGCCTCGGTGTACGGGTGCCTGGGGTCGGCGAAGAGGTCCTCGGTGGCGGCTGTCTCGACGATGTGGCCGAGGTACATGACCGCGATGCGGTCGGCCACGTGCCGCATCACCGCGAGGTCGTGCGCGACGATCAGGTAGGCCAGGCCCAGTTCGCGCTGGAGTTTCGCGAGCAGGTTGACGATCCCGGCCTGCACGGAGACGTCCAGCGCGGACACCGGCTCGTCGAGTACCACGATGCGCGGCTCGGTCGCCAGCGCGCGGGCGATGCCGACCCGCTGGCGCTGCCCACCGGACAGAGCGGCCGGGAAGCGGTCGGACACCGACGCCTCCAGCCCGACCAAGTCGAGGAGTTCGGCCACGCGTGCGCGGATCTCCGCACGGCCCGCGCCCACCGCCTGCAAAGGCTCGGCCAGCAGGTCGAAGACCGGGAGCCGGGGGTCGAGGGAGCCCAAGGGGTCCTGCATGACGATCTGCACCGCGCGGCGCAGCTCCCGCGCCCGCTCGGCGGAGCCCGGCTCGGCCACGTTCGTGCCATCGACCTCGATCAGCCCGCGCTCGGGCCCCTTGAGGCGCAGGATCTCCAGCAGGGTGGTGGTCTTGCCGCTGCCGGACTCGCCCACCAGGCCCAGGGTCCGGCCCGCCCGCAGTTCGAAGCCGACATCGCCGACAGCGTGCAGCGTGCCGACGCGGCGCCTGAGGAACGCGCCTGTGGTGACGGGAAACGTCTTGGCCAGGCCGGAGACGCGGAGCACCACCTCACCGTGGGAGCCGGCGGTCCTCTCCCCGCCGTCCGCGGCGGCCGGGAAGAGCGACTCCCTCGCCAGGCGGCCGTCGGCCAGCTCGCCGGCGCGCAGGCAGGCCACCTGCCCGTGCCCGGCGACCGGGGCCAGTGCGGGCTCCTCCGCGCGGCAACGGTCGACCGCGGCGGGGCAGCGGTCCGCGAACGGGCAACCGGCCGGCAGCCGCACCAGCGACGGGGGCTCGCCGACGATCGGCACGAGGGGCCGGTCCGCCCGGACGTCGGGCCGGGGCACGGCGCCCAGCAGCCCGATCGTGTAGGGCATGGTGGGGCGGCCGTACAGCTCCTCGGCCGCGGCCTGTTCCACGATCCGGCCGGCGTACATCACCGCGACCTCGTCGGCGTAACCGGCCACCACCCCCAGGTCGTGGGTGATGAGCACGACAGCCGCACCCGTCTCGGCCTGCGCGGTACGCAGCACGCCGAGAATCTGCGCCTGCACGGTCACGTCGAGGGCGGTGGTGGGTTCGTCGGCGATGATGACCGAGGGCGAGTTCGCCATGGCCAGCGCGATCACGACGCGCTGGCGCATGCCGCCGGAGAACTCGTGCGGGAACGACCGTGCCCTGCGGTGCGGTTCGGGGATGCCGACCAGGTCCAGCAGTTCGACCGCCCGGTTCCACGCGGCCTGCCTCGTCAGGCGCTGGTGCACCCGCAGTGCGTCGGACAGCAGCCTGCCCACCGAGAAGATCGGGGTCAGCGCGGACAGCGGGTCCTGGAAGACCATCCCGATGTCCTTGCCGCGCACCGCGGACAGCTGCCGGTCGTTCAGTCCCACCAGGTCACGGCCGCCGAGCAGCACCTGCCCCGACACCCGGGCGGTCTCCGGCAGCAGGCCCATGACGCCCATCGCGGTGGCGGACTTGCCCGACCCCGACTCGCCGACGATGCCGAGGGTCCGCCCGGGCAGAACGTCGAAGCTGACTCCGCGCACGGCCGGGACCGGACCGGCCTCGGAGGGGAAGGAGATGTGCAGGTCCCGCACCGACAGCACCGGTGCCGTGGTGCCGGACGCCGTGGCGGGATGTGTCCGGGGGGTGGTGAACGTCATCGCCGACCTCCCGGGGCCCCGGTGGCCGACGCGGGGTCGAGGGCGTCGCGCAGGCCGTCGCCGATGAGGGTCATCGACACCGTCAGCAGCACCACCAGGCCGGCCGGGTAGCCGAACAGCCAAGGAGCGCTGGTGATGGTCCCCGCGCCGTCGGCGAGCATGGTGCCCAGTGACACGTCCGGCGTCTGGACCCCGAAGCCGAGGAAGGACAGGGCGGTTTCGCTGAGCACGGTGGCGACGACTCCGAGGGTCAGGTTGACGATGAGCAGGGAACCGAGGTTGGGGATGATGTGCCGCAGGACGATCCGCCACGGCCGCACGCCCATGAACTCGGCGGCCAGCACGTAGTCCCGCTCCCGCAGGGAGGTGGAGACCGCCCAGATGACCCGCGCCGTCGACATCCAGCCGAACACCGTCAGCACCAGGATGAGCACGCGCCAGTCGCCGGCGAGGTGGTGCGAGACCAGGGCCAGGATCAGGAACGACGGCACGACGAGCAGAAAGTGGATGACCGTGAGGGTCAGCTTCTCGACGCGCCCGCCGAAGTAGGCCGCGCCCGCGCCGATCACGGCGGCGAGCACGATCGTCAGCACCGAGACGCTGACCGCGATCGCCAGGGAGCGCCGCAGGCCGTGCACGGCCTCCGCGTAGACATCGTTGCCACCCTGGTTGGTGCCGAAGTAGTGCGTCGCGCTGGGGGGCTGGGTGAGCGCCGTGAAGTCGGTGTCGGTGTACGCGAAGCGCGTGCACAGGCCCCCGAACACCGTGAAGAACACCAGGAGCGCGAAGAGCGCCACCCCGAGCAGGGCTCCGCGATTGCGGGCGAACCGCCGCAGGTACAGCAGTCCGCTGCCGAGCCGGAGCGCGGCGGCGTCGTCGAGCGGCCCGGGCAGGGGAGTCACCGTGGTCGCCATCTCAGCTCACCCGTACCCGCGGGTCGAGGAGGACGACCGCGACATCGGCCAGGATCGCCCCGACCGCGGTCATCGCCGCGCCGAAGGCCGCCACGGCGACGGCGCCGTGCACGTCGTTCTTGGCGAGTGTCTGGATGAAGTACTGACCCATGCCGTTCCACCCGAAGACGGTCTCGGTGATCACCGCGCCGGTGAAGATCGCCGGGATGCCGAACGCCACCGACGTGGCCGTCGGGATGAGCGAGGCGCGAAGTGCGTGCCGCCGGATCGCCTGGGCACGCGTCAGGCCGGTGGCGCGCGCGGTGCGTACGAAGTCCGCGTTCACGCTGTCCAGCAGCAGCGAACGCTGGGTCAGGTGGTAGCCGACGTAGCCCAGCAGGGTCAGGCTCGCCGTCGGCAGGATCAGGTGCTGGAACCGGTCGGCGACCGTCGGCCACAGCCCGCTGACGGTCGGGGACTTCTCCCCGGCGACGTACAGGAAGCGCCACCCGAGGTGCTGGTTCAGCCAGATCCCGGCCAGGACCACCGCCAGGGCGGCGACCGCCGCCGGGACGTTGAACAGGAACACGGAGGCGAACTGGGTGATCCGGTCCCACCAGCCGTACTGCCGGGACGCGCCGAACACACTGAGCGCCACACCCAGCACCACGGACAGGAGCGTCGCGGCGGTGACCAACTGGCCGCTGACCAGGGCGCGGAAACCGATCTCCGAGTTCACCGACACACCGACCGGTGACTTCCCCCAGTCGAAATGGAGGACCACGTCGCTGAACCAGTGCCACCACCGATCCGCCAGCGGGACCCGCGGATCCAGGCCGTACGGTGCCAGGGCACGGTCGATCTGCTCCTCCGTACGGACCGGGCGCAGTCCCCGGTAGTTGGACCTGGGGTCGAGGAACCACGCGGCCAGCACGTACGTCACGTTCGTGGCGATCACGATCATGGCGAGCCATCCGGCGGCCTTGCCGATCAGGTGACGGAGCACGAGCGTGCCTCCCTCCGGATGGGGGATGTGGCGGCGGTGACGGTGCGGGGGGCCGGCGGGGGTGTGCCGGTTCTGGGCATGCTGGCGCTGCTTTCTGACATGGTGAAGTGCGCGTACGCGGTCCGGTACGACGGTGCGCCGGTGTCCGGACCTGTCGCTTCCTGATCGGGGACCGACAACAGAAGAGTCTGGAGTCGTGATCGCGTTCGCCACCAGACTTCCCAGGCGTCTGCCATACGAATGCAACGCCGGCGTCATGAACGGGCCGCCCACGGCAGGCAGCCCCGCACTGCCGGCCCCGGATGCCCACCCACCGTCCGGGGGCCGGATCCTCAGCCCCCGGCAACCCGCGCCTGCCGAGTCGCACCCTTCAGCGCACGGACTCGTCCCCGACCCGTACCAGACCGCTCTCGTAGGCGAAGATCACCGCATGGATCCGGTCGCGGAGGCCGAGCTTCGTCAGGACCCGGCCGAGGTGGGTCTTGACGGTCGTCTCCCCGATGAAGAGGCTGTCCGCGATCTCGCCGTTGGCCAGTCCCCGGGCGGCCAGGGCGAGGACGTCCCGTTCCCGTTCGGTGAGAGCCGACAGACGGCCGCGCTGGGCGGGCGCGGACGCGGGGGTGTGCAGGACGAAGCGCTCCACCAGACGCCGGGTCAGCGAGGGCGCCACCATGACCTCTCCGCGCAGCACCGCACGGACGGTCACCAGAATCTCCTCGGCGGGGGCGTCCTTGACGAGGAATCCGCTCGCGCCGGCACGCAGGGCCGCATAGGCGTACTCGTCGAGGTCGAAGGTGGTGACGACGAGGATCCGGGGCCCCTGGGGCTGCGCGCAGAGATGTTCCGTCGCCGCGAGGCCGTCCCGACCGGGCATGCGGACGTCCATCAGGACGAGGTCCGGCTCCAGGGCGGCCACGCCCGCGATCGCCGCGTCGCCGTCGGCGGCTTCGCCCACCACGGTGAGATCGGGCTGGCTGTCGATGACCATCCGCAGCCCCATCCGGATCAGCTCCTGGTCGTCGCAGATCAGCACACGGGACGACGACGGAGCGGGAGTCGGCGTCGGGGTCGGGCCGGTCATGCGGTCTCCGCGGTGGGCTCGGGCTCGGTGGGGCGCAGGGTGGCGGCGACCCTGTAGCCGCCGTCGGGTGTGGGACCGGCGTCGACCCTTCCGCCGTACAGCGCGGTGCGTTCGCGCATGCCGGCCAGTCCGCGACCGGAGGAGAGCAGCGGGGCGGGGCGCTCGGCGGTGGTTCCCCTTCCGGCTCCCGCCGAGTTCTCCACCCGGACGCGGACCAGCCGCCCGGGCCCCTGGGTACCGGTGTCGACCCGTACGCGGATCGTGGCGTCCGGCGGCGCGTGCTTCACGGCGTTGGTGAGCGCCTCCTGCACGATGCGGTACGTCTGCACGGTGAGATCGGCGGGAAGGCCGGCTCCGTCTCCACGAAGTTCCAGGAGCGCGTGCCTGCCGCTCGTGTTGAGGCGGCCGACCAGGCGCCGCAGATCGTCCGACAGGGACTCGGCGGCCCCACCGGCATCGGTGCCGGGGTCGCGGCCGACGGCCGCGGCCTCGGTGCCGGGCGTGCGCAGTACCTCCAGCAGTCGGCGCAGTTCGCCCAGGGCCTCACGGCCGGTCGTGCTGATGACGCCAAGGGTGCGGTCCACGACAGTGGGGTCGACATGCCGCATCAGCCGGCCGCCCTCGGCGTTCAGCACCATGACGCTCATACTGTGCGCCAGTACATCGTGGATCTCGCGGGCGATGCGCGCCCGCTCCTCGGCGACGGCGACCCGGGCCAGCGCGAGGCGCTCCGACTCGGCGAGCGCGGCCCGCCGCTCGAACTCGGCGACGTAGGCCCGCCGAGCGCGGACGTATTCGCCGAACACCCAGGCAGCGGCCAGCAGAAGCCCCACCGTGAGCGGGGTGAGCCAGGCAGCACGAGCGCCCGGGCCCACCGGCTCGCGTTGCCATGCGGGAATCCACAGCAGTACCAGGACGGTGGCACAGACCACCGTCGCCGCGGACCGGCGCAGGCCACGCACCGTGAGGGTGGCCAGGACCGCGGCCAGGGCGACGGCGCCGCGTCCCGATTCCTGTCCCCACACCTGGCCGAGGTTCTGCGCCCAGAACGCCGACGTCACCAGGGCCGCGACGAGCACTGGCCGACGTCGGCGCGCCAGCAGGGGCAGCACCAGGGCCATGTAGACGCCCGTCTGCACCCAGACCGGCCGCCAGCCCGGCTGCGGATGGATCACCGGGGGCATGGCCACCAGCGCGACCAGCAGCAGGTCCGCCAGCCACGGGTGGCCGCGGCGCAGGCGGGGCAGGGTCTCGATCAGCCAGTGCACCGCCTCACGCTACGGTCGGGGCCCGCCGCCTCACATCGTCCTGCGGGGCGCCTTGGGGTCCTCCCGTGGTCGTACACGCACCGGCCGGGAACACGATGTGCGGCTCCTCGGGGCGCTTCCAGCATGGCCGCCATGTCGATCACCAGCGAGTTCCTCAGACGGCCCCTCACGACCGGCGCGGTAGCCGCCAGTTCCCGGCGGCTGGCGTGTGCGATGACCGAGGACATCGGTCTGGGGAGGGCCGGGCTCGTCGTGGAGCTCGGCCCGGGGACGGGGGTGTTCACCGATGCGATCCTCGCCCGGCTCGCGCCCGGCGCACGCCTCGTCGCGGTCGAGCTCAACCCGGCGCTCGCGGCACGGCTGGCGGGAAGCCGGCGGGACGCGCGGCTGACGGTGGTACGCGGATCGGCGGCCGAGCTGGCCACCGCGGTGGGCGAGCCGGTCGATGCGGTGGTGTCCGGGCTGCCGTGGACGGTCATGCCGCGGGAACGCCGCGGGCACATCCTGGACGCCGTGACCGAAGTCCTCGCACCCGCCGGGCGGTTCACCACCTTCGCGTATCTGCACGCGGCCTGGACTCCGCCGGCACGGCACTTCGCCGCCGAACTGGCCCGCCGTTTTGACCGGTTGGAGCGCTCGACGGTGGTGTGGCCGAACCTTCCGCCCGCCTTCGTGCACCGGGCCACCCGGAAGCCGTGATCGCGGACCGGCCGGCGCGGCAGTGAGAACCCGAGGAGTCTGCCCCGGCCCCGCTGTGGAGGCCGGCCTCCTTCGGGGAGGCCGGCCTCCGGCTCAGCGGGACCGGATCAGCCGACTGGTCCGGCGGCTCAGCGGGAGCTGATCAGCAGGCCGGGTACCGTGGTTCGGCCGGTGCGGAATTCGGTGTACGCCCACTGCTCGACGTCGGGCTGCGGGCCCACCGGGTTCAGTGTCACCTGAGCGCTTCCGCCGCGCTGCACACTCGCCGGCGTTGTCAACGTGGCGTTGTGCCGGTCAGCCTGCTCGGGGACGACGGTCACCCCGAGCTGGTAGGGGACGTCCGAGGAGGCCGCCGTCTGGGCGTGCACATAGGCGGTGTAGACGCCCGGTTCCGGGAAGAACCGGACACTGCGCTCATTGCTGTGCCAGGATGCCCAGCTCCGATCGACCCGTTTGCCGTCCTTGTAGAGGTAGAGGTCGAGGTTCGTGTCGGGGTCGTCCGAGGCGGTCTGCACGATCAGTCCCGCCGTGCCACGCGGCACCACGATCTTCGTGGCCTGTGTGCCCACCCCGCCGGGGGAGAAGACACCCCCGCTGACGGAGGTCGTGAGCTTCTTGTCCTTCCAGGCCACCGGCGTGTACCCGGTGGTGCGCCCGGCGAGCGGTCCGGTGAAGCCGGGCTCGAGGAACCCCTGGCCCTGCCCACCGGTGCGACCGAACTCTATGCCCGTGTCGTCGTACGGCCGCGGTGTGAAACCCCACGGCCGCCCCGCGACGGTCAGCCGCACCCGGTGCTTGGCGCTGCTGAAGGTGAGCGAGCCGGTGGCGTAGCGGTCCCAGGTGGCGGTGCCGCGCTCGAGCGTGATGGTCACCGTCTTGGTGGCGCCGGGCTTCACCGAGAACGTGCGCGGGGTGACCGTCACCTTCATCCCGGTGAGCCCGTCGACGCGCGCCGTGTACGTCTCGGTGCGCGTGCCGACGTTGGTCAGTCGCCGCACGAGCCGGACCGGCTTCGTCCCGTCGTACTCGCGCAGCGCGATCGACGGGAGGTTGATCTCCTTGCCGTCCGGGTTCGCCGCGGCCGCGAAGGCCTTGAGCTCGGCGGCGGAGGGCTCGATCACCAGTCCGGGGTCGTCGGCGGACGCCGGGCGGGGCAGACCGGAGCCCTGGCGCAGCGGACTGGTCGTGCCCCGGGTGTCGGTGGCGCTGGTACGCAGCGCCGACGCGGTCGCGCCGGGCGACCACTTCGCGTGCCGGGCACGCAGCACCGCGGCCATGCCGGCCACGTGGGGGGCCGCCATGGACGTGCCCGAATACGCGTCGAACAGCCGTCCGCCGGACACGGGCGAAACCGCCGCCACCACGTCGATCCCGTCCGCGACCAGGTCGGGCTTCTGCAGTCCGGTGTGCACCTGGTCGGGCCCGTAGGACGAGAGGCCGGCCACGCTCGGCAGCCCCACGAGGCTGCTGCCGTCGCCGCCCGTCACCAGCGACGCGGTTCCGTCGCTACGGTGCGCCCACAGGTAGTTGAAGAGCTTGCCCGCCTGCTCGTCGCTCCACAGGTAGACGGTCGGGAAGTCGTAGATGACGTTCAGCCGCACGTTGCCGGTCGACTGGAAGAGCACCACTCCGACACCGCCGGCGTCCTTCACCGCGGCGACCGCGGCCACCGAGTCGATGAAGTCGCAGGCGACGATCTTGCCCTTGACCTTGGCGGGGTCGAGGCTCCCGGGCCAGCAGAACTGTGCGCCGTCGTCGAGCGATCCGGCCTGGTCGGCGAAGACGATCGGCGTGCGGCGGTCCGACGGCAGCCGGTCCATCGACGTCCCGACGATGCGGGAGCCGTCGCCGAGGCGGACGGTCGCCTCGTGGGACCGCTCAACGGTCGCGCCCACCGTGGTCACCCACGGCTCGGCGTTGCTGATCATTCCGGACATGCCGTCGTTGCCCGCCGAGGCCGCGACGAAGACGCCGGCGAGGTACGCGTTGAGGAAGGCGTCCCCGATCGGGCTGTTCGGCTGGTAGTCGCCCATCGACGAGCCGATCGAGTAGTTGATCACCTGGACACCGTCGGCCACCGCCGCGTCGATCGCCGCGACGATGTCGGCGTCCGTACCCGAGCCGCCCCACAGTGCCTTGTAGACGGCGATCCGCGCGTCGGGCGCCACCCCGGAGATCGCCCCGTAGTCGTGCCCGAGCACCATCGCGTGCTTGACGGGCAGGCCGGCCGCGGTCGACGCGGTGTGGGTGCCGTGTCCGTTCATGTCGCGCGCGGACAGGACCTCACCCTCGGGGAGCGAACCGTAGGCGCTGAGCCAGCCGTCGGCGAAGTACCGGGCTCCGACGATCTTGCCGTTGCAGGCGGTCGCGGGGAAGTTCTCGTCGGTCTGGCACGTGCCGTGCCAGCCTGCCGGGCGCGGCATCGTGGCGGCGAAGGAAGCGCTCTCCGGCCAGATCCCGGTGTCGATCACCCCGATGACAACGTCGGAGCCGTGGACCGGCTTGGTCTGCGCTGCCTTCTGCGCCGCTGCCGTCTTCGCCGCCGCCTGTCCGGCACCCTGCCCTTCCGGCGCGGTTGTGGTCGCGGCGTCGGCCTTGACGAGACGGGCCGGCGTCACGGCCGCAACGCGGGTGTCCCTGGCCAGCTTCGCGGCCTGAGCGTCACTCAGCTTCGCGGCGAAGCCGTTGAAGGCGGTCGTGTAGGTCTGCTGCGCCCGGACACCGAAGTCGGCGAGTACGTCCCGCTGCGCTTGGCCCAGGTGCTGCCGGTACCTGTCCGCCGCAACCGAATGCGGCTGCAGTTCCTGCCCGTTCGCGGGCCTGGTCGCCGCAAGGCCCTTGACGCCGCCGGCGTACGAAGTGACGGGCGCCTCCCGCAGCCGTACGACGTACTGCCCGTTGACGGCCTTGGGCTGTGCGGGGGAGTGCAGTGCGCCACCACCGGTGAGGGTGGGCCGGGAGTGGTCGTACTGACCCAGCCTCAGGTCCGGCAGGGAACTGGCGGGCTGTGCTGTGGCCGGCCCGGCGGTCCCCAAGCCGGCGCATATGGTGGCGAATATGGTGACTATCGACGCCGCGGTGAATCGGCGTCGTCTTCGAAGGCTCGCGCTCGTGGCCACGAGTCTCCTCCCATGAGGTGAAGGTTACGAATATCTGTCCTACTCAACCCTCACCCGGTTAAACCAAGATCACGGCCGAATGACAATCCGCTCACTGGGTTCGTCCGCTGCTGACCAGCCGTCAATGACCCCTCGTGAGCTGTGATTCCGACCGCACCGTGTGTTCACCCACCGGTACGGGGGATTTCCGGCGTATATGCCGCGTTGGGAGTTCTGATGGTCCACCAGCAGCTGACATTGCCCCTCTTCCGCTTTTCCTGCGGTGTGTTCCGATAATGTGCGCTTCCTCGGCGCGACCGCGGTGCGCAAGCCCGGACACAACCGGCGGTGTGTCCTCTGGCGGAAGGAATGCGGAGAAAGCCTGGGAGGCTTTCCGGTGATCCAGGCGTACGGACCACGGAGGGCGCCGGAGGCGGCCCGGCGGCGACGCGTCACCGCCTCCGGCTGCGACAGGGCCTACCCGCCCGCGGGGCGAGGGGGGTTGCTCACGGTGCGAGAAGTTCGCCGTAGGTCTCGCTCGGGTCGGCGCTCAGCGCCGCCTTCGCCAAGCGGGTGTCCTCGTCCGCGAGGACTTCCAGCACGCCGGCCTCGAGTCCGTCCAGGGCCTGGCGCACGACGTCGGCGGGGTCGTTCTTCGGAACGTCCCAACCGCTCATCATGTCCGTGTCGGTCGAACTCATCAGCAGGCCGGTGACCTGGGTGCCCTGTTCCGCCAGCTCCAGGCGGACACCGTTGGTCAGGCTCCACGCGGCCGCCTTGGCGACCGCGTAGGAGTTGGCCCCGGGATAGGAGAGCCACGACAGGCGCGAGAGCACGTTCAGGATCGCGCCTCCGCCGTTCGCGGCGAGCACCGGCGCGAAGGCACGCACGACCGAGAGGGTGCCGTAGAAGGAGGTGTCCAGTTCGCGACGGATCTTGTCCAGGTCACCGGTGACAAGGTTCTGGTAGAGGCTGATGGCCGCGTTGTTGATCAGCAGCGTGACGTCCGACGCGGCCGCGGCCGCAGCGGTCACGGAGGCGGGGTCGAGGAGGTCGAGGCGCAGGCGCTCGGCGCCCGCGATGTCCACGCGCTCGGGGTCGCGTGCGGTCGCGTACACCTTGGCGCCGCGCGCGAGGAGCTGCTCGGCGAAGTGACGGCCGAGCCCACGGGAGGCCCCGGTGATCAGTACGGTACTTCCGGAAATCTTCATGGGTTGACCGTATGGCGCGGGCGGTGAGTGGTTCGATGGCTCCACGACGCAATTGCATACCCCTTTGTCTCAGACCAGACCATCCGCCGGGTAGCCTGTCCGTATGGATCTGCTCGCCGAGGTACTGGCCCTGTCGGACGTGCGCGGAGCCGTCGGCGCGCGCATCGAGGCCGGTGAGGACTGGGGCTGGTGGTGGTCGTCCGCCACGCCGCGCGCATCGCTTCACGCGGTCACCGCGGGGACGGTCTGGGTGGGCCTGCCCGACGGCCCGCCCCTCCAGTTGATGCCGGGCGACGTCGTCCTCATGCCCGGTGGGGCCGAGCACGCGCTCGGCAGCGACCCGGCGGCGGTGGCCCGCACGGGGCCCCGCACGTTCGACGACTGGCACATCACCGGATCCGGAACCGTGTCGATCGGCACCGGACCGCCGCGCTCCCGCATCCTGTGCGCCGATTACGATCACGACCGGACCGTCTCGACGCAGGTGCTCGCGCTGCTGCCCGCGGTGGTCCACCTGCGTGCGGGCGACGACCCGGACGGCCTGGCCCAGGACACCGTGCGCCTGCTGGGTCGAGAACTCGCCGCCCCGCGAGCGGCAACCGGTGTGGTCCTCGACCGGCTGGTGGACGTACTGCTCGTCCACGTGCTGCGGGCCTGGCTCGCCTCCGGGGGCACCTCCGCACCCTCCTGGCTCGGGGCCCTTGACGACCCGGTGGTGGCGGCCGCCGTGACCAGGCTCCACGAGGAACCCGCCAGAGCGTGGACCACCGCCGCCCTCGCCCGTGAGGTCGGGGTCTCGCGCGCCACTCTGGACCGCCGCTTCGCCGCCACGACCGGCGAATCGCCCGGCGCATACCTCACCCGCTGGCGCATGGACCTCGCCGCCCGGCGCCTGCGCGACACCGACGACAGCCTCGACGCGATCGCCGCCGCGGTCGGCTACTCCTCCGGCTACGCCTTCAGCCGGGCCTTCCGCCGTGCACGCTCTCAGCCGCCGGGCAGGTTCAGGACGACCGCTCGCACCCAGGGCGGCCGCCTCCCGGCAGGCGACGCCACTGCGGCCGTCTGACCACCGGACCACGAGCCGCCGGACCCTGTACCCGGAGGGCATGGGCGGGCCGCTGCGGATAGTTTGGGAGCATGGCCCCTTCGGGGCGAGTGGCGACCTGTACGCCGCCGCCCGGGCCGGGTACGTGACCCGTTTCCTGATCGGGGACGTCCGGGGAAAGGGCCTGCCGGCGATCGAGGACGCCGCCGCGCTGCTGGGTGCCTTCCGGGAGGCCGCCCACCGGCACGGCTCCCTTCCCGAACCGGCTGCCGCCCTGGAAGGCAGCATCCGCAGGCACCTCACCCAGGTGGCCGACAGCGACCCCGAGGGCTGCGAGCGGTTCGTCACCGCCCTCCTGGTCGAGATCCCCGACGAAGACCCTGTCCTGCGGGTCATCAGCCGCGGCCACCCGGGCCCGCTGGTGAGGCACGACGGCCGGGTCACCGTGCTGCACGCCTCCCGGCCCGCACCGCCGTTGGGCCTGTCCGGGACAAGGCCGGACGACTACGCCATGGACACCTTTGCGTTCGGTGCGGGCGACACCCTGTTGCTCGACACCGACGGCCTCATCGAAGCCCGGAACACCACCGGCTGCTTCTACCCGGTCCTCGACCGGGCCGCCACGTGGACCTGGGAGTGTCCCCGTGCCCTGCTGCAGCAGGTCAACCAGGACCTGGACAGCCACACCGGCAAGAGGCCGGGCGACGACCTCGCGATGGTGGCCGTTCAGCACACAGCCGGCCGGCCGGCGACCTGAGCACCGCCGACAGCGCCGCGAAGGCCGGGGCCCTCACGTGCCGGCCGTGGCTCACCCCGCTTTGCCCAGCGACCCCGGCTTGTGCACCGCTGAGCGCCCGGACTTGTCGCTCTCCACTTCGTACTGCGGTTCCTCGCTCGAGGCGTCGACCGTGCGACCTGCCGCCCGGGTCCGCTTGGTGATCTTCTTTTTCACCTTGCCGGTCACCTTCTGGCCGTGGCTCTTCCACAACACCTCGTCGCCCTTGCTCAAGTCGCGCTCGGCCATGGATTCCTCCTCGACGACGGTATCGGCGTCCGGTCCAGCCCATGCCCCAACAACCACGAGCTGGTTCCCGCCCCACCACCAACGGACGGGAATCAGCTCATCGTTGCCGAGGGCCGCGTAGGGGCACGGCCCCCGGGACGGTACTTCACCACTCCTCCAGCGTGCGCCCCGCAACGGCGAGGCGGCATCTCGCCTGCACCGCTTCCAAGGGCGCGGCCCTTGCGACCGGACGGCAGGAGATTCGCCTCCCAGGGAGGCGGTTCGTGGAGGCCGCAGCCTTGCCGCTCGGCGGGACGAGTCGGGGCGGCGAGCCCGGGTGGCAGCAGCCAGGATCTGGAAGCCGTGCCGCGCCCAGAGGATCATGGACCCACGGGCTGCCCATGGCTTGGTGTGCGGCGCACTCGGTCCCCACCGCACCGGACAGTCGCACTCTCCCGCCGCCCGGAGAAGGTGATCGCAGATGGCCGGGACCACGCAGCGCGACATGGCGAAGGACCGGCAACGGTCGAGGCCCTTTTGGAGGCCGAGGGCCACACCTACGCCCAGGACGCGGGCATCACGATGAAGAACACCCCGCAGCCGCTCTATCAGGCGCTGGTGGCGGCCTGCCTGCTCAGTGCCAGGATCAAGGCCTCGGTTGCCACCGCGGCCGCGCGAACGCTTCGCGGCCGGTATGCGGGACTATCGCCGGAGGCACGAGGCGACCTGGCAGCAGCGGGTGGACGCGCTCGGCAAGGGCCACTACCGCCGCTACGAACCAACCGCGGCAAGGGTCGGCAAGGGCGCGCAACGGCTACTCGACCGCTACGGCGGAGACCTGCGCCGCTTGCGCGACGAGGCGGGCAGGGACCCGGACGAGTTGCGCCGCGCCCTGCGCCGGATCCCGCAGTTCGGCCCGGTCGGGGTCGACATCTGCCTCCGCGAGGTGCAGTCCGTATGGCCGGAGGTGGGTCCCCTGCTCGACGGCAAGGCGATCGACGGCGCGCGGGGACTGGGCCTGCCCCAGCAGCCTGAGGCACTGGCCGAACTGGTGCCCCGGGAGGCTCACGCGGCCTTCGCGGCGGCACTGGTCCGGGCGGCACTCGACCGGCGGGTCGTCGACGAGGTGGCGGAGGCGCGCGGCTGAACGAGGGGGCGCAGGGACACCCTGTCCGTATCTCCGGGCGCGGCCATGCGGGGCGTTGTGCGCCACGGCCGACGTCGCCGCTATCGGCCCGGAGTGCCGTCACCCCCGAACGCGGTGGTGGGCGGGGATCGCGACAGTGCGCACCTCGACGGAAGGGGTCATCGTCCTTCGCGGTCCGCGTGCTCGTCCTGCTCCCGGTGCTTGTGGCCGGGGAGCATTTCCTGCACCTTCGCCTTGAAGCCCTGCCGGACCATGGCGGTGCGGTCGGAGTCGACCTTCAGGACGGAAGCGGCCGCGGCCTCGATCTGGTCCAGCGTGGCGTGCGGCGGGATCGGGGGCACCGCGGGGTCGGTGCGGAAGTCCAGGACGAACGGACGGTCCGCTGCCAGTGCCTGCCGCCAGGCGCCCTCGACGTCGCCGGGCTTCTCCACGCGGATGCCGTCCAGCCCGATGGAGCGGGCGAAGTCCGCGTAGGCCACGTCCGGCAGGGACTGGGAGGGCAGGAATTGCGGAGCGCCGGACATGGCGCGCATCTCCCAGGTGACCTGGTTGAGATCGCCGTTGTTGAGGACGGCCACGACCATGCGTGGGTCGGACCATCCCTCGTGGTACTTGGCTGCCGTGATCAGTTCGGCCATTCCGTTCATCTGCATCGCGCCGTCCCCGACGAGGGCGATCGCGGGCCGGTCCGGGTGGGCGAACTTGGCGCCGATCACATACGGGACGCCCGGCCCCATGGTGGCCAGCGTGCCGGACAGGGAACCGCGCATGGAGCCGCGCATCCGCAGGTGGCGGGCGTACCAGTTGGCCGCGGAGCCGGAGTCGGCGGCCAGGATCACGTCGTCCGGCAGCAGGCTGTCCAGGGCGTGCACGACGTACTCGGGGTTGATCGGATCGGCCGCGACGGCGGCGCGCCGCTGCATGACCTCCCACCAGCGTGCCGTGTCCTTCTCGATCTTCTTCCGCCAGTCGCCGTGCTCCTTGCGTTCCAGCATCGGCAGCAGCCGTGCGAGGGTGCGCCGGGCATCGCCGACGAGGTTGACCTCGAAGGGGTAGCGCAGGCCGATCATGAACGGGTCGATGTCGATCTGCACCGCCCGGGCCTTCCCGAACTCCGGCAGGAACTGCGAGTACGGGAAGCTGGAGCCGATCACCAGCAAGGTGTCGCAGTCCCGCATCAGCTCATAGCTCGGCCGGGTGCCGAGCAGGCCGATGGCACCCGTCACGTAGGGCAGCTCGTCGGACAGGGCGTCCTTGCCGAGCAGCGCCTTGGCCACGCCGGCACCCAGAGTGTCGGCCAACTGCTCCACCTCGGCCCGCGCTCCGCGCGCGCCCTGGCCCACGAGGACGGCGACCTTCTCGCCGGCGTTGAGCACCTCGGCGGCCCGCGCCAGGTGGGCGTCGTCCGGCACGGGGGCGGAGGAGGACATGCCGAGGCTGGACGGCACCATCTTGAACGCGTGCTGCGGAGGGGAGTAGTCGAGTTCCTGGACGTCCGCCGGGATGATCACCGCGGTGACCGTGCGCTTGGCCTGGGCCGTGCGCATCGCCCGGTCGATGACATTGGGCAGCTGCTCGGGGACGGTCACCGTCTCGACGAAGTCGGACGCGACGTCCTTGAAGAGGCTGTGCAGGTCGACTTCCTGCTGGTAGGAGCCGCCCATGGCGCTGCGGTTGGTCTGGCCCACGATCGCCACCACGGGAACGTGGTCGAGCTTCGCGTCGTAGAGCCCGTTGAGCAAGTGGATGGCCCCGGGCCCGGACGTGGCCGCGCAGACGCCCACCCGGCCGGAGAACTTGGCGTACCCGACCGCCTGGAAGGCGGCCATCTCCTCGTGCCGGGCCTGCACGAAGACCGGCTTGTTATCCGCCCGGCCCCAGGCGGCGAGCAGCCCGTTGATGCCGTCACCGGGATAGGCGAAGACATGCTCCACATCCCACTCCCGCAGGCGCTGCAGGACGAAGTCCGAGACCTTGATCGACACGGGGTTTCCCTTCCTGGTCTGTCTGTCCGGCTTTCCTGACCGCCGCGGCGGCCGGCAGCCGGCCGTCCCGCCGCGGCAACCGCGGACGGGGCCCGGCCGCTGTTCTCACCGCGGGAACGCCACGCGGACCGTCGGCGTGCTTGCACGGCATGCGCTCGGACCCGGCAGCGTCCGCGCCGGCCCGCTGTCCGCTGGGGACCCCGAGCCTCGCGCCATGCATGCCGCCTTCCGCCGCCGACCGGACGGGCCTCGTGCCCCTGGGGCACGCGTGCCCGGCCACCGAAGTCCCTAACGTTCCCGGGAGCGGCGAGCCCGCCCAGGACTGCCGGCGCGGGTGCCCCGGGCAGTGCCGACCTAAGGCCGTCCGCCCGCTCCTCAACCGGAAGATGGGCCGGCCGCCTCCTGGCACCCATGAAGCCGCTCGGGCTGTTTTGTGCCCCGTTCGGCGGGAAGCCGAGTTGGAGACAGTGAGGAGTGACTTCGGTGGATCTGCCTGATGACATGGCTCCGGCGACGGTGACGCAAGACCTTCCGATAGCCGACTACAAGCACCTGCCGCGGATCTCGGTCGAGGACCGGGTGGGCGAGCTGGACCGGGACGGAGCGGAGAAGGTACTGCGGTACGAACGCGAACACCGGGACAGGACTCCGGTCATCCAGCTGCTCATCGCCCGGCTGCGGCAGCTTCGTACCAGCGGGGGCAAGACCGGCTGATCACCTGAGGACGCAAGAGACCGCCGGAGGCACCCGTCCCGGGAGCCCGAAGACGACGTCTCATACCGCCGCAGCCGAATGGAAGAACGCCGCCGCCTCACCTCGCGAGCTGACCGCAAGTTGGGACAGGATGTCGGCGACGGTGACGCGCGATGCGGTGACCCTGAGAGTCGAGACGCGGATCGACCGTGCTCGGTTCGGGATGGACTGGAACCGAATGGGGATGATCAGAGGCCGCACCACGGTCGCCGTCGAAGCGGTCTTCGTCCGGTAGAGCCCTCGACGACAGCGACTCGCGGTGTATTGGCCGGCTGTCGGCGAACTCACCCCGCCGCCGGGTCCGCGTCCTCACCGTTGCCGGCCGACCGGACACGGAGGGGCGCTGCGCGAGGTCGTGACCGGCGGGATGCGGTCCGTGGGCCGTGCCCGCCGTGCCCAGCCGCGCACCTGGGCCGGGGTACGGCCACGGGTCACCATCCGCAGCGGCCCTCCTCGCCTCGCGGCTCTACGCGTAGTGCTTCCGCGTAGAGCCGGCTCTGTTGCCGTTGGTGCCCATGGGAGCGGCGGAGGTCACTGTGCCGATCTTTACCGTGAGCGGGCACGGATTGACGCTCACCGCTGAGGTGGCCAAGCTGGTGAGAGGGGTGGTGGAAGGGGCCGGCCGTGACCGGTGGCGAGAGTGGAGTTTCCCGGCTGCTGACGGCGGCGGAGACAGCGGCGCCGGCGGATGCCGTCGACGTGGTCGCGGAGAGCCTGCGGCGGCGCTTTCAGGCGACGAAGGTCTCCTTCCTCATCGTGGACCTGACGGGGAAGGCGGTGGCCCGGCTGTCCACCGCCGGGGCAGCGGGGGGCGAGCGGGAAGCGGAACGGATCCCTCTGTTCGGGAGCGTCTACGAGGAGGTGATCCGTACCCAGCGGCTGTACCAGGAGGTGACGGGCCGGGGGCAGCGGGTGATCGTGCCGGTCACCAACCGCGGGGACGCCATCGGGCTGCTGGAACTGCTCATGCCGACCGCCTCCGGCGACGATGTCCTTCACGCGGTCGGGGAAGCCGCCCATGTCCTGGCCTATGTGGTGATCGCCAACGGGCGCTTCACCGATTTCTACACCTGGGGCAAACGCACCAGGCCCCCCACCCTGGCAGCGGAGATCCAGTATCAGCTGCTGCCCCCGTCGCTGTCGTGCGAGGCCGCGCAGTTCACCCTGTGCGGGAGTCTGGAGCCCTCCGAAGATCTCAGTGGCGACACCTTCGACTACACCGTCGACCGGGACACCCTGCACCTGTCGGTGACCGACCCCATGGGTCACGACATCGGCGCCGCGCTGGCCGCCACGGTGCTGGTGGGCGCCCTGCGCGGTGCCCGCCGTGCGGGTGCCGACCTGGCCGAGCAGGCCCGTCGGGCCGACCAGGCCCTGGGCGACCACGGCCACGGTCACGCCACCGGGCAGATCCTGCGGATCGACCTCCACACCGGTCGGGCCCAGCTCGTCAACGCCGGACACCCCTGGCCACTGCGCGTGCGCAAGGGGGTCGCAGAGGTGGTCACCTGCGAGGTGGACCATCCCTTCGGACTGTCCGTGCACGTGCCGCACGCCTACCGGGTTCAGGAGCTCGATCTGCGCCCCGGCGACCGTCTGCTCATGCTGACCGACGGCATGCTCGAACATCAGGGGCAGAAGGTCGACCTGCCCGCCTTGTTGGAGCGCACCCGGGACCTGCATCCGCGGGAGACCGCGCTGACGCTGACGTCCGCGGTCCGGGACGCCGCCGACGGCCGGCTCGAAGACGATGCCACCGTGATGTGCCTGGACTGGCACGGCCCCCAGGAGACCCAGCGGCACGTCAGCTCCGGCGCGGACACTCAGCAGGCCTCGGCCGGCCGCAGGAAGCATCAGCCGTGATCAGCGAGCTTTCCTGGGCGGTGCCGGATTCGGGGCTCTCGCCGAGGGGACCGGAAGGGCACCGCGTCAACCTCGCGATCTGCACCCGCGGGGTCCTTGCGCGGGTACGGGAGACGGCCCAACTCCCCGTTTTCCGGGCGACGTTGTCCATGTGGACACAGCTCGCAGGGCCGCCTGCCGCGGCCGTCGGCGACCCTCCCGGATGCTACGGTGGGTCCACGCAATCTGACCGTCCGTGCGCGAGAGGCTGACCGCGTTGACGAGCCATCATGACCATGGTCCCGCTGCCGCCGCGGTGCGCGCCTGCGCTGCCGGGGCGCTGGAGGCGTCCCCCGCGCTCGCCCGGGCCTCGGACGCGACCATCGACGCGGCGTTGCGTGAAATGGCCCGCCGGATCGAGTCGGTCCAGCCGGCGCTCGTCGCCGCGAACGCGCAGGACCTCGACGCTGCCGTGGCCAACGGCATGTCCCCGGCGCTCCAGGACCGGCTCCGGCTCGATGCCCCGCGCCTGCGCACCATGGCCACGGAGCTGCTCGCCCTCGCGGACGTACCGCACGAGCCGTTGGACAGGGTGGTCGAAGAGCGCCCCGACGGTCTCACCCTGATGGAGCGGCGCCGCCCGGTCGGTGTCATCGGCGCGAACTTCGAGGCGCGCCCGAACGTGACCGTGGACATCGCCTCCCAGTTCCTCAAGTCGCGCAACGCGGGCGTGCTGCGTACCGGTTCGGCCGCACTGCGCTCCGGGCGCGCGCTGGTGGACCAGGTGATCGCCCCGGCCCTCGACAAGGTCGGCCTGGATCCGGCGGCCATCCAGCTCGTCCCCAGCGAGGACCGCGCGGCGGCGTACGAGCTGGTGCGCGCACCCGAGTTCATCCCGCTGGTGATCCTCCGCGGCAGCGGCGACAGCACCCGCGACCTCGGTCGCGAGGCCGCCCGGCACGGTGTCCGCACGCTCGCGCACGCCGACGGCGGTGGGGTGCTGTACGTGGGCGCGGCAGCGGACGAGAAGGTGGTCCACGAGCTCATCGCGGAAAGCCTCGACCGCCTGGGGGTCTGCAACCGGCTCAACCTCCTGCTCATCGACCGGTCCGTCTACGAGTCGATGCTGCCCGGCGTCCTCAAGACCCTGGACGGCCTGGGCATCGCGGCCTCGCTGCCCCCGCACTCGCACCAGCGCGGGTACGAGTGGTCCCTCGACCCCGACCGCTCGGGGACCGTGACCATCGACGCCGCGGCCGGACCGCTGGACGCGGCCCGGATCGCGAACGAGGAGACCTCCGGGCTCGCGGCGGCTGTCGCGACCGAGGACCCGGCCGCCGCGGCGGAGTTCATCAACTCCTACGCCGGCTCCGGGGTCTTCTTCAACTGCACCACCCGGCTCCTCGACGGCTCCAAGCTGCTGCGCTTGCCCGAGACCGGTATCAACATCGACCGGGTGCCGGGCCCTCGCGGGCCGGTGACCTTCCGCGACCTTTCCCTGAGGCAGTACGTCGTCGTCCCGAGCGAACGTCTCGCTGCGCTCGTGGGCTCCGCCGGTGCGGGGTCCACGGGGCGCCTCCCGTCCTGAGGGCTGAGGGCTGAGGGCGGAGCGCTGCGGTGTGTTTCCTGTGCCGGCATGAAGACGGCGCCATGTTTCATGTGTCGTCCGGAAGACGGCTGTGTTTCCTTTGCCGACCGGCGGTCGGCGGTGTTGTCGGGCACCGTAACCCGGCCACCTCACCGAATGAATTCGGACAACGAACGCGCACCGCGAAAGCGGGCACACTCGTGCACGCTGCATGTATACAACAACCGGTCGGTTCTGTTCCGATTCCCCATCGTGCCGCCGCGCTTTTTCATTCACGGTTGATCTTGCATGCCAGCCTCAACGTCCGTTAGACTGCCGGGACTTGACGAGGTCGTACCACTCGCGGGCAGGCACCAGAGAACAGCGCACTATCCCTGTGGGCATTCATTTGCCCAGTGGGTGTTCCTTCACGGAAGACGCGGTTCATCCGAGATGCTTGGAGTGTTGATCCTGTGCATGCAGACGATGCCTTATCGACCCTCGGTCGCCATATGCTCCTCGACGGTTACAGCATGGTTCTCGACGTCGAGGACAGTCGCGGAAGCTATTTGCTCGACGGCTTGACCGGCACGAAGTACCTGGACTTCTTCTCGTTCTTTTCCACCGCCCCTCTCGGGATGAATCACCCGGGACTCAGGGACGACGAATTCGTCGTGCGGCTGGGCCGCGCCGCGGTCAACAAGCCCAGCAACGCGGACATCTACACGGTCCAGTACGCACAGTTCGTCGAGGCTTTCTACCGCCTGCTCGGTGACCCCGACCTGCCGCACCTGTTCTTCATCGACGGCGGGGCCCTGGCGGTGGAGAACGCACTCAAGGTCGCCTTCGACTGGAAGGCGCAGCGGCTCGGGGTCAAGGAGGGCGACAACTCGCCACCCCTCGTCGCCATGCACCTCACCGGTGCCTTCCACGGCCGCAGCGGGTACACGCTCTCGCTCACCAACACCGACCCGCGCAAGACGGACCTCTTCCCCAAGTTCGACTGGCCGCGGATCACCACCCCGGCGGTGACGTTCCCGCAGGACGCCCGGTCCTCCGCCGCGCTGGCCGAGGCCGAGGCGACCGCGCTGGCGGAGGCCGAGGCCGCGTTCGCCGACCCGCGGTGGCGTGTGGCGTGCTTCATCGCCGAGCCGATCCAGGGGGAGGGAGGCGACCGGCACATGCGTGCGGCGTTCCTGTCCGCCATGCAGGAGATGTGCCGGCGCAACGACGCGCTCTTCGTGGTGGACGAGGTGCAGACCGGCTGCGGACTCACCGGCTCGGCCTGGGCTTACCAGCAACTGGGCCTGCAGCCCGATCTGGTGGCCTTCGGCAAGCGGACCCAGGTCTGCGGGGTCATGGGCGGCCGGCGTGTGGACGAGGTACCCGACAACGTTTTCCGCACCTCGTCGCGGATCTCGTCCACGTGGGGCGGCAACCTGGCCGACATGGTGCGGGCCACCCGTATCTTCGAGGTGATCGAGAAGGAACAGCTCATCCTCTCCGCCGCCGTGACCGGCGCCAGGCTGGTGTCCGGTCTGCGGGCGATCGCGGGCGAGCACCCGGACGTGATGAGCAATGTCAGGGGCCGCGGCCTGATGTGTGCGTTCGACCTGCCGCACGCAGCCTGCCGGGACCAGCTGATCGAGGACCTCTACCGGCGCCACCAGGTGCTGGTGCTGCCGTGCGGGGAGCGGGGACTGCGTTTTCGTCCCGCGCTCAACGTGACGGCGGAGGAGATCGACCGCGGGCTGGACGCCGTCAGTGCCGCGGTGGCCGAGCTGCGTGCTCCGGTCGGACAACTCTCCTGACCCCCTTGTCGTTACTCATCCGGAGGTACGCAGTGACGCAGGTCGCTTTCATGCCCCGACGCATAGGCTTCGACAGCCTTGATCCCGGCGGCCTCGCCGCCGAACTGTCCGAGCACGGCAGCGTCTACGTGGACGGCATCCCCGAGGGCTTCGACCATGCCGCGTTCCTCGGCGAGTTCCTGGGCCCCCTGCTGCCCCAGTACGACGGCCAGAAGGTCTGGTCGATCAAGGCCGAACCGGGTTTCGACGACGTCTACCACTCGCTCAACACCAAGCGGCTGACACCGCACACGGAGTGCTACGAGTGGCAGGAGACGCCGCCGAAGTACCTGGCGCTCTGGTGCCTGGTACCCAACTCCGATCCGGGCGGCCAGACCACGTTGGCCGACGGCCGGGCGTTCCTGGACACGCTGGCCGAGGAAGAGCGGGAACTGCTGCGCAACCGCACGTACCACTACGTCTCCTCGGCCGGGCTGCAGCAGATGAAGCTGGGCCTGTCGGCGGAGCATCCGGTGCTCGAGGAGCGTCCCGGGCGGGAACCGATCCTGCGGTTCACCTGCCAGTGCATCGCCGACGCCGACGCGTTCTGCCAGGACGTCGGCCACAGGCTGCAGGAGTTCTTCGAGAAGAACAAGGCGGAGATCGATTTCACCCCCAGGTCGCTGTTGATCTGGGACAACCACCGGATTCTGCACTCCCGTAACGCCTTCAGCGACCCTGAGCGCCACCTGCGCCGGGTCTGGATCGCCGAGCAGTAGGAGTTTCCGATGACGACCGCACAGCACGAGGTCCGCAGCCATCTGTCGTACGACCTGCTCACCGCCGAAGCCCTGCGCGGCCTGCTGGACACGAACGGGTACGCCTATGTCAACGGCATCCCGGAGGGCTTCGACCACGTCGGCTTCCTGCAGCAGATCGGCCCGCTCATGCCGCAGTACGACGGCGAGCTGATCTGGTCCATCGAGGCCAAGGACCGGTACGCCAACGTCTACCACTCGCTCAACACCAACCCCCTGTTCCCGCACACCGAGTGCTACGAGTACCCGGGCAGGCCGCCCAAGTACCTGGCGCTGTGGTGCCTGGTGCCGAACGAGGACGAGGGCGGTCACACCACCCTCGCCGACATGTACGGCTTCGTGGAGACGCTCACCGACGAGGAACGCGACGTCCTGACGAGCCGGCGGCACACCTACTTCTCCAGCGACGGTGTGAAGGACATGCAGCTCGGCCGCACCGGCTTGCACCCCTTTATGGAACTGCGGGAGGGCCGGCCGCCGATCGTCCGGTTCAGCATCAACAACGTGCGCATCGATGACGACACGCTGCTGAAGTCCGTGCACGAGCGCGGGGTCGAGTTCTTCGACGAGCACCACGTCGCCGTCCGGTACGAGCCCCAGTCGCTGCTGATCTGGGACAACCACCGCATGACCCACTCCCGCACGGGCTACAGCGACCGCAGGCGCCTGCTCCGCCGGGTGTGGCTCGACGAGAACTGAACCGTGCCGGTGCGCAGCCACGGGACGCTGCGGCTGCGCACCCTCCCCGCCGAACCCCGCGGGGCGCGCTCATGTGACGACATCCCGGCAAGACCCGCCGCCCACGGCCGACACCACGATGAGGGAGTCCAGATGACCGACACCACCCTCCCGGTTCGCCCCGCCCTGCCCACCGCGCTGCAGTCCATCGGGAACACTCCGCTGGTTCCGCTCCGCCGGCTCACTCGAGGGCTGCGCGCGACCGTCCTGATGAAGCTGGAGTACTTCAACCCCACCGGCAGCTACAAGGACCGGATGGCGCTCGCCATGATCGAGGAGGCGGAGCGCCGCGGCCGCATCGAGCCGGGCAAGACCACCATCGTGGAGTACACCGGCGGCAGCACCGGATCCTCACTCGGGTTCGTCTGCGCGGTCAAGGGCTACCGGCTGCGGATCGTGACCTCCGACGCCTTCAGCGAGGAGAAGATCCGCACCATCACCTCGCTCGGAGCCGAGGTCGTCATCGAGCCCAGCGTCGGCGGCAAGATCACCCCGGATCTGATGCCGCGGATCATCGAGCGCACCCGGCAGCTCGCCGAGGAGGGCGACACCTACTGGACCGACCAGTTCAACAACCCGGACAACGCGGTCGGCCAGCGCACGATGGGGCGCGAGATCCTGGAACAGACGGACGGCCGCATCGACGCCTTCATCGCCTCCGTGGGCACCGCCGGCTGCGTGATGGGCGTGGCCCACGTGCTCAAGGGGCACGACCCGTCGACGTTCGTCGGCGTCGTCGAGCCCTCCACCTCGGCCGTCATCGCCGGCGGCGAGCCCGGTACCCACGGCATCGAGGGCATCGCCCTCGGGTTCGTGCCGCCGCTGCTGAGGCGGGAGCTCTACGACGCCGCGCTGACGGTCGACGAGGCCGACGCCCGAGCCTTCGCCCGCCGGCTGGCGCTGGAGGAGGGCATCTTCGCCGGCACCTCCACCGGGGCGAACGTGGCCGCCGCGCTTCAGTGGGCCGGGGAGCACGGAGGCGACCCCGTCATCGTGGTCCCCGCGGTCGACACCGGCCTGAAGTACATCTCCACCGACCTGTATCCGTCCGTCCTCTGAGGCGTTCCGTCGCCTCCCCGGCCCCCGACATGTGAGAGAGCAAGCACGCATGAGTCTGCGCAACCTGAGCCTGGCCCTCCTCGTCCCGCTCATCTGGGGATTCAACTTCGTGGTGGCGGACGAGGCCGTCCAGGGCCTGCCGCCCTTCCTGCTGGTGGCACTACGCTACGGAGTCGTCGCCCTGTTCTTCCTGCCCTTCACACGGCGGGGCGGCCTGCCCTGGCGGTACATCGTGGCCGTGGGCCTGCTGTACGGAGTGGTGCAGTTCTCCGGCCTCTTCCTCGGCCTCAAGGCCGGGGTGGGCGCGGGCATGGCGGGGACACTCATCCAGGCTCAGGCACTGTTCACCATCATCCTGGCCCGCATGGTGCTGAACGAATCGTTCACCGGCCCGCAGTGGTGCGGGCTGCTGCTCGGCGGCGGCGGACTGCTGGCCATCGCGCTGTCGGGGGGCGGCAACGCCCCGCTCGGCGGTGTCCTGTGGGTGCTGCTCGGTGCCCTCGGCTGGGCGACGTCGAACATCGTCCTCAAGAAGGCCGGAAGCCTGTCCGCCTGGAGGATGACGGTGTGGCAGTCCGTGTCGGTCATCCCCCCGATGCTGCTGCTCTCGGGCATCTTCGAGCACGGCCAGAACGACGCCGTGATCCACATGTCCGCGAAGACCGCGGGAGCGATCCTCTACATCGCGCTGCTGGCCACCGGTCTGGGCAACTTCCTGTGGTACCGCCTGATCCAGCAGGTCGGGCCGTCCCGCACCGCTCCGTTCTCCCTCCTCGTCCCCGTGGTCAGCCTGGTGTCCGGGTGGCTGGTGCTCGGGGAGAAGCTCACCGCGCTGCAGGCCCTGGGAGTGCTCTGCGTGCTGCTCGGGGTCGCGGTGATCGCCCTCGCCCCGAAGGTGACCACCTGGCTCGCCGAGCGGGGCAGGGTGGAGACGCCCGCGGAACTCGACAGCAGCACCCCGTGAGCGGCGGCTGAACCGACAGCGCCGACAAGACGGTCCGCCGTTCGCGGCGGACCCGGCCCGTTGGAGACCGATGCCCGACGTACGGTTTGTGGACAGCGTCCGTGAGGTGCCGGCCGCGGCGTGGAACGCGCTCGTCGAACGCCATGGCGGGTCCGTCTTCCACCGCCACGAGTGGCTCGCCGCCATCGAGGACGCGGACATGGTGCGGGCGGCGCCCCGGCACGCGGTGGTCACCGGCCCGGACGGGCTGCCGCATGCGGTCGCGCCGCTGCTGCACACCGAGTCGTGCCCCAAGCTGGAGATGTTCCGCAGCAGGTACGTCGACGCCGGCATCGCGGGAACCGCCCTGCTCGTCGGGCACAGTCTGTACGCGCAGAGCAGCGAGATCCTGGGCACCGCCGCCCACCGGGCGGCGGTGCTGGACGCGATGGGCGACGTGATCGGACTGCCGGGCCGGGCACCGGCGGTGCTCCTGCCGCTGGTGCCGGGCGATGCCCCGCTCCTCGGTGAGCTGCGGGACCGCGGCTGGGCGACCGGGCTGCTGTCCTGCACCAACATGCTGCCCGTCCGCTGGGACAGCTTCGAGGAGTACCTGGACTGGCTGCCCAGCAGCAAACGCAAGAACATCCGCAAGTCGATGCAGCGCAGTGAGGCGGCCGGAGCGGTGTGCACGGTCGAACGCGGCGGCGCCGACACCACCGCCATGGCCGCGCTGATCCGCAGCACGGCCGAGCACCACGGAAGCCCCCTCTTCTTCGACGAGCAGTTCCTGCGCACCGTCATGGACCGCCTCGGGCCGGCCGCGGTGGTCTTCACCGTGTACGGCGGTGGGCGCCCCGTCCTGGCCTGCCTCGCCCTGGACGCCGGCGGTGAGCTCGCGCCCTGGAGCATCGGACTCGACTACGACTCGCTCCCGCGGTACGGCCAGTACAACTACCTGTACTCCCAACTGGTGCGCTATGCCGTCGAGAACAGGCGCCGCATCGTCAACTTCGGCCGCAGCACGTACTACATCAAGCGCAAGTACGGCTGCTCACTGCGGCCCGTGTACGCCGCCGCGACCGGAACCGAGGAACTGCGCCCGGCCCTGGCCGACTGGGTCGACCGGATCGACACCCACGCCCGCGCGGAGCTGACGGCCGTCGGCCTGCCGCAACCGCCGCGGACACTCCTGGGCATCGGGTGAACCGGCGCCCCCGGTGAGAGCCGCGGGGCAGCACGACCGGCGTCCGGCGGGCGCAGACGCGAACGGAGAGGGGAACAGCGTGAGCAGTGCCGCACCCACGCCGACACCGGCCCCGACGACGCAGGATCCGCGGATCGCGGAGGGCTTCCGGCGGCAACGGGCCCACCGTGCCGCGCTGCCGGCCGGCCCGGCCGACCGCCGCGCGGCCAACGCCGCGGCCGCCGAAGCGCTGGCCGCGGGGCTGCGCACCGCCAATCCCGGATACGCCCGGCTGTGGGACAGTCACACCGGCGAAGGACCGCCCGTGCTCGACAAGACGTTCCTGGCCGGGCACTTCGACGCGTTCGCCGACGGGCTGCCGGTGACCGCCGCGAGCGCCGCGGCCTTCGCGGCGGCACCGTTCCGGCTCGGCAGCCGCTACGACGACGACCACCTGGTCTTCACCTCCTCCGGCAGCAGCGGCCGGCCGCTGCCGGTGGTCTACACCGTGGAGGACTTCGGCCGGACGGTGGAGGCGTTCCTGCACCGCGCCGTACGGGCGGAGCGCCCCGACGCCCGGTCACTGCTCTACGTCGGCCTGCTGGACCGGCACAACGGCGGCAACGCCTGGATGTACTACCTGGGGGGAGCGCTGGAGACCGTGCTCGCCGACGTGTTCGCCGAGCCCGAGCAACTGCTGAAGACCGTGGACGACGTCCGCCCCGACGTGCTCCTCACCCGCCCCCACCAGCTGCACGCACTGGGCGAACTGGCCTCGTCCGCCGGCACCGCGCTGCCGGGCACGCACCTGCTCAGCGTGGGCGAAGCGCTGCAACCCGAACAGCGCGCCGGCATAGCCCGGCACTGGGGGCGCCCCCCGCACAACAGCTACTCGACCGTGGAGACCGGCCCCCTGGGCTACCAGGAGGACCCCTGCGACGACAGCCTGTCGCTCTACGACGACCTCCACCATGTCGAACTGCTCGACACGGCCGGCACCCCCGTGACCGCCCCCGGCGTTCCGGGGCGCGTGGTGGTCACGACCCTCTACCGCCGCACCCTCCCGCTGGTGCGCTACCGCATCGGCGACGTCGCCGCGTGGGCCGACGACACCCGCACCCGACTCACCTTCCCTCTCGGCCGAGACACACAGACGTTGGAGATCCGCACGCGGACCGGCCGCGCCCGGATGCCCGAACTGCCCCTGTGGACGCTGGCCGTGGAGGGGCTGCGGCAGTACCAGGTCGTCCAGATCGCGCCGGACCGGCTGCTGGTGCGCTGCGAACCCGCCGAGGGCGCGCGGTGGACGGTACTGGAGCGCCGGGTGCGTGACCGGGTCACCGAGCTGGTCTCCGGCGAGGCGGGGCTGCGGGACGTCCGCGTCGGCTGCGAACGGGTCGACGCGCTGCTCCCGGACCGCGCCAGCGGCAAGATCAAGCGGGTCGTCCCGCTGTCAGCGCCGGCCCAGGACAACCATTGAGGACCACCGAAGGGATGCTGGACGTGACAACGCCCGAGATCACCTCCGTCGTCGGCGGCAAGCCGCTGTCCACGCACGGCCACGACCCGCGGCTGTACGCGTCGGTGGACCCGTCGCGCACCGACCGGACGGTGGCCTTCGTCCAGCTGGCGGACGCCCGGATCCTCGACGCGGCGTTCGCGTCCGCCAACGAGGCCCAGCCCGCCTGGGCCGCCGTCCCGGCGCCGGTGCGCGGCAGGGTGGTGGCCGCCCTCGGACGCCTGGTGGAACAGAACAAGGAGGCACTGGCGGCCCTGGTCACCCGCGAGGTCGGCAAACCGTACCGGGAGTCGCTCGGAGAGGTCCAGGAGATCATCGACACCTGCGACTTCTTCCTCGGGGAAGGGCGCCGCCTGTACGGCCAGACGGTGCCCTCCGAGATGCCGGACAAGCACCTGGCGACCTACCGCCGGCCGCTGGGCACGGCGCTGGTGATCACCGCGGGCAACTTCCCGGTCGCCGTCCCGTCCTGGTACCTGGTCCCGGCGCTGCTCACCGGCAACACGGTGGTCTGGAAACCGGCCGAATACGCCTCCGCGAGCGCCCACGCGCTGTTCACGCTCTGTGAGAAGGCCGGGCTGCCGCAGGGCGTGCTGAATCTCGTGCTGGCCGACGGGCGGGAAACCTTCGCCGGGCTGGAGCGGGCGTTGGCGGCGGGCAGGGTGCAGAAGGTCGGCTTCACCGGCTCGAGCGCGGTCGGCACCCGGATCGGCGAGCTGTGCGGCCGCCATCTGCAGTCGCCCTGCCTGGAGTTGGGCGGCAAGAACCCCATGGTGGTGTGCGCCGACGCCGACCTCGACCTGGCGGTGCACGGTGCCCTGTTCTCCGGCTTCGGCACGGCCGGCCAGCGCTGCACATCGCTCGGGACGGTGATCGTCCACGAGGACGTCCACGACGCCTTCCTGGAGCGCTTCTCACAGGCCGCCCAGGACGCGGTGATCGGTGACCCGGCCGACGGTGACGTGCTCTACGGCCCGCTGATGGACGACCGGTTCGCCCGCAACCACGAGGAGCATCTGGGCTGGATCCGCGACGCCCACCGGGTCCTCGGTTCGACCGCCACCGGCCGGATCACCGCCGCGGCCCCCCGGTCCGGCTTCCGCGGTGACCCCTCCCGGGGCCTGTACTACCACCCGGTGATCGTCGACGGAGTCCTGCCCGACGACCGGCTCTTCACGGAGGAGACCTTCGGACCGCTGGTCGGTGTGACCACCTTCCGCACCCTCGACGAGGCGGTCGAGCTCGCCGAGCTGCCCGGCTACGGTCTGTCCTCCGCGATCTACACACGGGACGCCGCCACCGCGTTCCGCTTCAGCGGCGCCATACGCTCCGGCATGGTCAGCGTCAACAACACCACCTCGGGCGCGGAGGCTCATCTGCCGTTCGGCGGGAACGGGCGTTCCGGCAACGGCTCACGGCAGTCCGGCATGTGGGTCCTGGACCAGTTCACCCGCTGGCAGGCGGTGAACTGGGACTGGTCGGGAGGACTGCAGAAGGCGCAGATGGACACGGCACAGCTGCGCGGCGAGCCGGGCTTTCTCCTTCCGTGACCGGGGCGGTGAAGGTGCCGGCCCGGCACCAGGTCGGGGGCCCGTAGCCGCCGGATCGGACAGCAGGGCTCTGCCGTTCTCGCGGTCGGTCCAGCTTCGCCGGCCTCCGGTGTCGGGGAGGGAGGGGGAGGGGAGGGGCCATTCAGCCCCTCCCCTCGGGTCCGGCCGACGGGCCCCTCAGTTCAGCCTCACCTCGCCTTCCTCACGGTTTGAGGCCGAAGGCCCGGGTGATGGTCTGAGTGACACCGCCACCCTGCTGCCCGGCGGCGGTGACCCGGAGCGACACGTACTCCGCTGCGGAGGGCGCGGTCAGCGACGCCTGCCACGCTCCCTTCTTCTCCTTCAGCTTCTGCGCGTGCCAGGTCTTTCCGTCGTCGTAGGAGACGTCGAGCAGGACCGAGGAGACCGCGTCCTTCGCGGTGGATCCGCCGACCACCGTGGGCTCGATGGCGATGTCCGTCTTGCGCTTCGCCCGGCCCTGAAGGTCGAGGTCCGTCGTGTAGTCCAGCTGGACCAGGGGGATCGCCTGCGATTCGGTGACCGCGCCGGAGGTGAAGCGCCACTCGGTGTGGGTGGTGGAGGAGTAGGGGCCGCCTGCCGGGTCGCCGGTGGTGTCGACGACCAGCCGGTACGGAAGCCTCTCCGGTGCCACGTCGCCGACGTTGAGGCTGGGGAAGGGGGTCTCGGCCAGTTTCCGGTCGCCCTGGTACAACGCGGTCAAGTGGGTGGACGCGCCGTTGTGCGCGGATCCCGCGTCACCGCCTCCGTCGATGTCGGCGCCGAACCCCCCGTCCGGGAAGCGGTGCAGAACGTCGTCGCTGAGCAGGCGCGGCCGGGTGACGGGACCGAACCAACGGTCCTCCTGCTTGCTGCCCGGCGTGAAGGTCACCGTGTCGGTGTGCGTCGTGTACGAGTTCACCGCGGCGAACTGCTGCCACCGGACACCGTTGCCGGAGACCCAGTCGGTGCGCGTCCCCGCGACGACCGGAGCCGACGGGAACGGAAGGTGCACGGTGCCCGGCCACTGGAGCGAGGACTCGCCCGGGAACTGGTACGGGGGATAGTCGTTCCGCTTCTCGACGCCGGCCTGACCGGGAGCCAGCGCGAAGTCCAGGTCGATCCGGGCGAGGTCGCGGGGATCGGTGTCGGCGGAGGGATCCTCGGGCACCGCGCCGATGTGGTAGTCGGCCAGGTCGTACAGGTATTCGGGCGTGGCGTGGACCTCCACCGCCAGTTTCACCTGCTTCTTGCCGGCCTTGGAGATCTCCTTGATCAGCTCCTCGCCCTCGTCCAGGGTCACCGACGCGACCGGGACCGGCCCGGTCGTCGTGAAGTCCGGCTTGCCGTACCACAGGTCGCCCAGGCGGCCGGATTCCCTGTTGACGACCACGAGCATCGCGGCGCCGGCCTCTGCGGCCGCCGCTTCCTGGTCCGTGGAGACCACGTCGCCGAGGCGGACGACCACGGCCTTGCCGCGTGCCGACAGACCGGCGTAGTCGGCCCGCGAACCGTCGCCGGCGAAGACGGCGTCCAGGTGGGAGGTGCCGTCAGGCAGCGCCTTGGTGCCGGGTTGCAGCAGCGCGTCGTCGAGGTGATGTCCGCCGTACGACACCGCCAGTGGCGTCTGCTCCGCGCGGAACCTGGTGCCGAACGCGAAACTGCCCTTCTTCACCTTGCCCTTGGTCGGCAGGGCCCACAGGCTGTCGTAGGCGACAGGGGGGAACACCGCGTCGAACATGTCCTCGGCGGCCGGGTCGGGCTCGGTCGAGGTGAAGGAGCGCCAGACGTCGATCCTGCTCTGGACGACGGCGGTCGGCTTGGGTGTCGCCACCTTCACCTGGCGGGCCTGCGAGGCGTCGAGCACCACCGTCCGGTCGGACGTCAGATCGACCTCCGGATCGACCAGCACGGCCTCTCCCAGCGAGTGGGGCCCGTGCAGGCCCTGCACGTCCGCGTAGCTGCGGACCGTGTACGTGCCGGGGATCCAGCGGCTGGTGAGCGTCCCGTCCTCGGGTACGTACACACTGGAGTCGGCACCGTTGTCACCCGTGATCAGAACCGCACCGCTCATGGGCCGGCCGGAGCGGTCCTTCAGCTTGATGGTGAGGTTGTGCTTCTCGGGTTCGACGGAGACACCCGCAACCGTGTGCACGGTGACGCGGCCGGCCGGACCGCGGCCGCTCGCCATGACCTGCGCGGAGTACTGACCCGGGGAGAGCCCCTTCGGGTCCACCACAAGCTCGGCCTGCGCGGTCCCGTGCGCCGGCACGGTGACATGGGCGGCGCCCAGCGCGAAGGCCTTCGCGGGAGAGCTGCCCGCGTCGACGGAGAGATCCAGCTTGAGGGGACTGCCCGTGACGTTGGTGTAGGTGATCGTGCGTGAGATCGGCCGGCGGTCCGCCGTGGACGACCAGGGGACCAGTCCCGCGTCCACCGACCCGGTGGCGAAGGCCTCGGCGTCGTAGGCGGAGGGCAGCGCCACCCGGCCGGTGCCGGCCTGGTAGGGGGTGTAGTCGGGGGTCCGCATGCTGGTGCTCATCAAGGTGTTCTTGATGTCCTGCGCGGTCCACTCGGGATGCTTCTGCGCCAGCAGAGCAGCGGCCCCGGCGACGTGCGGAGTCGCCATGGAGGTGCCGTCGAGGTACCGGTAATAGCCCTCGCTCCCGTCGTTGAGGTAGTGCGAGCGCGCTGCCAGCACACCCACACCGGGCGCGGTGATGTCGGGCTTGAGAGCGTCGTCGAGCAGACGCGGCCCGGCGCTGGAGAACGGGGCGAGCACGTCGGACTGGTCGACCGCACCGACGGTGAGCGCGGCGTCCGCGGTCCCCGGCGCTCCCAGGGTGTAGGGGCCGGGTCCTCCGTTGCCCGCGGCCACGACGAAGAGTGCGCCCGTCTCGGCGGTCAGCTTGTTCAGTGCCTGGCTGACCGGATCGTTCTGGCCGTGCCGGGTCGAGTCGCCGAGGCTCATGCTGATCACCTTGGCGTGCTCGGTCCGTGCCGCCCACTCCATGCCGGCGATGATCCAGGAGTCCTGCCCGTACCCCTGGTTGTTGAGGACCTTGCCCACCAGCAGATCGGCCTCGGGGGCGACTCCCCGTTCGGTGCCGCCGGACGCGGCGCCGGTCCCCGCGACGGTCGAAGCGGTGTGGGTGCCGTGCCCTTGGACGTCAGCGGTGCTCTCGCCCGGAATGAAACTCCGGGACGCCACGATGCGCTTCGCGAAGTCGGGGTGCTCGGCGTCGATGCCCGTGTCGAGAACGGCGACGCGGACCCCGGCGCCGGTGCCGCCGGCAGCCCAGACAGCCGGGGCCCCGATCTGCGCCGTGGAGTCGGCGAGGGTGGCCTTTGCCTGGCCGTCGAGCCAGACCTGGTCGACGCCCGCGGTGAAGGGCGGCGCCACCGCGGTGTCCGGCGTGCCGCTGTCCCGGTCCGTCGACGGCTTGGCCTGGTGCCGGGCCGGACCGGTGAGAGCCGACCAGAAGGCGGCAGCCTTCGACCGGTGGGTGCGGACCGCTTCGCCGTGGACGGCGGGGAGGTTCAGCGTGGTCTCGGTGCCCGGAAGCGCTGCGTCGGGCTGGGTGGTCCTGCTCTTCGCGGCACCGTCCGCGAGGGTGGCTGAATCCTTTGTGTGGGTGAGGATCAGCGGGAGTTCACTGGTGTGCTTGTCGTCATAGCCCTGGGATATGAGCTGGGTGACGTTGAAGAGCTCCTTGTCGAGCCGACCGGCCGCAATGTAGGTCGTGGCCTCCTCGGGGTACACGTAGGTGCCCGTGCCCTCGGTGGACACGCGGACCGAACCCGTCGCACCCGGTGCGCGCTTGACGCTCACCTCGGGAGCCGTCCCGGCGGCTCCGGGAGTCACCGTCACCTTGTCGCCCGTGATCAGTGTCACCGTGGCCGGCGCGTGGGGCGTGCTGTCGCTCGGGGCCGTCGGCGCTGTGGGCGATTGCGTGAGAGCAGCAGCACTGTGGGCCGTGACAGGCGGCACTAGAGCGACGAGAAGAGCGACGCCCGCATACATCGCATGTCTTCGGGGATGGGAGAGCCTCACAGTAACTCCGGAGTTGATGAACGGCTGAAGAGATCAGCCCTGCGCGGAGTAATGTACTGGGCTCGAGTTGCCTGAATTCACACCAAGTTGACATGTAGTCGACGTTGTTTCCGGGCGTGGCACGACCGATGACACCACGCTTCTACCAGTGGCCCGCGCAGGCAGGTCACCCCTGATGTCGGATTGTTCCGGAAGTTATGTCAGGGACACCGTCCCTTTTCGTCACGACTGTGCAGGTTGTGCTCGCCCCGCACTCGATTCGCAACCCTCCCGTACCTTCTCATGGGAGCCTCGATGGCTGGGTTGTGGCCGTCTCACACGCTGTCAGTGGGAATTGACAGGCAACCGAATGGACTCGGGGAATTTACATCCCACCATCATGACGGGCCCATGGCTTGCGGATCGTGAGCAGGGCCTCGTCGTTCGCGTGATCGGCCGGGCACGATCACGTGACGCCGGCGTATGCGCGTCAGCAGGACACGGAGCGGCGGCGGTACGGCCGAGGTCCGCCGACCGCCCCCTGGGGGGAGGTTCGGCGGACCGTCGGCATGACGCGCTTGCGGGCGCAAGAGCGCCGACGTGCCAAGGCCGCGGCCGCTACGACCGCTTCAGAGTGACGTTGTGAGTGACGGTGACTGCCTTCTGGAGCCGCACCGTGGCCACGGTCGGCCGGTAGCCGTCCTTGGCGACGATGACGGTCAGCGGGTTGTCACGGGTGTCGAGCCACAGCCCGAAGGTGCCGTCCGGACGCGTCGTGAGCGTGTGGGAGCCGGCCCAGCTGTCGATCTGCACGGTCGCGCCGGGCAGAGGGGCCGTGCCTCCCGTGGCGGTCGCCCCGAGGATCGTTCCGCTGATGTTGCCCCACGTTCTCGGCGGGCTGACGTGCAGGGAGACGGGGATGTCGGGCAGGGCGTAGGGGGTGTCGGTGAACAGTGCGAGCCGGGCGCCGAAGTCGCTGGGCTGTGCGACCTCCAGCGCCGTGGTGTCGAGGGTGAGCGTGAGCTGCGCCTTCTGACCGGGGGCCAGGGTGATCTTCTTGGTGGACTCGCCGAGCCAGCTGACCTCCGACAGTCCCACCCAGTCGTAGCCGGGCAGGAGCTCGACGGTGGTGGTGGGGGAGAGCTCGTAGGCGTCGACCGTGCCGCCGACCTTGTAGAAGCCCGTCGCGCCGCCGCTCCTGAACGTGCTCGTGTTGGCGTGGGGCAGGGCGTCCCACGTGGCGGTAGCGGGGTCGAGGGCGAAGCCCTGGTTCGTGAGCTGACTGTCGTCGGTCACTCCGCTGGAGATCAGCAGCAGTCCGTTGGCCGCGGTGCACGCCGCCCCCCACAGCGGGATCGGCATGTCGGGCAGCGCCGACCACGTGTCCGTCGCGGGGTTGTAGACGTACGCGGAGGACACGGCGACGGCGCCTCCGCTCTCCCCGCCCGCGCAGTAGATCCTGGTTCCGATGGCGGCGCAGGACTGCCAGGCGATGGGCTCCGGGTACGGGGCGATCTCCGACCAGCGGTTGGCCCGGGGGTCGTAGACGGATGCGTCGGTCGTGCCGCAGCTTGTGGCCGCGCAACCGCCGATCGTGTACAGCTTGCCGTCCAGGACGGTGCTTCCCGATCCGGCGTAGGCCTTGGGTGCCTTCGCGCCGCTGTTCCAGGTGTTGCGGACTGGGTCGTAGATGTCCAGGCCCGGGTCGATGCCCCCCGTGCTGCTGCCCCAGCCGCCGGCGGCGTAGAACTTGCCGTCGATGAAACCGTGGGCGGGCGCGCGGCGCGGGTGCGGGGACGAGGTGAGCCGGGTCCAGGTTCCCGTGTCCGGGGTGAGACGGTACAGGTCGCCGGTGTCGTCCTCGCCGTCGTACCCGTAGGCCGAGTAGACCTTGCCGTCGTAGGTGTCGACGGCGTTGTCCATGATGGCCGTGGGCAGGTCGGCGACGGGCTTCCATGCGTCACCCGAGGGCCCGGCCGCGGCAGGGGCGGCCGCGCGCCCGGCGGTCCGCGTCGTGCGGCCGTCGATCTGCGCGGAGTGGCCGTCGGTGCCGGACGACGGGAGCAGGCGCTGGGTGACGCGGTGGAGAGGTGCGCCCTGGTCGGTGCCGCCGGAGCCCGCCCGTTCCGCCACCGTCAAGGTGGCCTGCGCGCCTCCGGTGTTGGTGACGGTCAGTTGGTGCGTCGCTCTCTTGCCCAGGATCGCGGTCGCCTCGATCGGGTCGGTCGTCAGGGACAGTTGACCCGCCGCGAGTTTCCACGACGAGGCGACGACGGTGTCGGCGCGGGCCGTGACCGTCCTGGTCCGCTCGGTGTAGCGCGGTGTCGATGCCGTGAGGGCGTGCCGGCCCAGAGGCGCGGTGAGCGTGAAGAAGCCGTCGCCGAGGTTCGGGTCGTCGGGTGTCGCCGCCGTGATCGTGCTCAGGCCCGGCTCGTCGCGGGCGGTGACGGCGGCGGATGCCAGCCCCGTCCCGGTGTTGGCGTCGGTGACGGTTCCGGTGATCAGTCCGGACGGTGCGGGGGTGAGTTCCCGGCCTCCGATGACGACGTTGTCCACGGCCCACCACAGGGCGTACGAGGCGGTGTAGTGGAAGCGCAGTCTGACCGAGGGCTTGCCCGCGTACGCGGCCAGGGGCACGTCGAGGTGCGTCGGGCCGGCCGCGTCGTCGGTCAGGGAACGGACGTTCTTCCAGGTCCTGCCGTCGTCGGTGCTGGCGTCGAGGTCGGCGGTCTGACCGAGGAAGGGCACGAGGTCGGTGTCGAAGGCCAGCTCGGGGGCCGCGACGCCGGTGAAGTCGAACCGCGGACTGACCATGCTGGAGTCCTGGGTGGCCGGGTAGCCGTAGTGGTCGCTGTCCACGACCGCGAAACCGCCGTCGCCTCCGGTGGTGTTGGGCCGCGATCCGGGATCGTCGAACGCCCAGCCGCCCTGGGTACCTTCGGCGTTGACGACCGACCAGCCCTCGGGCGCGGAGTCGGTGGAGGTGAACTCCTGCGTCGGGCCGGTCAGCCGCGGCGCGTAGGTGGGGGCGCCGGCCGACCAGACGTCGGCGGGTACCGGGATGTCGAGCCTCTGCGCCGACGTGCCGGCAGCGAGGTGCCGGGCGACCTCCTCGTAGCCGGGGAGGGAGGTGGTGATCCGCAGGGTGTGCGCACGGTTCTGGGGGAGCGTGACGCTGTACACGCCGGTGGTGGGGTCGGTCCACACCGGGCCACCGGGCGAGCCGTCCACGACGATCTTGGCGTAGAGCGGCCAGCCGTGCCCGGAACCGTCGGTGACCTTCCCCGTGATCGTGCGGCTGGGCACCGTGTGAAGCGCGTAGCTCCTCGTCAGCGCGGCCCCGTCGGCGATCACAACCTCTGGTGTGGATATGGTCGCGTAGCCGAAGGCCTCGACGTCGATGTCGTAGGTTCCGGCCGGCAAAGACAGCGTGTAGGCCCCCCGAGGCGTCGGAGTGCACCACGACGTCACCGCCCGATATCGCGGCACCGGCCAGCGGCTCGCCCGTCTCGGAGTCCGTCACCGTCCCGGAGACCGCCCCGCGCGGTCCGCCGCGGAACGCGCCCAGGCCGCGTGGAGTGCCGAGTCCGGTCGGCCCGTCGTATCCCGGCCCCGCGGTGCACAGATAGGACGGGTCGCACTCGCCGTTGGACCCACTGGTCACATCGTTGAGGCCGCTGTCGGCGGCGTAGGGGTAGGAGTTGGGGTAGCTGTCGGCCGCCGGCGTTCCGGCGGCCGCGTAGACCCCGGCGATGATCGGCGTGGCCGCGCTCGTCCCTCCGTAGACCTGCCAGCCGCTCTGCCCGTAGGTCTGGTACACCGCCACCCCGGTTGCCGGATCGGCGACGGCCGAGACGTCCGCGACGGTACGCCGGGGGCAGCCGGTGTCCTTCTGGAAGGCCGGTTTCGCCTGGTAGGCGGAGCAGCCCGAGCCGGTGCCGTCGTTCCCGTTGCTCCAAACCGACTCCGACCAGCCGCGCGGAGCGCTCGGGTCCCGTGCGAGGGAGGTGCCGCCGACCGAGGTGACGTACGGGGAGGCGGCGGGATAGGGGACCCCGTAGTTCAGGTCGCCCGACGCGACGACCATGGCGACACCGGGGTGGTCGTAGTGCGTGTCGGTGGTCTCGGCGGGGTCCTCACCGCCCCCGGGATAACTGTCGTAATACGAACCGTAGGAGTTGGAGACGAACTTGGCGCCGAGCGCGACGGCCTGGTCGACCGCGGCCCCGAGGTTCTCGCGGTCGGCGCTGTCGGCCTCGACCAGGAGGATGCGCGCGTTCGGTGCCACGGCCGAGACCATGTCCAGGTCCAGCGAGATCTCGCCCGCCCATTCGGGATCGGGCTGGGGGTAGTCGCTGCCGCCGCGCTGGTCGACCTTGCGGAAGCAGCCGTTGTCGGTCGTGCAGGCCGGCAGTCCGTACTGCTGCCGGTACACCGCTAAGTCCTGCTCGGCGGTGGGGTCGTCGTACGCGGCGACCACGGCGACGGTCTGGCCCCTGCCGCCGTTGGACGGCAGGTCATAGGCGCTCCGCAGGTCCCCGGCGCCGTATCCGGCCGGCTCCGCCGCCCGACTGGCGACCGCGAGGTCCGTGCGGCGCAGGGCGAAACAAGCGAATTCATTCCTCTTCGGCGTGGAGCAGGAGGGCTCCGTGGACAGGCCGTTGTCCCTGGCGGTGTCCGCCACCGGGCGCGTCGCGCCGGTCGGCGTCTGTGCGGCGGCCGACGCCTGCGTCCCCAGCATGGTGAGCACCGCAAGGCTCAGCACCGTCAGGACCGCCGTAACTCTGTGCCGCCCGCATCGCGTGAGCTTTCGTGATATGAGCAAGTAATCGTTCCCGTCTGGCCGGTGACACCTGATCCGCTGTGCAGACAGCGGGCCGAATGAATCCATTCACTGCGGGCTCCATTAGTGATCCACTGCAGATGGCTGTCAATACGGCGCGCAGGCCTGATCGGGCCACTGGGGGCTGTTCGCACGTGTCCTTCGAGGCCACTTCGAGCAGGCGCCAACCCCCGGGGGTGGGTTGCCGGATTCTCGACCCGGCTCGTCCCGCGGCGACGGCGCGATGACCGCGCCGGCGCCTGGGACGCCGTCCCAGGTGGACTCGTCCCGGTGCGCGATCGATTCCGTCAGCGTGCGGGCCCTCAATGGGGGCGGCTGACGGAACCGGATTCGACGGACCGCGGTGAGGGGACCGACGATCCAGCTCATCGTCGACCGCTCACGGCCAGACCCCGTCCCTCAGAGGCAGTCGTGGCTCAGCAGCCCTCGGGGTGCGGCCGGTCGTCATCACCTCGGTAGGTGACGTGGACATGGAAGTGCTGCGACTCCTGATACCGGCCAAGATTGGTGATCACAGCACAAGCGCCGTACTGGGCGGAGACCTTCGCCGCGACCTCGCCGACCACCATCATGACGTCGGTCAGCAGCACCGGGCCCTCCTCGCCGAGATCCGCGAGCGAAGGGACGTGCGCCTTGGGTACCACCACGATGTGGACGGGATGGGACGGTCGCGTGTGCTCGAAGGCGAGCACCGTCTCTGTCTCCGCCACCACTGTGACGGGCGTGAGTCCGGAGAGCGCTTGGTCGCAGTAGAAGTCGGAAACCGCAGGGGTGCTCACCGGATGCCACATCCTCACGCGTGGGAACCAATGCCTCATAGGGTACTGACGGGCAGTCCCATCTAGACGAGTAAGTCCTATGTGCTGGGCCGACGATCAGGCATGAACAGAGGGTGTTCAAGATCATGTTGTGACGCAAGACCTGAACACCCTCTTGACCGCACTGTACGTGAAGATCGACGACGAGCTGGGAGGAC